>JBDTBS010000057.1:0-12421 GCA_039924035.1 Aquihabitans sp. | reverse complement strand
GGTGGGGGGTCGGGCGGGTCGTCGGGGCCGTCGCCGTACACCGACTGCGACCGGCATGGCACCTGGCTCTTGAACTGGATGTCGGTCAACGGTTCGTCCATCTTCGGTGGTGGGCTCGCCGATAGTCACTCGGCTGAGGAGATCGCGGCGGCCGAGTCGTGGACGCAGTGCGGTCTCGTCGCCGACCCGGCCAACACGGCGCAATGGCTGAACAACCCAACGGTGCCGGCCGCCGAAATATTGGTGACGTTTGCCGAGGAGCAGCTGGAGTTGGAACTACCGACGGTGGCCACATCGCCGGTGCGTGGTGGGCTCCAGTTGGTTGGGGTGCCGGTGTGGTTCTGGGTCGACAACTTCGATGCCACCTCCACCACCGCTGAGGTTCCCGGCCTGGCGGCCACGTTGACGGCAACCCCAGTGCGGACCCGTTTCCAGATCACTGGTCCCGGCAAGGGTGGTCCCGGTGGTACCTCGGAGACCGTCGTGTGCGATGGGGCGGGTACGAAGTGGGAACCGGGGGCCGGTAGCGATGCTTGGGCCGGTTCGGACTGCTCGTATGCCTTCGACTGGGCCGGCACGTTCACGGTGGAAGCCATCGTCGACTGGGAACTGACCTGGTCGGCTACCAACGGTCAGACCGGCACCCTGCCGGCCGTTTCACGCACGAGCACGTTCACCATCAACATCGAACAGGCCCAAGCCGTCCTCGACTGAAACCCAGCGCGCCCCCAAAAGCAGCGGAATGGCGTAGATTCTGGTTGCCACGCAACCAAGATCTACGCCATTTCACCTGGGTGTGAACGCTCTAACCGGGTGGGTGGGTCTAGCCGGACGGGCGTGGGGGTCAGGCGCCGGCGGCGGCTTTGGTGAAGTGGTCGGCTAGGTCGTGGACCCTCATGTGGGCGTTGAGGCCGCTGGTGGAGGGGACCACGTAGACGGGGACGTCGCCGATGCCGGTCGGTTGCCAGCCGGCCACGGCTTTGCGGTGCACGGCGGCTCGCCAGCCGGCGAGGCCGACCACGGCCACTGCCTGGGGCTTCAGCCAGTGGCACAACCGGGCCAGCCGATCGAGGCCCTCGGCGTACTCGTCGTTGGTGAGTTCGGCGGCTCGAGGCGAGGCCCGTTTGACGAAGTCGGTCATGCCGATGCGCCCGTGGCGCAACAGGTCTCGTGGGTCCCGGTCCCGACCCCGGCGTACCAGCCCGGCTTGGGTCATGGCCGGCCAGAACCGGTTGGAAGGGCTGACGTAGCCGACCCCGACATCGGCCGAGTGCAACGACGGGTTGGCCCCGCAGAGGAGCAGCTTCATGCCTGGCCCGACGTGATCGGGCAGGGCTCGGATGGCGACGGCATCGATGTTGATGCGGTGGTGGCCGTTGTCTCGTTCGTCCACTTCCATGTGTTCGATCGAGAAGGCTGCCGCTTCCACCACCTCTCGGAGTCGGTCCGGTGACCACCAGCTGAAGAAGCGGCCGGGGAGGTCGTCACCGGAGTCGGCGGCGCTCACGGTTTCGGAGCCATCGCCGGCGAACATGCGCAGGGCGAAGCGGCCGCCCTCGGGGAGGATGCGGCGCACGTCGGCCAATGCCATCGGCAGATCGACAGCGGGGAGGTGTTGGAGAACCTTGGAGGCCCACACTCCGGCGAAGGTGCCCCGCCCGAAGGGCAGGTCGGCCACGTCGGCCTGAAGCGCCGGCACATCGGGGTAGGCATCGAGGGATGCCGCGGCCATGGCGTGTGCCCCGTCGAGCGCCACCGCTGGTCGACCGAGCAGTGGGAGGTAGTGGCCGGGGCCAGAACCGAGGTCGAGTCGGAGCCCGTCGACGGGTAGCGAGCGAGCGAAGGCTTCCACCTGGTCGGGGCCTTCGACGCCACGGCGAATGGAGTAGCGGGCCCCTTCACGTTCGTAGATGTCGATGGTCGCCTGGTCCATGCCAAGGGTTCTACCCGACGGTCCGTGGCATCGGCGCTCCGTCTACGGCGGGGAAATGGTCGGGCTACGTTCGGGCGATGGCACATGATCGACTTGGGTTCACCTTCGCCAGCCTCATGACGCTGGGTCCGGCGCTGGCGGTGGAGACCGCTCAGCAGGCCCAGTCGCTCGGCTACCGGTCTTTCTGGACGGCCGAGACCACCGGTACCGAGGCCTTCTCGCTGTTGGCGGCGGCCGGGGCCGCAGCTCCGGGCATGGATCTGGGCACCGGGGTGCTGGCCCTCCAGTTGCGCACGCCGATGGTGGCCGCCATGGGCGCGGCCACCCTTCAGGCCTTGCATCCAGAGGCCGACATTCTGCTGGGCATCGGCATCTCGTCGCCGGTGGTGACCACCCGGTGGCATGGCGTCCCGTACGGCGAGTACCCGCTGGCCCACGTGCGGGAGTACGTCACGTTGGTGAAGGAGTGCCTGACTGGTGAGAAGGTCGACTTCGACGGCGACTTCTACCGGGTGAAGGGTTTCCGTCTCGGCCTGAAGCTGGGTGAGCGCAAGCCGAAGGTGGTGGTCGGGGCGCTGAACCCGAAGATGCTGGCCGTGGCCGGTGAGGTGGCCGACGGCGTGCTCCTCAACTACCTGCCCGCTTCACACGTGCCGTGGTCGGTCGAGCAGGTCCGCAAGGGCGGCAATGCCGAGATCTACGCCTACATCCATGCCGGGGTGGGCGACCGTGAGCAGGCGCTGCCCAAGGCTCGCCGGGATCTGTTCAGCTATGCGGTGGTCGACGCCTACGCGCGCAACTTCGCCCGGGCCGGATTTGGCGACGAGGTCGATGCCATTCGCGAGCGTCACGCGGCCGGGGACCGCGATGGTGCGCTCGCTGCGGTGTCGGATCGCATGTGTGATGCCATCGATGTGATCGGCGATGGCGATCTGGTCCGTGACACCGTGCGGGACTACGTGAATGCCGGGGTCGACGTACCCGTGCTCATGCCGTTGCCGTGGGGCGGCGATCGTCGCCAGGTGGTGACCGAGACCATGGAGGCCGCAGCCCAGGCCTGAGCCCCCGAGGCCGTCGTGGGGGATCGGTAGGGTGCAGCGCATGGAGCTGCAGAACCGCGTTGCGGTCGTCACCGGTGGGGCAAACGGCATCGGCTTGGCGCTGGCCGAGGCGTTCCTGGCCGAAGGTGCAGCCGCGGTGGTGGTGGCCGACCTGGTCCAAGAGCAGGTCGACGCCGCGGTAGCCCAGCTCGGTGAACGGGCTCATGGCCACGTGCTCGATGTGGCCGATAGCGACGCGGTGGCGGCCTTGGTCTCAGCCACCGAGGATGCCCACGGTCCGATCGACCTGTTCGTGTCGAACGCCGGTATCGGCAGCGGGGCCGGTGTGGATTGCGACGATGAGACCTGGGAGCGCATCTTCCGGGTCAACGTGCTGGCCCACGTGTACGCGGCCCGGGCGGTCCTGCCGTCGATGTTGGCCCGTGGTGAGGGCTACCTGCTGTCGACGGCATCGGCCGCCGGGTTGCTCAGCCAGATCGGTGACCTGCCCTATTCGGTCACCAAGCACGCTGCGGTATCGGTGGCCGAGTGGCTGGCCATCACCTACGGCTCCCAGGGGATCAAGGTTTCATGCCTGTGCCCGCAGGGGGTCAACACGGCCCTGCTGGCCGGGGCCATGGGCCACTCGTCGGTGCAGACGGTGGTCTCGCAGGGTGTGATCGAACCAGCCGAGGTGGCAACGGCAGTGGTCGAAGGTCTAAGGGCGGAGCACTTCCTGATCCTCCCGCACCCTGAGGTGGCCAAGTACTACGCCCACCGTGCATCGGACCCCGACCGCTGGTTGGCCGGTATGCAGCGTCTCCAGTCCCGCATCCTCGGGATGGTCGACGACGGTCAGAGGCCGACGTCGGAATGAGTCGCAAGGGTTCGCCGATCGACGACGGTCTGGCCGAGGTCGGCCTGGAGATCGGCCAGTTGATCCGCTACCGGGGCACGAACGACAAGCGCTTCCACGACGGGGTGGTCCTGCGCCGTGAGAAGGACGGTTCGGTGGGCCTGCGCGACGACCGCGGCCGGGCCCGCGCCATCCCGGTGGAGGCCATCGAAGTGCGGGTCCTCGGCCCCCGAGGCGGCGAACAGTGGATCCCGCTCACCGATTCTGGCGGCGGCCTCCAACTAGGCATGTTCTGACCCAACCCGACCCGGATGGCGCAACCCCAAAACCCCTGGAATGGCGTAGATCCTGGTTGTATGACGACCAAAATCTACGCCGATTCGACTGTTTTGGGGCTGCTCTGCCCTCGGCGGGGTCGGGGGCTGGCTACCAGCTGCCGGAGGTGGTGAGGCGGTAGGGGGCTTCGGTGGGGACGGCGCCGGGTTCGAGGCTCACCTCGATGGTGAGCGTGGTGCTGTCGTCGCCCAGGCGGCTGGGTTCTTGCATGGTGAGCACCAGCGTTTCCTCACCGGAACTGATGCCGGTGCCGAGGACCTTGCCGCTGCTACTGAGCACGGTCAGGCGCATTATGGATCCGGCGGGGGCAGTGAGGGTCACCTTCAGCTTGCCGTCGCCGAGCAGGTTGAACCTGTCCTCGACGGGGAGCAGGAACCGGTCGACCTCGTCGGCGGGAACGATGTTGCCCTCGATGGCCTCGTCGAGAACGAGGTTGGGCGGGTTGCCGTCGGGTGCGGCTTCGCAACCGTTGGTGGGGTCGCCGTCGTAGTCGGCGTGACCGTTGATGCACACCCGTCCGTCGGTGTTGGGGGCCGGTTCGTCTTGGCCACACGGTTGGTAGGGGAGGTCGACGCATGGCTCGGGGATCGATATCACCGGCAGGTTGAACGGCACCGTCTCAGCCGGGTCGGCGCCCCGCGCCGATGACACCAGAGCGAACCCGATGATGCCTACCAGCAGAGCCAGTACCGCGGCCCCAGCCACGAGTACCCGCTTGTTGGGCCGCGGCCTCGGCTTGGGCACCGAGTGGGGTCGGGTGCCATCGGTGCCACCCCGAACTGCGGCCGCCGTGGGGCGTCGGAGCGGGTCCTTGTCGAGCATGGCTTCCATGCGGCGACGTAGGTCGGGGCTGATGGTGCGGGGCAGCTTCTGGGTGCGTCCGGCCGCAGCGCGCAACATGAGGACCCGGGGGTCCGATGTCCCGAAGGGGCCTTCGCCGGTGGCCGCGAAGGCCAGCGTGGCCCCGAGGGAGAACACGTCGGAGGCCGCGGTGGCGTCGTCGCCGCGGGCTTGTTCGGGCGACATGAACCCGGGTGTGCCCATGACCATCTCGGTACCGGTCAGGCCGGGGGTGGCATCGCGATGTATGGCGGCCCCGAAGTCGGCGAGGGCGGCGTTGCCATCGGCGTCGAACAGGACGTTGGCCGGTTTGATGTCTCGGTGGACGATGCCTTGGCGGTGGGCCCAGGCCAGGGCATCGAGCAGTCGATTGCCGATCTCGCGGACCTGGGCCGAGGGAAGGGGGCCCTCGGTGTTGACCAGGGTGTAGAGGTTGCCGCCGGGTAGGTAGTCCATGACCAGGACGAGGTCGTCGCCGTCGTCGAACACGTCGATCAGGGTGACGATGCCGGGATGGTCGAGTTGGCGTAGCACCTCGGCTTCACGGCGGATCCGTTGGCGGGCCTTCTCGAGCTCTTCGGGGGTGCCGTGCAGCGAAATGCGCTTGAGGGCGACCTCGCGGCCGTCTTCGTCACGGGCCAGATCGACCACGCCCATGCCGCCGCGGCCCAGTCGTCGGATGGTCTCGTAGCGCAAGGTCAGCGGTTCCGTCGGCTCAGCACCACTCCAGGGTAGAGAACCGGGGGAGGGAAGACGTGGTCACGGGTGGTGGACCGTGTCCTTGTGGCAACCGCGCGTTGTTTGTCGGGGGGATTGGATAGAGTCCTACTTGTGACCGACACCGTTACGCCAGACATCATCCTTGAAGCCTTGGCCGTGATCGACCAGGCCCTGCCCACGATGCAGCACCGAGCACTCGTGTCCTCTGACGAGGTCGCCGATCTGCTCTTGGATCTGCGTTTGCTGCTTGTCACCACGCCGGTAGAGGCCCCGCTAGCCGAGGTCTGAACCAACTTGGGGGCCGGGTCCGTCAAACGCGGACCGGCACGCAGCCACCGGTAGGCATCAGCAATCACGAGGCCTAGCTCAGCGCGCCTGATCAACCCGGCCTGAACGAGGCCGTTCGATCAGGGCTTGGGCTTGCGCTGGCTTCGTCGCGGCTTGGACCGGGCGACTTCGATCAGTTCGGCGAAGCTGTCGGCAATGGCCGCAGCGAGGGCCTTGGGCTCCGCCACCGCGGTTGTATCTGTGTGCAGACCCATGTTGAGCACGCCCCGGTAGCTCATGGTGGTGAGGTTCCACGCCGTCCCGGCCACCGGCCCAGCCGGATAGTTGGATTCGGCGAGTGCTCCGGCCATGTAGATGTCGAAGGGGGCGGCCCGCACGTTGGAGGTGGCGAAGTCGACGGTCATCACCTGCTGGCGAGCTAGGCGGGTCAGCGCCGACGACGGCAGCAGGTTGGTCAACCCGGCCAGCGACGACACAAGGGTCAGTGCCTTCTCACCCTTGGTGACGGCTAGGCGGTCGTGGATCTCGGTGAAGCGGGCCCGAGGGTCGGCGCCGATGGGGACCAACACCCGGGTAGGCGTGAACGCGTTGCCGCCGATGGCCCGGTCGGTGCGGGTGCTGATGGGCATGGACATGCGTAGTTCGTCGACGTCGACTCCACGGTCGCGGTGGTAGGTGCCGGCTCCTCCGGCGGCCGCGGCCACGAACAGGTCGTTGACACTGCCACCGAGCAGGGCCGATGCCTCTTTGGCGTCGCTGAGGGGAACATCGAAGGTATCGAGGCGACGGTCGAGGGATCGTGCGGTCCACAACGGCGACCGGTGTTGGTCGACCACCACCAGTTGACGCACTAGCGACTGGGCGGTGGCTGCGCTCTCGGCGGGCAAGCTGGCCAGCAGCGATGCCAGGTGGGCTGGGTCTCGCAGGAGGTCGCCGGCCGAGCCGGCCAGGCGGAGGGCAGCCTCGGTGCTGCGCCGGGTGGCATCGCTGAAGACATCGAAGGCCCCGGCCAAGAGACTGGGCCCAGCCTCGTCGGCCACCACAGCTGGGGGTGGACCGTCATCCACCGGCGGAGGTTCGGGGGCGTCGCGGTCGAGGTCGATGAACTCGATCGACAGGCGGATCCCACCCTTGCCATCGGTGATCGTGTGGTGCATCTTCTGCACCATGGCGGCCCGGCCGTTGGGCAGACCGTCGAGGATCGTGAACTCCCACAGCGGCCGTTCCCGGTCGAAGGGGGTGCCGGCGGCGTTGGCAGTGAAAGCTCGGGCATCTTCGTCGGTTGCCCCCACCGGGAGCACCACCCGCCGTACGTGGCGATCTATGTCGAAGTCGGGGTCGTCTTCCCACTCTGGAGCGCTGAGCGGGCCCCTTTCCACCACCCGGCGACGGAGGCGGGACACGTTGCGGCTGGCTCGCCACATCCGACGCCGGAACCGTTCGAAGTCGGGGGACCGATCCAGGAAGGTGACGTTGGCGAAGGTGGATGACAGGTGGGGGTCGGCACCGAGCCGCCACATCAGCGCCTCGAGGTCGTTCATCCGCTCACGGTCGGCATCGTCGCTGGTCACAACGACCGAACCTAGCCCCGCAGGGCTAGAACGGTTCTGTTGGTCACCACCCGTTGGCGGTCGTCAATTGTCTTCGTGGGCTCGACGGTCTTGGATTGCCGCCGCGGCCTCGACGGCCGGGGCCTGGTGGCGGGGCGGGAGCTTCCACAACTTGACGGCCACCTTGGCGAACACGATGCCAACGGCCGCTCCGGCCAGCACGTCGGTGGCATGGTGGATCTTCACGTGGACCCGGCTGGTGGCCACGACTGCGGCCAGGCCGTAGTAGAGCGGGGCCATCTTCGGGTCGCGGTCGCTCAACAGGCCAGCGGCGGTGAATGCCGAGGTGGCGTGCCCGCTGGGGAAGCTGGTGGTGCTGGGGGTGCGCAGCTTGTGGGGGCGGGGGGTGAGCGAAACGGGGCGGGGGCGACGGAAGAGCCGCTTCACGCCCTGGTTGACCACCAGGGATTCCAACAGCATCACCACGGCCATGCGGATGGTGGCATCGGCGTCGCGCTCGTCGGTGCGTAGGCCTTGCGCGGTGTTGAGGATGTGCCAGATGAGGCTGAAGTCGCCGAGTTCGGAGGCCAGGTAGAAGGCCCGGTCGATGTGGGGGTGACCTCGGAAGATGGCGCCCCAATGGTCGTCGACGGCGGCATCGAGCCGGTCCATCCAGGGCGTCTGGACTTCGATTGGGGTGACCAAGGGAGTGACCGCTTGCTGCATGGGTTGCGATCCTACGACCCGGCCCGAACCGACTGGAAGGCGGGGACCGCCGGGTGAGTTCTGCCAATGCCGGGGTGGCCCGGCCAGGCCGAGATCAGGCTGCGGTCAGACCGAGGGCTCGGCGGCGGCTGCACCCCGAAGGGCGGCAGCGGCAGTTTCAGCGGAGTCGCGTTGGGCCACGAAGTCGGCGGCCAATGCCGGGTCGCCACCTTGGGCTGGGCAGTAGGCGTGGAACGCGCACCAGTTGCACAGGGGTCCGGGTCGGGGGCGGAAGTCTTCCTTCTCACAAGCCCGCTCCACGGCCTGCCACAGTGCCGAAACCTTGTTGCGCAGCCCCCGGGTGGATTGTTCGGTGGGGGAGGTGGTGATGGTGGTGGCATCGGCCAGGTAGATGAGCTGCACCTTGGCGGGCAGGACCCCGAACAATTCCTGACACAACAGGGCATAGAACGTGACCCCGCCGAGGCGGCCCTGCTGGTAGGCGGGGCCGGGGGAGCGGCCCGACTTGTAGTCGGTGACCACCAGGCCACCGTTGGCATCGAGCTCGAGCCGGTCGATGATGCCCCGCAGCCGCAGGTCTCCCACTCGGGCTTCGAGCATGATCTCGATGCCGATGGGGGTGATGGTGGTGGGGTCTTCCACCTCGAAGTAGCGGTGCAACAGGCGGCGGGCATCGGTGAAGAAATCGGCTTCAGCGGCAGCATCGAGCCCCAGTTCGGCGAACTCGGGGTCGTCGCGCATCTCGGCCACGGCCCGGTCGAAGTCGACATCGGCAGCTGAGGTGGTGCGCTCGGGGCCTTCGCGTTCGAACAGGTGCTCCAACGCCAGGTGGACCAGGGTCCCCTTGGTGGCCGCTTCGCTGGGCGGTTCGGGGAGTCGGTCGATGTTGGCGTAGCGGAACTTGAGCGCGCAGTCGGTGAACGACGACACCTTCGAGGGCGACAGGGTCGCTGGTAGTTCCAAGGCCATGACCCGACGGTACCCGCGGGGTCCGACAGCCGTGGCCAGCCCCGATGAGACAACAACACAGTCGGGCGTTTCCCCTAGGCCGGTGGTTGCGTAGGATCGCGCCGACTCCCTGCCCCGTCGAGGAACCGTGTCGTCCACCACCCCTCAGCTCGATCCGCTCGACGATCCGGTCGATGAGCACGTAGACGGGCGCACGGCCCGGGCGGTACGCACGAGGGGCAGCCTGGTGGATGCCACCATCGCTTTGGTGGAGGCGGGCGACCTGCGCCCGACGGCGCCTCGCATTGCCGAGCAGGCCGGCGTTTCGGTGCGTTCGGTGTTCCAGCACTTCGACGACCTGGAGTCGCTGTTCAGCGCGGTTGGTAGTCGGGTGGTGGAGCAGATCTTGCCGTTGGTCACTCCTATAGATGGGTCGGCACCGCTGGCCGAACGGACCCGCCACCTGGTGGTCCAGCGCTGTCAGATCAACGAGGCCATCACCCCGATCAACCGAGCTGCGATCCTCTATGCGCCCACGTCGGCCACCATCACCCGCCAGTTCAACGACGGCCACCAGTTCGCCTCGGATCACGTGACCGAGGTATTTGCCTCCGAGTTGGCCCGAGCCGGCGCCAGACGGACGGCCCTGCACGATTCGCTGGTGACAGCCCTTTCTTGGTCCACTTGGAACCTGTTGCGTACCTTCGAGAATCGTACGGTCGATGAAGCCACCGTGGCCGTGTCTGGGATGGTGGACCTCGTGTTGGCGGGAAGCAGGGTGGACCCATCGTGACGGCTCCGATCTCGCCTCAAGACAACCCCGACGGGCTCGAAGAGTTGCAGGACTTCGACCCCGATGCCCCCATCGAGTTGTCGTTCGCCTACTGGTACCGCCAGGCCCTGCCCCGTCTGGGGGCGGTGGCCCGCTGCTACCTGCCGGGGGCACCCATGGATCGTCGTCGCCGGGAGTTGGTGGCGGTGTTGGTCGGTCATTCGGTGGGTGACCCGGCCATCGTTGCCTTCCACGAGGCCTGGCAACGGCTACTCGGTCCCGCTGAGCTAACCGATGTCGATGACGACGTGGTCGACTGGGTGATCGGTGTGTCCTTCGACGGCCACCTCGATGACGGTGCTGCTCTGGTCGGTCTCGACGAGGCGGCCCGCTCGGCAGTGGTGGCGTTGGTGTCTCACACGTTGGCATCGGCGGCCGCGCTACAGCGGGGCCGATCGCTGTTCGACCGGGTCACCGGCTCTCGCAGCCGCCACCTACCGTCGATGTTCGGCGATGCGGTTGGGGCGCTGGCTGGTCTGCCTCTGGTGTTCCCCACGGCCGTGGCTGGCGCCACTGCTGGCGTGCTCGACCGACTGGCCCCGGATCGCCCGGTGCTCGAGATCCCCGACGATGCCAACCTGCTCACGGCCATGTTGGCCGACGTACTGCCGGTGTGGCTGGGTAGTGCCTGGGGTCGCATGTTCGTGGCCAAGCTGCCCGTGGAGATCCCCGTCGGGGTGCGGTCGGGGGCCAGCGTGGCCACGGTGCGCATAGGCCGGGGCGGGGTGCGCCTCCACAACGGGATCGACGACGACGTTTGGGCCCTGTTCGACGGTGAGATCGATGCCTTGCTGCAGGCCGGCACCCGCAGTCTGTCGCGCCAACTCCGCCAGGCCGACGCCCGCTTCTGACCCAGGACCAGCCAAGGGGCCTGGCCGCTACTTGGTGACGACCTTGTTGATCTCGGTGGCCACGACGTTGCCGAAGGCAGCCATGCCCTTCTGGTTGGGGTGCACCGGGGCGGCCACTGCGAGCGGCACGATGCCTTCGACCCACTTGTCGAGAGCACAGAAGTCGTGCCCGACGCTGGGGGTGGCCAGGTCGATGTAGGTACCACCGGCAGCCTGGGTCCGGGATTTGATCATGGAGTTGAGCTCGAGGAACTTGCTGCGCAGGTACTTGACGTCGACGGGCAGGATCGGCACCGCCGGGTAGCAGCCGCTACCGGTGGCCGGTAGGACGGTGGGGTAGCCGGTCACGAAGATCTTGGCCCGAGGGGCCTTCTGCTTGACGTAGGCGAGGGCCACGGCCAGGCGAGGTCCCGTGACGGTGATCCGCTCGGACAGCTCGTCTCGCCCGTTCTTCACGTAGTCGCCCTTGCAGCCGCTGCCCCACGGTTCTTGGAGGGCGCAGGTCTTGATGATCTCGGTGAAGCCGATGTCGTTGCCGCTGATACCGACGGTGACGATCTTGGTGTCGTTGTTCAGGGCGCTGAGCTGGGGCGGGTTGTTGCCGTTGGCGTTGAAGAAGTCGTCGACCTTGGCCCCCGAGCAGCTGATGTCGGTGAACTTGGTGGCTTTGATCTTGGTACGGGCCACGTTGGGGTAGTTGCGACTGGAGCGCATGCAGCCACCACCTGACTGGGAGGGGATGAGCGGACCCGACACGAAGCTGTCGCCCATGGCCACGTAGGTGTCGGCGGCCGGCTCGCAGGCCGTCAGGCTGGTGGCCGCGGTGACGGCAACGACGATGGCGACGACGAGGCTGCTGCCTCGACGGAGGCGGTGAGCTCGGTGCATGGTTTCCCCCTGAATCGGCCGGGACCCCTTGGTCCCAACCCGTTGTGCCTCAGCACGCTACCCGACCGGTTTCGACCGATTCCGGATCGACGGGAGAAGTTCTTGTCACTCCGGTAAACCTTTCGGGCCGCTCGTGCGAGTGATACCCGATGATGGACCTATCGCACGTGGAGGATGCCATGGCACCGCAACGATGGCCTGACGGTGACGGTGCCGTGGGCAACCATGGCACCGTGACCGCCGACTGCAGCCAGTTCGACGACCTGTATCAACGGGAGTGGTCGGGCTTGGTGGCGCTGGGCTGGACGCTCACCGGTAGCTGGCAGACAGCTGAGGAACTGGTCCAGGACGCTTTCGCCGATGCCTATGCCCGCTGGCCCGAGGTGGCCGGCATGGAAAGGCCGGGGGCATGGGTGCGCAGGGCGGTGGTGAACCGTTCGGCCTCGGTGCACCGGTCCCGGTCTGCCGAACGTCGAGCCAACGACCGGTGGGGGACTCGCTCGGGTGTCGATGCCGATACTCGGTCGAGCGATGCCACCGGCGACAGGGCCACCGACCATGTGAGTGACCCCGACTTCTGGGCTGCAGTGCGCTCCTTGCCCGAACGCCAGGC
>JBDTBS010000056.1:0-21035 GCA_039924035.1 Aquihabitans sp. | reverse complement strand
CACGTAGTCGTAGAGCCCGTAGGGGCTGTCGTTGGCGATCTCGATCGCTTCGTCTTCGGTGTCGAAGGGGATCACGGTGATCACCGGCCCGAAGGCCTCTTCGCGAGCCACCGTCATCTTGTTGGTGGCATCGACCACGAGCGTCGGGGCCACGTAGAAGCCACTATCGATCGCGGGGCGGGTGCCGCCGACGGCCAACGTGGCCCCTTCTGCGGTAGCGGTGGCGATCAGCGCCTCCACCCGATCACGGTGGGCTTCGGTGATGACCGGGCCGACCACGGTGTCTCGTTCGAGAGGGTCACCCACCTTCAGGTGGGGAGCCATACCCGCCAACTTGCCGACCAGTTCGTCGTAGATCCCGCGCTGGACCACGATGCGAGTGGGTGAGGTACAGATCTGGCCGGAGTGGAACGTCCAGGTACTCGACACGTTGCCGATCACGTTCTTCAGATCAGCATCGTCGAACACGATGGCCGCGCCCTTGCCGCCCAGTTCCAGCAAGAGACGCTTCATCTGCTTGCCGGCCACCTCGGCGATGCGACAACCCACACCGGTGGACCCGGTGAAAGAGATCATGTCGACATCGGGGGATGTGGTGATGGCCTCGGCGGTCTCGACCGTGCTGGCCGAAACCACGTTGACGACCCCGGCCGGGAACCCGGCCTCCTCGAACAGCTCACCCATGCGGATGATGCCGAGCGGATCCTGGACTGGAGGCTTGACCACCAGGGTGTTGCCCATGGCCAGGGCCGGCGCCATCTTGCCGGCCATGTTGGTGACCGGGAAGTTGTAGGCCGCCAGAGTGGCCACCACGCCCACCGGGGCTCGGTGCTGGACGCCGCCGATGATGCCGCCCGGGGCCAGGGCCGTGGTGGGCATGACCGCCGGGGGAAGGCCCACCAGGTTGGATTCGGGTTGGGCGTAGCGCCGAAAACGAGCCGAGGCCTGAGGAACCTGCATGGTCTTGGCTACCCGCATGGTGGCACCGGTCTCGGCCTGCACCAGCGGTACGAGCTCGTCGCGGTTCGCGTCGATCAGGTCGGCGACCCGATCGAGCAGAGCACAGCGCTCTTCCATCGGCGTGCGCTGCCACCCGTCGAAGGCCTCACGGGCCGCGGCGCAGGCCGCCTGGGCCTGCTCCACCGAGGCATCGGGGGCGATCCCAACGACCTCTTCGGTGGAGGGGTTGACGACCTCGTAGCCGCCGGCTCCGGCGACGGAATCGCCACCGATGAGCAGGTTGAAGTCCCGGCTACTTGTCAAAGTCTAGGCCCAGCATCTCGATGGCATTGCCGCGCACGAGCTTGTAGACGATGTCGTCGGACAGGTCGGCCATCAACTTCTGGCCAACCTCCTTGGAGTGAGGCCAGGTGGAGTCCGAGTGGGGGTAGTCGGTCTCGAAGCAGATGTTGTCGACTCCGCACTTCTCGACGTTCTCGAGACCGTACACATCGTCGAAGAAACAGCCGTAGATCTGGCGGTAGTAGTAGGTGCTGGGCGGCTCGGTGACGAGGTCGGACACGCCGCCCCAGCCCCGGTTCTCCTCACAGACGTTGTCGGCTCTTTCGAGGATGTAGGGGATCCAGCCGATCTGGCCTTCGCTGTAGGCCAGCTTGAGGGTGGGGAACTTGACCAGCCAACCCGAGAACAACCAGTCGGCCATGGAGGCCATGGCATTGCCGAAGGTGAGCGTGGAGCCGACGGCGGCCGGTGCGTCGGCCGACGTGGACGGCATCTTCGAAGACGAGCCGATGTGCATGTTGATGACGGTGCCAGTCTCAGCACAGGCCCGGAAGAGGGGCTCCCAGTAATCGGTGTGGATGGACGGCAGGCCCAGGTAGGGCGGGATCTCGCTGAAGCAGACAGCCCGCACGCCGCGCGCCGCGTTGCGGTAGACCTCGGCGGCGGCCAGGTCGGCATCCCAGAGTTGGACGATGGTGAGCGGGATGAGACGACCGTTGGAGTCGCCGCACCACTCCTCGACCATCCAGTCGTTGTAGGCCTTCACGCAAAGGTCGGCCAGGACCTTGTCTTCGGCCTCCATGAACGTCTGACCGCAGAAGCGGGGGAAGGACGGAAAGGACATCTGGGCTTCGGTCCAGTTCATGTCCATGTCTTCGAGGCGAGCCTTGGGGTCCCAGCAACCCTTGCGCATCTCCTCGTAGGTGATGCCAACGACCTTGACCTCGTCGCGGTCGAACCCGGCGGCAGCCGACAGGCGGGTCTGGGGGATCTTCTTGTCCTCGTAGAGCCACCAGTCGCCCAGCTCGCCGTTCTCGTCGGGTTCATAGCTGAACACCCCGCCGACGAACTCCATGTTGCCCCGTTCCTGCACGGTACGGGGACCGACGTCGTGGTACTTGGCGGGCAGGCGGTCTAGCCAGACGCGACCGTGCTCGATCACGTGGTCGTCGATCGAGATGATCTTGGGAAAATCGTCCATGATGTCGATCCTATCTACTCATCTGACGGGTCGTCAGGAACCGGTGCGGGAAGGGTGGGATGATGGAGTTCACCAGAGCTCATCCATGTAGGTATCGGTGCCGGGAACGGTGGCTCGGAAGGGGGCGACGAACACCAGCTCACCCAGGCCCGCCTCGGAAAAATGGGCGCCGAGCGGGGCAAAGGTGTCGTCCCACGTGGCCGGTAGATCGTCATCGACGAACCAGATCTGGCAGAACCGGTTTTCGGCACTGTCGGCCCGGACACCAGCGGCTGCGTCACTCGGCAACGGGATGGCCGTCATCTCGACTCCGACCACGCCGAGCGACGGTTGGGCCCGGAACCACTCGTCGATGTCGTCGAGACTGCGACCATCGGCCGGTTCACCGATGACCAGCACGGCGTAGGGCGAACGGTGGTCCAGGGCCAGCTCCACGGGAACGCCATCAGACTCTTCGTAGGCGCTGCGGAACTTGTACATCAGCGTGTGTACGTGGTCCCGGTGCTCGAACATGCGGTCGTTCTCGTGCAACCACTCGACCTGCTCGCTGCCCCACTGCATCCACTGGCCGAACTTGCCGGCCAGCACCCAGTAGAGGGCCAGCAACGAACCGGCGGTGGGATCGGGGGCCACAGGCGAATCAACGGGGTAGCGCAAGGCCTTCAGGTCCTTCGTGGCCACGAAGCGGGCACCGCTGATGGTCCAGGCCCCGATCATGCAGCCGGCATAGAAGTGATCCCGCTCGTACCAGCGGTTGTAGGCCACCTCGTGACCACGATGCGGTTCCACCAGGGTGACCAGGGCACCGCCAAGGCGGATCGGGCGTTCCGTCGTCCTACCACTACCGAGTTCTTGCACCAATCACCCCTGAAAACGAGAACGTGTTCTAGTTAGTCTGCCATCTCGTGGCCCGGGGAGCTACATGGGTCCGGCCTCATCCGGTTCAGCTGACGGCGGCCTCTATGCGGGCCGCGGTGGCCAACAAGCGCAGTTCGTGATGGTCGGGGGCCACCAACTGGAGACTGGCCGGGAACAGACCTCCCGATGGGACCGGTAGGGCCACTGCCGGGTGACCCGACAGGCTGATGGCCGGACACGTCGGGTTGGGAGCGACGGCCTGGGCCCCGAGGCGGGCCGGAAAGCTGAGCATGGCAGGCAGAGCCAGCACACCCACCGCTCCGAGCACCTCGGCCAACTCGGTCCGCCAGGCTCCGCGATGGGCTCGGGCTTCACCGAGCTCGGCAGGCCCAATGGTCTCGGCCAGCAGGAACCGTTCCTCCAAGTCGGCGCTGAGCCGACTCCGGTAGCGCGCCCACAAGTCTTCGTTGACGGTGATGGCTTCCCCGTAGAGCACGGTGGAGGCCGCGTCGTGGGCTGCGTTCCAGCCCGGTAGGTGCACGTCGACGAGTTCGTAGCCAGCATCGAGCAGGGCCGAATCGATGGCTCCCTCGATGCTCGGATCGGTACCCGCCAGACGGAACCGGCCGACGGTCGTGCTGGCCAGCACCTCTCCGTCGGTCAGGCGTGAATCGAGCAAAGTGAGCCCGGCAGCCACATCGGCCACCGACCGACCCATGACCCCCACCGTGTCGAGCGACGGGGCCAGCGGCCGCACCCCGGTCACCGACACCGCCCCGAAGGTGGGCTTGAACCCAACCACCCCGCAGCAGGCGGCCGGCGTGCGCAGGGAGCCGGTGGTGTCGGTACCCAAGGCCACATCGGCCTGCCCGGTGGCCACCGCCACCGCGGAGCCACTCGATGAGCCACCAGGCACGCGCCCAGGTTCGATGGGGTTCACCGGCGTCCCGTAGTAGGGGTTCACCCCCGACGAACCGAAGCACAGCTCGTGCAGGTTGGTCTTGCCCACGATCCGGGCGCCCGCGGCCCGCGCTCCGGCCAGACATGCGGCATCTGCTGCCGCTGGTTCGGCGCCCTCTGCCACCAACGGCGACCCGGCCGTGGTCACCACCCCGGCCACGTCTATGCAGTCCTTGATGGCCAGCCGAATCCCGTCGGCCGCGGCCTGAGGGTCGTCGTCCGGGTCCATCACGGTGATCCAGGTGGGATCAGCAGCGGCGGTCACGACTCGGACCAGTTGGGCGGCCGCTTGTCGAGGAAGGCGCCGATTCCCTCTTTGGCATCAGGGTGGGCCAGCCCGTCGACCATGGCCGTCGACGCGATCCCGTAGGCATCGGCCAGCGACCGGTCCAGCTGCCGACGGTAAGTGGCCTTGCCGGCGGCAACCACCGCCGCCGACTTCGATGCCACCTTCTCCGCCAACGACATGGTGGCCTCGGCCAGGTCTTCGTCGTCGACCATCCGGTTGATCAGGCCCATGCGCCACGCCGTCTCGGCATCCACGAGCTCCCCCGTCAAGAGCAGTTCCATGGCGTGCTTGGGGGCGATGGCTCGGGTGACGGCCACCATCGGCGTCGAGCAGAACAAGCCGATGTCTACCCCTGGCGTGGCAAAGCGGGCCGAACGTCCGGCCACGGCCAGATCGCAGGTGGCCACCAGCTGACAACCCGCCGCGGTGGCCACCCCGGCCACCGAGGCGATCACTGGCTGACTCAGTTCAGCGATCTGGACCATCACGTCCGAACAGGTCTCGAACAGTTCCCGGTGCCGCTCGGGGTCATCGTCGCCGCCGATCTCTCGCAGGTCGTGGCCGGCGCTGAACGCTGGCCCGTTGCCAGCCAGGACCACCACCCTCACCGAACGGTCGGCATCGGCTGCGGTCAGCTCGCCTTGGAGGGCATGCAGCATGGCCAGCGACAGCGCGTTGCGGGCTTCGGGTCTGTTCAGCGTGAGCGTGCGCACCCCGCCGGTTTGCTCGCGGAGGACAAGGTCATCGGCACCGGTCATGTTCGGACCCTAGATCGGGAATCCCGATGCCGAAATGGCCTTGAGGAGCGCATCGGACTGGAGGCTGGGCAGGATCGACCCGCCGTCGACCACGATCGTCTGGCCGGTCACATAGGAGGCATCGTCGCTGGACAGGAAGGCAATGACCGCGGCCACTTCGTCGGCCGTGCCCAGCCGACCCGCCGGGGTTCCGGACTCGGCCGCTACCCGCCATTCGTCGTTGGCCACGATGATCTCGGTGAGCGGGGTGTGGATCATTCCGGGGGCCACCGCGTTGACCCGCACCGTCGGGGCCAACTCCAGTGCCGCGGTCTGGGTGAGGGCCAGCACCCCAGCCTTGGCCGCCGAGTAGGGGCCCTCGCCTCGAGTGGGACGCACTGCGGTGAGCGATGCGTTGTTCACGATCGATCCTCCACCAGCAGCGAGCATGATCGGCCCTGCGGCCCGGATGCCGTTGAAGACGCCGGTGAGGTTCACGCCCACCAGTAGCGCCCACTCCTTGTCGGTGTAGTCGAGCAACGGTTTGGCCGTGCCCGCCCCGGCATTGTTGATCAGGTCGGTGAGGCCGCCCATGGCCTCAGCCGCGTCCTGCACGGACCGGGTCATGGCTTCCCCGTCGCGCACGTCAACCGTGGTGGCTCGCCCACCGATCTCGCCGGCCACCCGCGCGGCGGAATCGCCGTCACGGTCCAGCACCGTCACCGATGCCCCTTCGGCGGCCAGGAGTCGGCAGGTGGCCTCCCCGATCCCTGAACCGCCACCGGTCACGATGGCCCGACGACCGGCGAATCGTCCCGTGGGCTCGCTCATGCGTCCTCCGTTGGCCCGTCACCGACGATGACTACGGGGTGCTCGGTGAAAACCACCTTGATGCTCGACTGGTCCAGGAAGTTCGCTTCGTCGGCCCGCATGGCAGCGCCGGCCTCGCCACCAAGCATGGCCAAGAAGTCGTCCCAACGGGCGAACCGCTGCATGGCAACTCCGTCCCACCCCGACTGGTCGTCGGGACGGGCCGGATGCTGTTCGTAGCGCAGGGTGCGATCACCAAGACCGGGCGTGTCACGAATCAGCGGACCGTGGGTGTGGTGCCAGTAGTCCAGGAACTCCTCCCGGGTCATGCCCTCTCGGCGCTTGACGAACGCGAACAGCGATACCGGCCCGGTGGGAACCTCTTCCATGATGATCGGCCTCCTCAGCCGTTGAACACGTGGCCGGCGTTGACGCCGATCATCTGACCGGTGACCGGCTTGGCCAGATCGGACGCGAAGAACACCGCAGTGCCGGCGATCTCCTCGGAGTGGGGTAGGTAACGCAGGCAGGTCTCGTGGGCCACCTCGTCGTAGACCTCTTGGAAGGAGATCCCGCGCTTTTCGGCCTGGTGGTTGAAGTACCACTCCACCGAGTCGCCGTAGATGTAACCGGGATGCATGGCATTGACCCGGATCCCTCGTGGACCGAGCTCCAAGGCCAGCGTCTTGGTGATGGCCGCCAGCGCCCCCTTGGACGCGACGTAGGCCCCCCAACGACGTTGGATGCGTTGGACCGACATGGTGTTGATCATGATGATCCGCCCGTCGCCCCGCTGTTCCATGTGGGGAACCACGGCGCGGGTCATGGCCAGTGAACCCCACAGGTTGACGTCCATGGTCCGGCGCCAGTCGGCCATGTCGGCATCCATGAACTCTTTGGCATCTCCACCGTCGTAGGCGTTGTTGACCAGGATGTCGACGCCACCCAACTCCTTGGCCACCGAATCGACGGCGGCCCCACAAGCGTCCTCGTCGGACACGTCGCACTCCACCGGGAAGGCCCGCCGGCCCAGCGCCTCCACCTCGGCAGCCACTGCTTCCAACTTGGCCAGGGTCCGGCCCCCGAGGGCGACGTCGGCTCCCTCCCGGGCGAAGGCCAGGGATATGTCGCGGCCCATCCCCGGTCCGATTCCGGACACGATCGCTACTTTGCCTTCGAGCAACATCGTTCTCTTTCGGTCCTTCAGTTTTCGGTGGCGAGCAACGGCAGCACATCGGCGCCGAACCGTTCGATCTGGTCGACGAGCTCCTGGTGGGAACGGGACCGCAGGCGTACCTGCACGTGCCCTATGCCCATCCCGGCGAACTTTCCGATCACGTGGGCGAGCTTCTCGGGGCTGCCGGTTAGGGCCGGTCCTCCGAGGTCCCAATCGGGGTCACCGACATATACCGGGCCCACCATGGCTCCCAGGTCGAGCGTGTCCTTGCGGCCCGCGGCCTCGTGTAGTTCGTGAATCCGAGCCACCTGCTCAGCGGTCACCGGTCCCTGCGGCAACCAGCCGTCACCTCGTTCGGCCACCCGACGGATGGCCGCCGGCGACGAACCTCCGACCCAGATCGGGGGCCCGTCCTCCTGGATGGGACGGGGGTGTTGGCCGACATCGGCAGCCACCCAATATGGACCGGGCAACGTCGGGAAGTCCTCGGCGAACGCGGTCCGCAACGCGTCGATCGACTCGTCGAGGAGCCGGCCCCGTTCCGCGAAGGGCACGCCGAGAGCCTCGAACTCGCCCTCCACGTGGCCGGCACCGACACCGAGGATCACCCGGCCGTTGGACACGTTGTCGAGCGTGGCGAAAGCCTTGGCCACCTGCAACGGATGGCGATAGTGCGGCACGTAGACGTGGCTGAGCAGCCGGACCTGTTCGGTGATACCAGCCAGCCACCCGAGGGTGGCCACCGTGTCCCACCACTCGGTTCCCATGCTCGGGGCCTTGTCGGCGGGGATGGCCACGTGGTCGCACACGGCCACGTAGAAGAATCCGGCCCGGTCGGCGGCCTGGGCCACCAATCGCAGCTCCACAGCTCCAGCCGATGCTTCCCAAGGCTCCACGAAGATCGTCGACTGTGACTGGATCGGGAGTTGAATCCCAACCGCCATTCGTCCCGAGGGCAGCACCGAGGTCATGGCCGACACTGTGTCACGGATCTAAAGGCGGGCGTTCCGTTCAGCCGAAGGTGTCGCAGCGGGCCGGGTCACCAGAGTCGAAGCCGGTGCGGAACCACTGCTTTCGCTCGGCGGAACTGCCGTGGGTGAACGTGTCGCGGTCGGCGCTGTCGCCCTGGATGGCGTCATCGCCCACCGCGCTGGCGGCATCGATGGCTTCGTCGAAGTCGCCGGCCTCGAGGCGGTCCTGTGCCTCGGCCTGCTTGGCCCACAGCCCAGCGAAGCAGTCGGCCTGAAGCTCGACCTTCACCGACAGAGCATTGGCTTCGGTGGTGGATGCTCCCTGCTGTTCGGACCGGACCTGGTCGTCGATGCCCAGCAGGTTCTGCACGTGGTGGCCGTACTCGTGGGCCAGCACGTAGGCCATGGCGAAGTCGCCCGAGAACCCGAGCTGCTTCTCCAGGCGCTCGTAGAACCCGAAGTCGATGTAGATGGTGTCGTCGGCCGGACAGTAGAACGGTCCGGCTTCCGGCTGACCGACGCCACACCCGCCGGTGCGGGTCGGGCTGTCGAACACGGCCACATAAGGAGCACGGAACTCCTGCTCCGACTCGACGAAGATCGGCTCCCAGTAGTCGGAGAGCAGGGTGGTGACCTTGTCGGCGAACTCCTCCTGCGCGTCGTAGGAGGAGTTCTCGCTGGCTGGAACCTCCTGGGAAACCCCGGCTCCACCACTGGTGAGCTGACCCAGGACCTCACCGAGGCCACCGCCTCCGCCGCCGCCACCCATCTGGGTGAGAGCGAAGACCACCACCATCGCGATCAGACCGGGAACACCGAGCTTGACGCCCTTGCCCATGCCGCCCAGCCCCCCGCCGGCTCCGCCCCCGGGACCTCGGCCCCTTCGGTCCTGGACTCGGCGGTCGCCTTGTACGTCATCGAGTTTCACGAGCGCAAAGCGTACGCGCTGCGAGCCAAACAGGACGTGGTGTCAGGTCGGTGGTTTGAGACCGGTGACCGACCAGTAGATGATGCGGGCCATGGTGGCCTGGAGCTCCTCGGCCCGGACCCCCCAGAACTCGAACCCCCGTCGGTGCGCGGCCACGTGGGCCAACATGGCCACCAGCACACCAGCGATGGCATTGGGGTCGAGGCCGACCTGACCCTTGCCCGCAACCTGCTGGTCTCGGGCCGCGGAGGCCAGGGTGTTGTTCAGGTCGTTGAGCAACCGGGTGCGGACGTTGGCGAAGCGGCCGTCGCCTTCATCGGTGGCGAGGTCCACCACCCGCAGTACCGACTGGTGCTCGGCCCAGAACGTGAGGATGGTCTCGGCCAGGTCGACCGCTCCCTGATAGCCGGCCTTCCCGCGCCACGACGTGGCCGCCGCCGCGGCCGCGAACTTCTCGACCCCTTCGTTGACCATCTCATCGGCCAACACCAGGACAGCTGATTCCACGTCGGGGAAGTACTGGTAGAAGGTGGCCGGTGACGTTCCTGCCTCGCGAGCGATGTCGACCACCTTGAGGTCACGATACGACGTGGTTCGCAACATCTCGGATGCGCATTCGAGGAGGCGTTGACGAGTGGCGCGGCCCCGCCGTCCGGGAACCCGGCCGTCGGCGGCCCGGGGTCCGTCTTCACCATCGATGCTCTCGGGGTCGTCGTCTGATCTCACGACCCGTCAGATTAGGGGGCTGAGCTACTCGTCCTTGGCCGGCGGGCGGTAAAAGGCCGCCAGGAGGCCTACGCCAGCCAGGATGCCGAGCCCGGCGGAGAGGGCCAGGGCCAACCAAGGATCGAAGGCAAAGTCGAGTCCGAAGGCCCAGTCGAGGCTGTACTTGCCGGGGCCGATCATGGCCACGGCCACCATCAGCGTGCCGAGGATGAGGTTGTACTCGTAGCCGCTCTTGACGATGAAGAAGCCGTTGGGGCGGTGCACGGTCCAGAACGCCACCACCATCAGCCCGACGCAGCCGGCGGCGGCCAGTGGGGTGAGGAGGCCCACCGCGAACAAGATGCCGGTCCCGAGTTCGGTGCAGGCTGCCAGCACCGCGTGGATCTTGCCGTTGGGCTTCATGCCCATGGAGTCGAACCAGGCCGCGGTGCCTGGGATCTTCCCGCCGCCGAAGAACTTGTTGTAGCCGTGGGCAGCCAGCGAGAGGCCGGCCACCACTCGAAGCAACAGCAGGCCGGCGGAGGCCCCGTCGAACCAGGTGTCGGCAATGGTGACGTCGGCCAGCAGGCCGACCATGGGACCGGTCATTCGTTGTTCTCCTCGAAGTGGGTACGCAACTCGAACTTCATCACCTTGCCGCCTGCGTTGAACGGCAACGAATCGACGATCTCCACGAACCTCGGGGCCTTGAAGTTGGCCATGTGGCCGCGGGCCCAGGTACGGATCTCGTCGGGGTCGGGATCTGTGCCTGCGGCCGGGACCACGAAGGCGGCTCCCACCTCGCCCTGACGGGCATCGGGAACCCCGATCACCGCCACTTGGGCGATGTGGGGATGGTCGAGCAGCAAGTTCTCGATCTCCGCGGGGTAGGCGTTGAAGCCCCCCACGATGAAGAGGTCCTTCTTGCGGTCGGTGATCTTCAGGTAGCCCCGGTCGTCCATGACACCGATGTCTCCGGTGTGGAGCCAGCCGTCGGCATCGATGGTCTCGGCGGTGGCCTCGGGGTTCTCGAAGTAGCCGGCCATGACGTTGTAGCCCCGGACCACGATCTCGCCCGCGTCACCGGTCGGAGCGGAGATGCCGTCGTCGCCGACCACCCGCACCTCGACGCCGGGCATGGCTCGACCAGAGGTGGTGGCAATGGTGACGGCATCGTCGGTGCGGCGGCACATGGAGACGAACCCACAGGCTTCGGTGAGGCCGTAGGCAGTGATGACCGTGTCGAAGCCGAGATCGTCACGCATCTGCTCCACCAAGCTGACCGGCACCGATGCCGCGCCGGTGACCGCCAACCGCAGTGACGAAGAGTCGAGATGGTCGCGGTCGGGATGGTTGAGAATGGTCTGGTACAGCGTCGGTGCCCCCGGGAGCATGGAACCCCGCTCCTCGGCGATGAGGCGCATCACCTCGGGTACATCGAACACCGGCACGGGCAGGAGAACGCCACCGGTCACCAGCCAGGCCACGATGCCGGCCTTGTACCCGAACGAATGGAAGAACGGGTTGACGGCCACGTACCGGTCGGTGTCGTTCAGGCCGACCACGCTGGCCCACGTACCCACGGTGCGCAGCGTCTGGCCGTGGTTGCAGATGACCCCCTTGGGCCGCCCGGTGGTCCCCGACGGGTAGAGCAGGTCGGCGGTGTCGGTGGCAGCAACACGGCCCCGGCGAGCCACGACCTCGTCGGCGGCAACGTCGTCGCCCGATGCCAGGAACGACTCCCACGTCTCGGCCACCTCGGGTAGTTCGTGTCCGGGTTCGGACTTCAGGACGACGATGCGTTCCAGGTGGGGCAGGTCGTGGCCGTCGAGCATCCCGACGTAGTGGTTGCCGAGGAATCCGTCGACGGTCACCAGCACCCGGGCCCGGCTGCGGGCCAGGATGTCGGCCGCCTCGGCTCCCTTGTATCGGGTGTTGAGCGGAACCAGGACGGCTCCAGCCGACTGGAGGCCGAAAAGGGCGATGACCCACTCGGCGCAGTTCGGCGCCCAGATCGCCACCCGGTCACCAGCCTCGACACCGGTGGCAATGAATGCTGCCGAGGCCCGGTCGGTGGCCTCGCCCACCTCGGTCCAGGACCACCGCTGGCCGTCATCGACGATCGCTTCGCGGTCACCGCCACGGGCGGCCGCGTCGGCCACGGCCGCGGGAATGGTGCCCCATCGCAGATCGGCCCGAGGGTCCTCACCGTCAGAACTTCCGGTGATGCTCATCGGTTCGGTCATGTCAGGCCTCCGCTTCGGTCCACGTGCTGATCACATCATCGACGGTGGTGATGGTGGCCAAAAGAGCCAACGTGTTGTCGATCACGGCATCGGAGTAGTCGGCGGGGATCCCACACACGCCGTCACGCGGGACCACCACCTGGTAGCCAAGGTTCACGGCATCCATCACCAGGTTGGTGATGGCCACGTTGACCGACACGCCGGTGACCACCAACGTGGTGATCCCCAGGTTGCGCAGGATCGGGTCGAGGTCGGTACCGGCCATGGGGTTCAGGCCGTGGAGCCTGGTCAGTACAAGGTCTTCGGGCTCTGGACCCAGTTCGGGTACGACCTGCACCGCGTCGGACCCTGGTAGCAGGGACACCGGCGACTTGCGCACGCCAAGGAACAGCCGGGCATTGGTGTTGGACCCCAGCCCGTCTTCACGACGTTGGCCTATGGCATGGATCACTTGGACGCCCGAGGCCCGGGCCGCCTGACACAGCGGGCCGAGGCGGGCCACCATCGGTGCTGCCGCTTCGGCCAGGACCGGCAAGGCCGACTCGGCGCCCACCACGCCGTTCTGGATCTCCGAAGTGACCAGCGCCGTGTGGCTGGATGCGATCAGCTGAGCGAGCGGCAGTTTGGCCATACGAGCGCGCACCTTATCCGACAGAATCTGACGGACCGTCAGGAGCGAGGGTGTCGTACGCTCCCGCCCATGGGGATGGGCAGCGGTTCGAAGGCCAGCGCCGGATGTGGCGCTTTCGGTCTGGTCGGCGTGCTCATCACCATCGGCATCATCGGCTGGCTCTTCGTGACCTCGACCGACTCGATCTCCTCCAGCAGCAAGCCCGTACAACCTCGGTCCACCGCGACCACCGCTCTCGCTGACGCTCTCGCCACGATCGCGGTCACCGCGTCGCCCGACCGCGAACTGGGCGCCGACCCAGAGGTGAACGTGACCGCCGACGGTTGGCAGCCGGGCAGCGACGTAACCATCAGCACCTGCCTTGCGGGAGCCGGTCTGGTGCTGGGCGGAGACAACCCCTGCGACCCTGACTCGAACGTCACCATGTCTGCTGACGACAGCGGCAAAGTGGACGGCCCCTACCGAGTCGATCGGGTGGTGAGAGCCGGCGGTCTGCCCTACGACTGCGCCGATGACGGCATCACCTGCGCGGTCCGAGCCACGGGAACCGTCCCCGACGGCCGGTCCGCCACCGGCGATGCCATCGTCGCCTTCCAAACCGGTCTCCCGGCCCCAGATCTCCTCGACGAACTAGGCGGATGAGCGCGCGTTCGATGCCCTGAAGAGCGCGTAACAGCCTTATGCTTCGGTCGCTATGCACTTTCGGGTGCTGCGGGGAGGAACGGGTGTCGAGTGACGACAGCGGTGAAGAAAACTCAGATGTCGACGGCCCCGAACTAGACGGCGCCGCTCCGTTCCCGGTCACCAGCCAGCTAGATCAGCTAGCTGAAGAACTGCGGGCCATGGCCGGTCTCCGGTCTCGCAACGCCATCCGCGACCGGACGTTCCCGTTGCTGGCCGAACTGATCCCGGAAGACAGCCGGGACGATCCCGAACGTCGCTATGCCGCGCTTCAGCAGCTGATCGAAGCGGGTCTCGTGGCCATGCCGGATGGCGACCACCGTCAAGCAGCCACCGCTCTGCTCGCCTATGGCAGCGGGCGTTGGCGCCCCCTCACCAAACGAGGTTCTGAAGCGGCAGCAGCTTTCGGGCTGGGCTGGGATGCCTATCGACGTCGACGGGAATCCACCGGGTCCGCCCTGGTCATGGAGACCCTGACCGAGTTGGCCAGCGTGCTCATCGGTGCCGCCGCCCCATCGACTGTCGCCGAGCCAATCCCCGTCGCCTCGGTGGCCCCTGTTCACCTGGCGCCGGCGACCCCTAGACCGATCCCGTCGATCCCGGCTTCGCAGCCGACCACCAGCAAACCTCGTCGGCCGCGTCCCGCCCTTCTGGCCGGAATCGGAGTGATCGCGGTCATCGCCATCACCTTCGTGGCCTTCCTGGCACTACGCGATAGCGGCACCGACGAACCAGCCGACGAGCCGGTGAACTGCGGCAACCTCACCAACATCCCCGGCGACCACGCCGAAGGAGCCAGCGACCAGATCACCCGCTGGTCCGAAGCGTTCGCGTCGGCAGCACAAGATCTCCCGGCTGGCGAGGCGGAGTGCGCCGGATCGATGTCGCAGCGAAACGGTGTCGTCTACCAGGAGATCTCGTCCGGTATCAACGGTGGGGTGTCGGCCCTCATGGTGTCCGAGAACGGAGAGGGCGAGGTCGTCGTCTTCGACCATCTCGAGTTCTCCCGCTTTCGCGCCGTGGCATGGGATCCCAGTGTTCCGCCCCCTGGTATCGGCACGCCCGTTCGACGGGCCGACCGAGACGGCGGGCCGCGAGTGGTGGAGCTCACCAACGGCGTACTGGTGCAGGAGATGCCTGAGGTTCCAGCCATCGCCGTGATCGATGAGTTCTGGACTCGCTGGCTGGACGAGGGCGGCTTCGCCGGAGCGCTCGGTACCCCGGTCAGCAATGTGTACGACCTGCCCGGCACCGGTCGAGTTCAGGAGTTCACCGAAGGAAGCCTCCAGGCGGACTACCTCACTGGGACCATCGAGGTCACGCGCCCAAGCCCCGACGAGCTCGAGCTACCCGACGACTACACCGGGTCCATACTCGTGTCACGGGGCACGAACACCGCGTGGTTCGTCGACGATGACGGAATCCGTCATTGGCTTCCCACCAGCGATGCCTTCAATTGCATCAAGCTGTACCACCACGCTGTGGTGACCACCGGCATTTCCCATGCCGCCATATCCCAACTTTCAGCAGGAGAACCGTCCCCTTGCCGCTGAATC
This sequence comes from Aquihabitans sp., assembly GCA_039924035.1. Classification (GTDB taxonomy): domain Bacteria; phylum Actinomycetota; class Acidimicrobiia; order Acidimicrobiales; family Iamiaceae; genus Aquihabitans. The sequence goes on along the minus strand of JBDTBS010000056.1, from coordinate 6,043 downwards.
CACCCGAACCAGTGGTTCCCGCCCCCAGCACTGTCGCCCGAGCCGTGGTGGTCGGCATTGCGGTCGTAGCCCTGCTGTTCGCTATAGCCATGGTGGCGCGGTCCGGCAACAGCAAGGCCCGCAACCGGGTCGAGACGGCAGCCGGCGACGACCAGGCCACGCCGAAGCAGCCGCCGAACCAGCGCCCCGGCCGTCCGACCGTCCCTCAGGTGACAGTCCCCACAGAACCCACGCCCAGCGCCCCGGCCAAGCCCACGCCCCCGCCCACGAACCGATCTCCCAACACCAACCCGCCTCTCGCAACGGCCCCCATCTCGAATACGGCAAGGCCCGCCGATGCTGCAGCACCCAGTAGGCCAACCGCGGCTACCCCCGACCCGGCAGGTCCATCAGGCAGCACGGAGCCGACGGTGTTCATAGAGCTCACCGAGGAACCGCCTATCCCAATAGGCCCCACCGACGAGCAGAAGCGCTGCGCCAACCTGGGCCTGGTGGCCATCGGCGACCCGGCCCCCGGCGATGACGCCGCTGAAGCGGCAAAGGCTCGGTTCCGGTCGGCGATGGCCCAGATCCCGCCGACCGACGAACTCGTGTGCGGCAAGCCAGTCGCCCGCTACCTCGACGACCTGCTCATCCAGCGGGTGCAGGTGGCCGGCATGCCCACCGGCATCCTGGTTGGTGGTACCACCGCCTCCCACCCGGTGCTGTGGTTGAGCGAGGTCGAGTGGACCTCGTACAAGCGGATGGAACCTGCCGAAACCACCCACAACTTCACCGGGGTCCCGGTCGAACGGATGACCATCGGGGGCCACCAGATGATCCGCACCTCCCGGGGAGCCGTGGTCATGGTCCGAGCCGACTCCTGGGGGCACACCGTCATGAGCGGTGCCTGGGACGTGTGGATGGCCAGCGGTGGCCCCACCGGACCCATGGGCCTGCCCGAGGGGATAGCCATCAAGGATCCTGAGGGTGCCCACCAAGACTTCACCAACGGCGTCTTGAAACTGCCCGGCGTCACCAGCAAGCTCGAAGCCGAAGCCATGCCGGCCAGCCGTTACGTGTGGTCACCAATCACCGCCGAGCAGTTGTTGACACCACCGCCGGCCCCTCACTCCATCGCCGACATCGATGGTGTCTCGTATTACGTCGACCGCTCCGGCGTGCGGCACTGGCTCGACTCCACGTCAGCTTGGAGCTGCGCTCGCTACGACCTGGGTGCCGCGCACATAGTTATGCGCGGATGGCAAGCAGCCCGAGCCCCGCTCGGGGCAGTGTTCACCTGCCCGCCCAAACCCCCGGCCTAACCGACCTGGTGAAAGACCGGTCGCATCGACGGCATCGGCCCACTGGTACCGCGCTCGTCGGACAGATCGATGACATCGTCATCGGGACGCCAGCCACGAATCTGGTTCACGAACGGCACCACCTGGGACCAGCGAGGTATCGACTCATCGCGGACCGGGCCTCCGGTGCGACGAGACGGATCCGGTGACAGGTCACCGATCTTGGCGATCTTGCAACGAAGCGTGTGGGCCCGCCGACGGGTCAGGCCAGAGTGGCTCTGAGCCAGCCCGGGGGTGAAGGCCCGCAGGTAGGACGGGTCACGCTGGCCCAACCGGGTGATCAGGTCGAGGACCTGGGCCGGGTCTGACCGGCGACCCACGAACATCGATGACAGCGCCCCGGGGTGCGGGCAGGCGTCGCGCCCCACCATCTCACCAGCGGCCAAGGTCGCTATCCGCTCGACTGACTGCACGTGGCGCATGGTCAGCACGTCGCCCACCCCGGCTCGGTGCAGTCGAAGGCCGAGCAGTGGGTCGGCAGCTTCGACGGGCTCGGCCACCGCAACGATCCTCGTACCGGCGGGAACGTGAGCTCGGAGGTCTCCCACCGAGTGCAGGCTCCGATACCGGTCCCAGCTCGCAGGGTCCCGCCGAACCACAGCTATGAGCACGTCGACGTGGCCGAACATCGTCGCCCGGCTGGGGAGGTTCTTCCAGCTGGTCTCGATCGCGTCGAAACCAACCCGGTTCAGCACCGTCTTGGCCCCGATACCGGCTACCTCATCGTCGTCCACCAACACGATCTTCCCCACGAACGACCCTCCCGGTCGAACCCTCGACGGCGATGCCGAGGGCCTACTCAGGAGGTAAGTCGAAGCCGTGACCGATGCCAAGCGTTGTACCGGGGAAGTTCCAGGGAAGCGGGGAAGGTTGCTCCGTCTGAGGGAAGAATCAGGCGAAAGACCTGCTCACAGCACCAGGTCGGCCAGCCGGCGCAGCCCATCGACGGCCTCGCGAGAACGGCTCCAGGGGGTCACGATCAGCCGGTCGATGCCGGCATCGGCCCACTGGTCGAGGTCGGCCGGTTCGGTGATCTCGCCCATCACCGTGGCCGTCACCGACCCTGGTTCGCGACCGGCATCGGAAACCAGGCGGTGTAGTTCGGTCACCTGGTCTGCTGCCGACTGGGGGGTGTGGAACATGCCCAGCCAGCCGTCGCCGACGGTGGCCGCCCGGCGGAGGGCGCGGGCTGATTCCCCGCCCACCAGGATCGGAGGCCCTCCTACCTGGACCGGTTTGGGCTCGAAGGCCACCGGCTCGAACGGGAAGTAGAGGCCGTCGTGACTGATCTCGGGTTCGGTCCACAGGCGGCGTACCACCTCGATGGCTTCGTCGAGTCGACCGCCCCGTGTCTTGGGGTCGAAGCCAGCGGCCCGCCATTCGGTGGTGAGCCACCCTGCCCCCACCCCGCACATGGCTCGGCCACCCGACAGGATGTCAACGGTGGCGAACCCCCGGGCCGAGATGAACGGGTGGCGGATGCCAAGCAGGTAGACGAACGAGCCCAGCTTCACGTTGGTGGTCTTGGCCGCCAAGTACGACAGGTAAGAGCAAACGTCGTAGATGGGCACGGTGGCCGGCACTGGGGGGTGTTCCTCGCCGGGTACCAGTTGCCCAGCGATCTCCAGTGGGAATACCAGGTGTTCCGGTAGCCATACCGATTCGAAACCCAGTTGGTCGGCTTCGATGGCCACCTCCTCCCAATACGCCGGGTTGAGCTGACCGAAGGTGATCCCTAGGTCCATGTTGGCCTCCAAGGCAGTTGGGGTTTCTCCTGACGGTCCGTCAGGGTACTATCTGACGGTCCGTCAGAAACTGGAGGGCCGGTCATGGCCGAACTACCGAAGATCATCAGCGTCGACGATCACGTTGTCGAACCATCGCACGTATGGCAGGAGTACCTGCCGCAGAAGTTCAAGGCCGACGGCCCCCGCGTCGAACGACGCGGCATCGGGCACATGAAGCACATCGGCGGTGGCACCTACGAGCAGGAGTACGACCCCGATGGTCGCCCCGCCGACGTCTGGGTGTTCGGTGACCTCGTCTACATCCACAAGCGCCATGTCGCCGCCGTCGGCTACAGCCGCGACGAGATGACCATGACGCCGATGACCTACGACGAGATGCGTCCCGGTTGCTACGACCCCAAGGCCCGGGTCGAAGACCAAGAGATGAACCACGTGGAAGCCTCATTGTGCTTCCCCAGCTTCCCCCGCTTCTGCGGACAGACCTTCACCGAGCACCCCGACCGGGACATGGGCCTGGCTTGCGTCGAGGCCTACAACAACTGGATGGTCGACGAGTGGTGTGGCGACTCCAACGGCGCCCTCCTCCCGCTGATCATCGTGCCGCTCTGGGATGCTGACCTGGCCGCCGCCGAGGTGCGCCGCAACGCTGAGCGGGGTGTCCATGCCGTCACCTTCAGCGAGGTCCCACCTCACCTCGGACTGCCGTCGATCCACTCGGGATACTGGGATCCGTTCTTCCAGGCCTGCCAGGACACCGAGACCACGATCAACATGCACATCGGCTCGTCCTCGCGCATGCCGGCCACGTCGCCCGACGCACCGGTGGCCGTCGCTGCCTCGCTGTCGTTCAACAACTCGATGGCATCCATGAGCGACTGGCTCTTCAGCGGCAAGCTCGTACAGTTCCCCGAGTTGAAGTTGGCCTACAGCGAAGGCCAGATCGGCTGGATTCCCTACATCCTCGAGCGGGTCGACGACGTGTGGCGTGAGCACCGGGCCTGGGGCGGGGTCAAGGACCTCATCCCCGAGCCGCCGAGCACCTACTACTACCGCCAGATGTACGGCTGCTTCTTCCGTGACAACCACGGACTCCGCAGCCTCGATGTCATCGGTGAGGACAACGTCACCTTCGAGACCGACTACCCCCACACCGACACCACCTGGCCCAACACCCTGGAGGTCGCCTCGAAGATGGTGGCCGATGCCGGTCTCACCGAGGACCAGATCTACAAGATCATGCGAGGCAACGCCATCCGCATGCTGTCGCTCGACCTCGACCAGGACCGGGTTGCCCCCGCGCCGGCCCCGGCCGGCACCGGCAACTGAGCCGACCGGGTACCGTCACCGCGATGGCCGACGATCCCGACTCCCCCATCACCTCACTCGGCACCTTCGAGACACTGCGCGTCGAACAACGCGGAGCCGTGGCCTGGGTCTGGTTGAACCGCCCCGAGCGCTACAACGCGTTCAACCAGACCTTGTGCGACGAACTGTCGGGCTTGTGGCGATCCCTGCGCACCAACGATTCGGTGCGATCGGTGGTGCTCACCGGCACCGGCGACAAGGCCTTCTCCACCGGCATCGACCGAGACTTCGTGCCGTCCGACGGTGGGGCCGAGTACGCGTTTTCGCCCTACACCTACGACGATCCCGGCAAGCTGCTCGGGCCCAAGGCCAACGACCTGTGGAAGCCGGTGGTCTGTGCCGTCAACGGCATGGCCTGCGGCGGCGCCTTCTACTTCCTCGGTGAGGTCGACGTGATCATCGCCGCCGATCACGCCACCTTCTTCGATCCCCACGTCACCTACGGCATGCCCGCGGTCTACGAACCGCTGCTCATGCTCCACCGAGGCATGCCCTTCGGCGAGATCCTGCGCATGACCCTGCTCGGCAACCACGAGCGTCTTTCAGCGGCACGGGCCCTGGAGATCGGCCTGGTGTCCGAGGTCTGCCCGTCAGACGAGCTCGAGGAGCGGGCCGGATGGCTGGCCGACACCATCGCGTCGGCCCCCGCCGGCCCCATGCAGGCCACCCTGCGCACCCTGTGGGCCGGTCGCGAGCTCAGCCGCCAACAAGCCCTCGACCTCGGTACCACCTTCCTGAACCTCGGCATATCCGAGGAAGCCCTGGCCGAAGGCCAGCAGGCCTTCGTCAGCGGACGCAGGGCCGAGCCCCGCATCCGCTGACGGCAGCCAGAAGGGTCAGCATCTGACCATCTGGGCGAGGACCGAGGCCAAGGTGCCGTTCGCCTCCACTTCCACCCCGGGGAGGTCCAAGAAGTCGGCCAGCTCTCGAAGTTCCGCGGCCAACTCGTGACCGACGTGGCTCACGTCGATGCCCTCCTCGCCATGGGCCGAGCGCACGCGGAGCACACCGGACGGCCGATCAGCCTTCAGGTCGACCCGGGCCACCAGATCGCCGTCGAGCAGGAACGGCAGGACGTAGTAGCCGTGCACCCGCTTCTCTTTCGGTACGTAGATCTCGAGGCGATAGCGAAAGCCCCACAGACGCTCGGCCCGATCCCGGTTCCACACCAACGAATCGAACGGCGACAGCAATGCCCGACCGGCCACGCGGTGCGGTCGGCGGGCTTCAGGATGCAGGTAGGCCGGCTGGGGCCACCCCTCCACCTGGGCGGCCAACAACCGCCCCTCCTCCACCAGTTCGTCCAGTAGCGGACGGCATTCGGGCCCGTTGAGCCGGAAGTAGTCGACCAGGTTCGATGCCGCGCCCACCCCGTGGCTACGGGCTCCCACCATCAGCAGTTCCTTCTTGGCCTCGGCCGACGGTGGGGTGGGCAAGGCCAGCACCTAGGAGGCCAAGGCCCGTGGAGCCCAATACTCGAACACATCACCGGCCTCGGTCATCGACGGGATCAGATCCCGTCGATGGTCACCGAGTCGGGCGAAGAGCACTAGTTCCTGGGTGCGACAGAGCACGTTGACCGAATCG
>JBDTBS010000055.1:0-5546 GCA_039924035.1 Aquihabitans sp. | reverse complement strand
CCGTGGTGTCGGCCACCCGTCCGGAGTTGTCGCCGTGCCAGGCCACCGAGTCTTGACCGTTCCGGTACCAGTTGGCGTTGACCGACCGGAGGTCGAGTCCGTAGCGAAGTGAGAGGGCACGGCCCAGTTCGGGGACCGGCGATGGAGCATCGGTCCAGCCGCGGGTGGAGAGCCGGGGCTCTTCGATCACCTTGCCCCACATGATCCTCTCGTGAGCACTCCACGGTGCCGTCTCATGCACGTGCTCGAAGAGCGCGTCGGAACCCTGGACCCACCCTTGGGTGATGTCGAGCCATGCTCCCGCACCAAGATCTCGGCGGGGGAGCGGCGTGGCTTTGGGGTCGATCGACGGGGTGGTGGCCGAGGCCAACAACGAGTACTGGAGCACGGCACGAGTGTAGCGAACGGGTGTTCGGTATGGTCGGCCAACGCAAGATGAATCTGTCGGTCACCCCTGCCGGCCGAGGCGGTCAGTAGCGTCCAGCCGGTGACCGACGTGGACATGACCGAGTTCGAGCAGACGACCTTCACCTTCGAGGACAAGGAGCGAGCCGTCTTCCGTCTCGGAACTGGCCCGGCGGTGATCGTCATGGCCGAAATGCCGGGCATCACCCCCAAGGTGGTGTCCTTCGCCCGCCAGGTGGCCGCCATAGGGTGCACGGCCGTCCTGCCCCACCTGTTCGGTGTACCCGGCAAGGACCCAGCCCTCAACGGCAAGACCAGTGCGTCCGGGCTGGGCTACATGGTCAGTTCTCTGGTACCGGCCTGTGTGAGCAAAGAGTTCACCGTCCTCGCCACCGGAAGGTCTTCACCGGTCATCGGATGGCTGCGGGCGCTGGCTGCCCACGAACACGAGCGTTGCGGAGGCCCGGGCGTCGGGGCGGTGGGCATGTGCTTCACCGGTGGGTTCGCTCTGGCCATGGCGGCCGACGACCGGCTCCTGGCCCCGGTCCTCTCGCAACCGTCCATGCCTATCGCCGTTGGCCGGAGCCGCAAGGCCAACATCGACATCAGCCCCGAGGATCTGGCCACCGTGAGACGACGGTGCCAGGACGAGGGCCTCGAGGTGTTGGGGCTGCGGTTCAAGAGCGACCGGCTGGTGCCCGCCGAACGGTTCGCGTTCCTGCGGGAACAGCTAGGCGAAGCCTTCATCGGGGTCGAACTGGAAGATGATGATGCCAACCCCGACGCGGTCATGGACCCCCACTCGGTCCTCACCGAGCATCTGGTGGACGAGCCCGGTAGCGCCACCCGAGTGGCGCTCGACCAAGTACTCGACCTGTTCCGGAGCCGCCTGCTGGTATGAGCCTCAACTGAGAGGGCTTTCGTCACTGCGACGTATGTCGTCCCCGCATGCCAACCTCTCGGGGTGAGCGCTCCCCTCCGGTTCAAGTTCGTCACCTCCGGCGATGACGTATATCGGCTACCGCCCACCCGGGCCGAGGTGGCGTTCCTCGGTCGCTCCAACGTGGGCAAGTCGTCGCTGCTGAACGCGTTGGCCAACCACAAGCGGCTGGCCCACACATCGAAGACCCCTGGTCGGACCCAACTGCTCAACCTGTTCGAACTCGGCGACCAGACCTCGGCGGTCGACCTACCCGGCTACGGGTTCGCGTCGGTTCCCGGCAAGACCAGGGCCAACTGGGAGCAGATGATCGAGGGCTACCTGCTGGAACGAGAGGCACTGGTGATGGTGCTGGTGCTGGTCGACGGCGAGATCGGTCCCACCAAGCTCGACGTGCAGATGCTGACCTGGCTTCGTAGCCACGGTCTGCCCCACACGGTGGTGGCCAGCAAACACGACAAGGTGAAGTCCTCCAAGCGAGGAGGACGGCAACGAGACCTGGCCGAGGGGTGCGGGGTAGCTGTCGAAGATGTGGTCTGGGTCAGCGCCGCCAAGGGCACCGGGATCGAGGACCTGAGGGGTCGGATCCATCGGTGGCTGGCCGAAGGTGCGGCCCGCTACGCCGAGGATCACGACCCGATCGTGCAAGGTCCCACCAAGGTCGTGGAACCCGACGAGCAGGGTGAGTACGACGACGAGGACGAGTGGAACTGACTCGACCGCCGGGCTGACCCGCCGGTCGCCAAAGGCGCGGAAGCGACTCTGGTGCCTCAGCGTTGGGGTGAGATCAGTCCTTCTGGATCTCGCGACGGAAGTTGACCTTCTTGCCCTTCAGGGTGGTCTGCTTCATGGCCGAGATGACCTCGTTGACGGCATCGTCGGGGACTTCGACCAAGCAGAAGCGCCCGGCGATCTCGATGGCCCCGATGTCCTTGCCGCTGAGGCGGGTTTCGTTGGCGATGGCTCCAACCAGATCGCCGGGGCGGATGCCGCTCTCACGGCCTGCGCCCACGAACAGCCGAGTCATGCCTTCGCTCGGTTGGCGGGCAGGGCGGCCCTTGCGGTCGCTGCGATCCTTCTTGTCGAACGGCTTCTTGCGATCGGAGAAATCGGGACGGGTGGCCACATCGGGGATGTGGACGTTGTCGTCCTCGCCGCTGGTGGCCTCATGGGCCAACTTCACCGCGGCCATGGCGATCTCCATGAGATCGTGCTCCTCGGCCAGGTTCTCCACCACGGTGCGGTAGGGGTCTAGACCGCCGGCCTCGATGCGCTCCTCGATGGTGGCCCGGGTGAGCTCCATGCGTCGGGTGCGCAGATCGTCGACCGTGGGGACCTTCTCGATGGCGATCCGCTGCCCGGTGACCCGCTCGATGTTCTTGAGCTGGCGATGCTGGCGGGGCTCGGCCAGCGTGATGGCCACTCCTTCGCGTCCGGCCCGACCAACACGGCCGATCCGGTGGACGTAGGCCTCCGGAGCCGAGGGGACGTCGTAGTTGACGACGTGGGTCAGGTGATCGATGTCGAGGCCACGGGCGGCGACGTCGGTGGCCACGAGTAGCTCGGCAGTCTCGCTGCGGAGGCGACCCATGACCCGGTCCCGCTGGTGCTGATCCATTCCGCCGTGCAGGGCCTCGGCCCGGTAGCCACGACCGTTTAGCGTCTCAGTGAGCTCATCGACCTCGAGGCGGGTGCGGCAGAACACGATGGCCGCGGCCGGGTTCTCCACATCCAGGATCCGGCCGAGGGCCGCCGGCTTGTGGGAGCGGGGGACCATGTAGGCGCTCTGGCGAACCTGCGGCGCCGCACCCGGTGCGGTGGTGGCCCGACCCATCTCGATTCGTACCGGATCACGCAGGTGCTTGCGGGCGATGGCATTGATGCGACTGGGCATGGTGGCCGAGAACAGAACCGTCTGCCGGGTGGGTGGGGTCTCGGTGAGAATGGTCTCGATGTCCTCGGCGAAGCCCATGTCGAGCATCTCGTCGGCTTCGTCGAGCACCACGACCTCGATGCTGTCGAGAGGAAGCGTGCCGCGGTTGATGTGATCGATGGCCCGACCAGGGGTGGCCACCACCACGTCGACACCGCGACGCAGCGCAGTGATCTGCCGGCCGATCGGCTGACCGCCGAACACCGGCAGCACCTGGGCATTGAGCTTGCGCCCGTATTTGTGGGTGGCTTCTGACACCTGCATGGCCAGCTCACGGGTGGGCACCAGGATCAGGGCCATCGGCGCGTTGCCACCGTTGCCGGCTCCGAGCCGCTCCAGGATCGGCAACGCGAAAGCGGCCGTCTTGCCGGTGCCGGTGGCTGCCTGGCCGAGAAGGTCCCTCCCTTCGATCAGCGTGGTGATCGATGCGGCCTGGATCGGGGTCGGTTCCTCGTAGCCGAGGGCCGACAACGCAGAGATGAGTTCCTCACGCAATCCAAGGTCAGCAAAGCTGGGTACGTCTTCTTGATGATCTGCTGGCATTGCTCGCGCTCCTGACAACGGGCGGGGACGCCCATGTCAGGATCGCACGCCGGAACACGGTCGTAATAATCGCCCGGGCCCTACGCTTGTGGGGTGGAACCCACTGTGGACATCGTTGACGGCGACACCCACTGGCAGTTCGACCGCGCCTTCCTCACCTCGAACTGGACCTGTATATGGGGCCGAGGCTGCTTGGGCATCCTGGCCGAGCCGGCCGAGGAGCTCGAGCAGGGTTGCTGCTCGGTGGGCGCTGAGATCGACAGCGACGACGAACGACTCCGAGTGGCGGGCCTGGCGGCCACCCTCGATCCTGAGCATTTCCAGTTCCACGCCGCGGCCACCGACGGTACCGGGGTCTTCAACGAAGCCGGAACCAACACCCGTCTGGTCGACGATGCTTGCATCTTCTTGAACCGCCCGGGGTTCGCTGGGGGATGAGGGTGCTCCCTTCACCTGGCCGCAGTGGCCGATGGTGAATCGCCGCTCGACTGGAAACCGTCGGTCTGCTGGCAGTTGCCCGTGAGAGTCGACTGGTCGCCCCGAGACGACGGTGGTGAGACGGCCCACGTTCGGCCCTGGAGCCGAGCCGACTGGGGCGACGACGGTGACCCTATGGCCTGGTGCTGCACCGAAGGCGAACGGGCCTTCGTGGGGGACCGTCCGGTGGTGGAATCGCTGGCCGAGGAGCTCGACGCTCTGGTGGGTACCGCCGTCTACGTGGAACTCCGGCGACGCCTCCAAGACTGAACCAACGACGCTGCCCTCGCGTCGGTCACCTCGAAGCTCGGCTGTGCACTGTTGGTCGAAGGGTCGCACCCGGTATCTGGGGGTTGACGACGGATCGCGGAGCAGGCAATCTCCAAGAATGAAATGTATCGAAAGCAAGCGATAGTCGTGAGTGTCGGTCGAGCCGGTTCGACGACCGTGGATACGGGTGACGCTGTGCTCAGCAATGCCCTGCTGAAGCTGGCCAACAGCCTCGATGCGTCGACTGCGTCTTTGGTCAGGGCTGCTACCGAACTGCGCGGCGAATGGGACGGCCCCCACCGCAGCCGGTTCGATGCAGAGCAGGCTCGACGGAATGCGCATACGGCGGCGTTGATTGCCGACTGTCGGCGGTTGGCAGTTCGGTGAACGTCTCGGTCGATCCCGCGGCATTGGACCGATACGCCCGGTCTGCGTCACGGGCTGGTCGGTTGCTCCGCCAAGCAGAGCGACGGTTCATGGCCGACATAGGTGGGGTAGGGGGCCCGGTCGAGGCCCCGGTTTGGTTGCTGCTGAGCCAGGTGCGATGCCTGGCCGATGGGGAGGCCGCCACCGCCCGGTGGGTGCGGGCTGTGGCCCTAGCAATTCGGGCTGCGGACCGGCCACCGTCAGGTATCAGAGCCGTGGTGGTGGATAGCTGTTCGACCCTGGCCCACGTCGGCCACGACCCGATCGCTACGGCCGCGGGACTCGAGGTGCTGCTGGCCGCCGACCCGTCAGTGGCCGAGGTCCGGGCGGCGGCGTCGGCCCTGGGCCACAAAGGCCTGCAAGGACTTATCGTCAATCGTCCCGACCTGGTCGGGCCGGTCGACGGGATGCCTCCATGGGCCCGGTACCGGGCCAACCAGCTCCTGGCCGCGCTCCTGGCCACGGCCTCCACAGACCCAGTGCATCGCCGTGCATTGCTGATGCTGCTAGTTCCCGACGAGCGCACCGGTCGGCCCCGTCAGATCCTGCTGA
>JBDTBS010000054.1:0-8749 GCA_039924035.1 Aquihabitans sp. | reverse complement strand
CCTGGCGGCCATTGAACAGCTGGAGCAGGCCTTGGACCGCTATGTCGGCACCCTCTTGCTGGTGACCCACGACCGGGCTCTCCTGGACCGGGTCACCGTGACCCGCCGCCTGGAGGTGGCCGACGGCCGGGTGACCGAGGTCGCACCTCGGTAGCCTCGGGTGATGACCTCAGGTCGGACACGCTCGCTGGTGGTGCACCGCTACCGCGACGGGGTGTGTAGCCGAGATAACGATCAGGTGATCGTGGAAGCGCCGCTCGAGATCAGGCTCGACGACCACCGGGTCACCACCACCATGCGTACCCCGGGCCACGACGCCGAATTGGCCGTCGGGTTCTGCTTCGCCGACGGGTTGCTCGACGGAGCATCGGTCGTCGGTGTCCACACCGGCCAGCCAGGGGTTCCCGTCGATGGTGGCGGCAACACGATCGTGGTCGACACCGCGGGCCGAGCGCCGGTACCCGCCCCCCGCCTGTCCACCACCACGTCCTCGTGCGGTTGGTGCGGCACCGAAGACATCGACGGCGTGCTCAGTGCAATCGCACCGGTACCGACGGCTCTGGCGCTCGACCCCGCAGCCATGGATGCACTGGCCGAGCGGGTCATCGGGCAGCAGGCCCTGTTCGATGCAACCGGTGGCGTGCATGCCGCTGGTCTGTTCGATGCTGCCGGCGACGTGAAGCTGGTGCGGGAGGACATCGGGCGCCACAACGCTGTCGACAAGTTGGTGGGACGGCTGCTGCTCGACGGCCGACTACCCGCCGAGGGACTGGGCTTGTTCGTCAGCGGGAGGACAAGTTTCGAGATCGTGCAGAAGGCAGCCGCGGCCGGGTTTGGTGCCGTCGTGGCCGTCAGCGCTCCGTCGTCGTTGGCCATCGACGCGGCCCGCATCGCCAAGCTGACCTTGGCCGGGTTCGCCCGCCCTGGCCGCCTCAACCTCTACGTGGAACCCAACTCGTGACCACCGACCCGCCTCTCGAAGACGACCACGACGAGCACCTCCGGGTCGGTCCACCGAAGCGCGCGGCAGCGGGCATCCGCGGCGTGGTCCAGTCCTTCGACGAGGCCCGCCGCCAACTCGGCGTGAAGCGGACGGCCAAGACGTTCCTGCACCTGAATCAGCCCGACGGCTTCGACTGTCCCGGCTGTGCCTGGCCTGACCCTCACGAACCGGGCACGTTCGAGTTCTGCGAGAACGGGGCCAAGGCCGTGGCCGAAGAGGCCACCGTCCGCCGCATCGGCCCCGAGTTCTTCGCCGCCCACCCGGTTTCGGAACTGGCCGACCGCACCGAGCACTGGCTCGGCCAGCAGGGTCGGATCACCCACCCCATGTACCGACCGGCCGGCGCCGACCACTACCGCGAGATCGGCTGGGACGATGCCTACGGGCTGGTGGCCGATGCCGTAACCGCGGCTGCTGATCCCGACCGGGTGGTCTTCTACACCTCGGGACGCACCAGCAACGAGGCCGCCTACCTCTACCAACTGTTCGCCCGTCAGCTCGGAACCAACAACCTGCCCGACTGCTCCAACATGTGCCACGAATCGAGCGGCGTGGCCCTGGACGAGACCATCGGCATCGGCAAGGGCAGCGTCTCGCTCGACGACATCCACAACGCTGAACTGATCCTGATCGTGGGTCAGAACCCGGGCACCAACCACCCCCGGATGCTCACCGCGTTGGAGAAGGCCAAGGACGGCGGGGCCCAGATCGTGGCCATCAACCCGCTGAAGGAAGCGGGCCTGATCAACTTCCGCAACCCGCAGCGGCCCCGTGGTGTGGTCGGCCGGGGGACCACATTGGCCGACGAGTACCTGCAGGTGAAGGTGGGCGCCGACCTCGCGCTGTTCCAGTGGCTCAACCGACGCCTGATCGAACTCGACCGCGAGCGGGGTGGATCGGTGGTCGACCACGCGTTCGTCGACGACTACTGCGACGGCCACCACGAGCTCGTTGCCCACCTCGAAGGGCTCGACAGCAATGCCCTCCTGGCGGCCACCGGGCTCTCACACGACGAGGTGGAACGGGTGGCTCAGCTACTGGCCGAGCGGGAGCGCATCATCATCTGCTGGGCCATGGGCATCACCCAGCATCGGCAAGGCGTGGCCACCATCAGGGAGATGACCAACACGCTTCTGCTCCGTGGGGCCATCGGCAAGCCCGGCGCTGGCGTGTGCCCGGTGCGGGGCCACAGCAACGTCCAGGGCGACCGCACCATGGGTATCTGGGAGAAGGTGGGAGAGCCGTTCCTCGATGCCTTGGCTGCGGAGTTCGGCTTCGAACCTCCTCGGGAGCACGGTTACGACGTGGTCGCCTCCATCGCGGCGATGAACCGCGGAGAGGTCGATGTGTTCGTGGCCATGGGCGGCAACTTCGTGGCCGCTGCCCCCGACACCGGTGCCACCGTGGCCGGACTGGCCCGCACCCGGCTCAGCGTGCAGGTCAGCACCAAGCTCAACCGCTCCCACGTCCACGGCGGCGATGCGTCTCTGATCCTGCCGTGCCTGGGTCGCACCGAAGCCGACCACACCGGCGGCCGGGTACAGCGGATCACCGTCGAGGACTCCATGAGCGCGGTCCATGCCTCGGTCGGCCGGCTCGAACCGGCCTCGCCACACCTGCGCAGCGAGGTGGCCATCGTGGCCGGCCTGGCCAAGCGGGTGCTGCCCGACGGCGGCACCGTCGACTGGTCTCACCTGGCCGGCGACTACGCCCGAATCCGCAGTTGCATCGAGGCGACCATCCCCGGCTTCGAAGACTTCGAACGCCGCATCGATCAGCCTGGCGGGTTCGTCCTGCCCCACCCACCACGCGACGAACGTCGCTTCGAGACGGCCACCGGCAAGGCCCGCCTCACCTGCAACACGTTCCTGGCCGAGGAGGTCCCGCACGGCCACCTACTCCTCCAGACCGTGCGCTCCCACGACCAGTACAACACCACCATCTACGGGCTCGACGACCGCTACCGAGGCATCTCTCAGGGCCGCCGGGTGGTGTTCGCCCACCCCGACGATCTGGCCGAGTTGGGGTGGCATGACGGCGATTTGGTAGACGTGGTCGGCGTGTGGCGCAACGACGACGACCGCCGAGCAGCCCGGTTCCGCCTGGTGGCCTACGAGGTGGCCCGGGGCACTTGCGCCGCCTACTTTCCGGAGGCAAACGTGCTGGTCCCCCTCGGCTCGGTGGCCGAAGGTAGCAACACGCCGACCTCCAAGGCCGTGGTGGTGCGTTTCGAGGCTCCGACCCCGGAATAGGCGGCGCCAGAACGGCGTTGAACTTTCCTTGGCGGCAGCATGACGATCAGGAGATTCCCAGTGGCCAACGCCGCCGACCCGAGAGCACCGAGCACCACAGCTGTGCCCCCCGGCGGACTCGACGGCATCCACGATGATCTCGACCCGGCCATCTATGCCAAGCGCTGGTGGTCCCTAGCGGTGCTGTGTCTGAGCCTCGTACTGATCGTGGCCGGCAACGCGTCGCTCAATGTGGCCCTGCCCGACATCCAAGAGCGGCTCGGCACCAGCCCGAGTGGCCTGCAGTGGATCGTCGACGTCTACGCCCTGGTGTTCGCCGGGCTGTTGCTCCCCGCCGGGGCCCTGGCCGATCGCTTCGGTCGCAAGACGGCCTTGCAAGGCGGCCTGGTGGTCTTCGCTCTTGCTGCGTTCGTGGCCTCGTTCGGCACCGAGACCTGGCATCTGCTGATGGCCCGGGCGGTCATGGGTGTGGGCGCGGCATTCATCATGCCGGGCACGCTGTCGATCCTCTCCAACCTGTTTCGGGATCCGGCCGAGAAGCGCCGAGCCATTGCCCTGTGGGCCGGATTCGCCGGTCTTGGCGGCGCCCTCGGCACCGTGCTCTCCGGACTGCTGCTGGAGAAGTTCACTTGGGCATCGACCTTCCTGATCAATGCCCCTATCGCCATCCTCGCTCTGGTGGCCGGGCTCAAGCTGCTGCCCAACTCGTCGGACCCCCGTGAGGCCCGGCTCGATCCACGCGGCGCCTTGCTGTCCATCGGTGGTCTCGCCATCCTGCTGTTCGGGGTGATCGAAGCTCCCAACCACGGATGGCTCAGTGCCCAGACGCTGGCCACTCTCGGTTTGGCCGTCTCCCTGCTGGTGGTCTTCGTCTGGTGGGAACTGCGTTGTGACCACCCAATGCTCGACGTCCGGCTGTTCCGCAACCGCTCGTTTGCCATCGGCTCGTCCACCATCACCCTGCAGTTCATGGCCATGTTCGGGCTCTTCTTCGCTCTGGCGCAGTACCTGCAGTTGGCCCACGGCTACACCGCGCTCACCACCGCGTTCATCGGTCTGCCCATTGGCGTGTTCGCCATGATCGGCGCACCGATCAGTGCTCGCACCGTCGGCCGGTTCGGCCCTCGACGGGTGGTGGGATCCGGTTTGCTGGTCTCGGCCACCGGCCTGGTGGTGCTGGCCGTCAGCGCGTCACCAACCGCATCGGTACTGGTCATCATCGCCGGCTTCTCGCTGGTGGGGCTGGGCAACGGCCAGACCACGGCCCCGTCCACCACGCTCATCATGGGCTCGGTTCCCCGGGCCAAATCTGGCGTCGGGTCCGCGGTCAACGATCTGTCCCGAGAGCTCGGCGGCGCGCTCGGGGTGGCTGTGCTCGGTTCGGTGATCTCGTCGGTCTATCGCCACGACATCACGTCTCGCCTGTCGTCACTATCGCCAGCCATCCAGGACCAAGCCCGCGAGTCGATAGTGGCCACCTTCAACACTGCCAACGCCAACCCTGCGCACGCCGAGTTCATGATCGAGCAGGGTAAGAATGCCTTCAGCCACGCGTTCGGCATGGCCATGGTCCTCGGGGCCGTGCTGATCCTGATCAACTCGGCCATCGTGTGGACGTTCCAGGGGCGTCACCACAGCGCCGAAGCTCCAGACCAGATGGCTCCGAGTGCCCCGCCCGCCTCCGATGGGCCGCTACCCGTCGGCGACGTGCTGAGCGCCGACCAGCTAGCGCCCGTAGATGACTCGCCCACTAGCGGCGGAGCCTCGACCGCCGACGGTCCGGTGGCCGGGCCCGAGGTGGCGCCCGACTAGTGCTTCCTCGGGCCGGTCAGTCCTCTTCGCGCTGCTTTCGAATCACGTAGGCCGCACCGCCACCGATGAGGGCCACCAGAACCACGGCGATGGCGATGTTGCGGCCGGTGTTGGAGGAGTCATCGTCATCCGACCGGGTCAATGGGGTCCCGTCGTCATCGGCTGACGGGGCCGTGGTGGTGGTTGCCTCGGAGGTCTCGGTGGTGACGGGTCCCTCTTCCACGACGGTATCGGTATCGGTATCGGGGTTGTCGACGTCGACGATCTCGGTGAGTTGGTCTCGCCCGGGGGCATCGGGGGCTACTTCGTCGATCGAACCGGCCGCTTCCTGGTCGGCAGGCAGCACCAATACCCGGGGGGCAGGGAACTCATCGGCCGGGTCGCCGCTGATCCACGACAGCTCGGACCCGTCCTCGCAGGTCTGGACCGAGGGGAACAGCATCAACAGGCCGGGCTGATCGGGAGCCGTGAAGATCACCGGGAACGATCCGGTCTGGTCGACCGGTAGTACGCCGCCGGTCCACTCCAGCACGGTGTTGCCCTCGCCGTCTTCGGTGGCGGTGGCTGTCCAGCCGGCTACATCCTTGGCTTTGGCGCCCTCGACGGGGGCCTGCACCGCTACAGCGATGGTGGGCGACTCACCGCAGCCGTGGGTGGGCTTCAGGCTGACCGTCGCCTCCTGGCCGGCGGGGACGGCCACCACGTCGGATTCGGTGTGGGCCGAAGCGGGGGCCGCGAATCCGACCGCCAGTAGGACTGCAGCAATGAGGACAGCACGTTTGCTCATGCCCTGATGGTGGCACACCACCCGGTGCCCCTTCTCGTCATCCCCCGACCAAAAACTTGACCCAGCCACAACGTACGCTTTCCCCCTTGTATGAACCGGCGAGCAGAGACCGATGACGCCCGCGTCTGGATACCGGGCCCACCTGGATGGGATCCGGGCCGTGGCCGTCGGCCTGGTCATCCTGTTTCACCTCGGTCTGAAATGGGTTCCTGGCGGCTTCGTCGGCGTCGACGTGTTCTTCGTGATGTCGGGATACCTCATCACAGGACTGCTCCTGGGCGAAGTGGCCAACCACGAAGGTGTTCGCTTCCGACGGTTCTACGCCCGTCGAATGCGGCGGCTGCTCCCGGCCTCGGCCCTGGTCCTCATCGTGGTCATGTTCGGAGCTTCTCAACTGTTCGACATGGTCGATCAACAGTCGGTGGGCCACGAAGCCACATGGGCAGCCCTCTATTCGGCCAACTGGAAGTTCGTGGCCGGCAACGTCGACTACTTCACCCCCGGCGACCTACCCAGTCCGCTCGTGCACTTCTGGTCGCTGGCCGTCGAAGAGCAGTTCTACCTGGTCTGGCCGGCGTTGTTCGCTCTCCTGTGGAAGGTGTCGACCCGCCGCAAAGGCCCCGAGGCCACCGGTGGCCTGTTGATGGGCATCGTTGCCATCGGTGCCGCTTCGATCTACCTCTCACTCACTCGCGTCCCGTCGCCGGAGGCCTACTACGGCACCCACACCCGCGCCTACCAACTCTTGGCCGGTGGAGCGCTGGCCGTGGCGGCGCGACGGTGGGCTCATCGACTGCCGACCGGAGACCGGGTTCGGCTGTTGGGCACGGCCACCGTGGTCGGCTCCCTCGGCGGGCTGCTGTGGCTGTCGCACCAGATCGCCGATGCCGGCGACTATCCCGGTGTTGCCGCTCTGTGGGTGACCTTCGTCAGCGTGGTGTTGATCGCCGGCCTCGACCTGACCCCGGCTGGTCCCACCCAGCGCCTGTTCGGGTCGGCGCCGTTGGCCGGTGTCGGACGCCTCTCCTACAGCCTCTACCTCTGGCACTGGCCGGTGATCGTGTTCCTGCCGTTGCTGGCCCAGCGATGGGGTGTGCGCTGGCTCGGTGGTGTGGCCGCAATGGTCGTCGTCATGACCGCGGCCGCCGTCGGCTCCTACTTCCTGGTCGAACGACCCATCCGCTTCAAGTTGGTCCCGACGCTTTCACCGATGCGGGTGGTCGGCGTCGGTTTGGTGGTGTCGGTTTTGGTGGCGGTGGTCGGCATCCCGTTCCTCCAACCGCGTGATCAGTTCCAGGACCAGGCCTTGGCCGCGGTCGAGAACCAACCCGAGCCGGGCCCGTGCCCCTATACCCGCTGGGACTGGGGGACCACCGAGACGGTGGCGCCTTGCCTCTACCGCGAGGGTGGCGACACGGTGGTCGCCCTCGTCGGCGACTCTCACGCCCAACAGTGGCAACCGGCGTTCGACGAGATGGCCGAACGCCACGACCTGACGGTGATCCGGTTGACCCGGCAGGGCTGCCCACCCAACGACATCACCATCTACACCTACGACGACCAGGGAGCGGGTCGGCCAGACCACGACTGCACCACCTGGCGGCGAAAGGTGTACCCAGAGCTCATCGAGCGCTACGACCCCGACGTGATCTACCTGGAGACCCGGTCTCACGAGTGGGAGATCCTGGCCGACGGCGATGACGTAGATGCTGGAACCGACGAGCACCTCGCCGAGTGGGCCGATGGTTGGAGGACCACCCTCGACCTCCTCACCAGCGGGACCGGTCAGGTCGTCGTCGGGACCACGACGCCCACCATTGGATGGAAGGTCCCGGCTTGTCTCGCTGAGCATGGACGCAACACCACCGACTGTGACATGCCCTTGGCAGACGACACCGAGGTCGTGCCCTACAACGAGATCATCGGTGCCCTCCCCGACGAGATGCCCGGGGTGATCGTGGTCGATACCACCCCGTTCATCTGCCCCGACAGCACGTGCCCGGCCATGATCGACGGGATCATCGTCCACCGAGACGACGACCACGTGACGGCCGCGTTCGCCCGACACGAAGCCGGGGAGTTCGAAGCCATGCTGCGAAACGCCGGGGTCGACCTGGATGGGACCAGTTGACCGGCCTGATGGCCGCCAGCCGTCGGTCGGGTGAGCCTTGAACGAGACGGCGGTGCAGGCTCGGGCGGTGGGCGCAAAACCCGGCCTCCGTACTATGATTGAAGGCATGAGTGCGCCGAAGACGTTCGTGCATTGCCGGGACATCGTCCCTGCTGCCGACCGTCCAGCGTGCTGGTGGGCGCTGATGGTCGGAGCGCCCCCGACGTCGCTCGATTCCTGACGTCTGAGGTCTTTGGACCTCGCCGATTGCATCCAGACCAGGTCTCTCATCGAGTACGGGTCGGCTACCGCGGATGACGTCCAGGTCTCACGCTTTCTGCGCTCGTTGCGCAGTTGATGCCGCGCTCCTGCAGCGCCGAGCCGACGGTCATGCGATCGCCCGCCCGCTGGATCTCACTGAACGCGATCGATCTCAACCCGATTCACCGCAACCCAAAAAGGACCAGACATGGCCCCCAACCCCCAGATCAGCAATGCCCCCACTCAGTCATCGGTAGAGGCCCCCGGTTTGGGCCGCCTGGTCGGCATCGCTGCCTCCATCATCGTCACTTCGGTGTTCCTCGTGGTGGCCGGCGGGCTGTACGCCACCGGGACCGACCTGCTTCCGGCCATGGGCATAGCGTTCTTCGCCGCAGCCTGGGGCGGTGGCGGCTTCAGCGCCATGATCGGCGGCGTGATCTACGCCACCCGTCTCGAGAACGAGGCCATCGCAGCCCGCGTTCTAGTAGCCCGCTAACCCCCCACCCCACCCCACCCCACCCCAC
>JBDTBS010000053.1:0-11778 GCA_039924035.1 Aquihabitans sp. | reverse complement strand
CTCACACAAGCCCATGCGAGTCCACTGTCCGCACACGGGACTCGACTCCAGGGGCAGCCCGCAGCGCTCGCAGCCGGCCCCATTGGCGAACTGATCAGTAGGGGCCATCGGATCTCCACGTTCGGGGGGAACCAACAATGGGCACGGGAAAACGCTCCTACACGGCAGATTCGGGTTGCTGTGTAGGAGCCATCAGCCTGAACGGCGGTTACGGCGAGCCCCATCGCCTGGTCGTAGAGCGTATCCGATGGTGTGTTGGGCTGGTGATGGTGGGTCTGGGTCGAGGTATCGGGATCGTTCGCTTGTCCCGAAGCGTGGTGGCTCACTCACTCTGCGGTGCCGAGCAGGGTTTGAGCCGCGGTGCCGGCGCAAACGTCGGAGGACGGCTGCGGTCGTTTGCCGTTGGTGCCGATCCCATGGGAGAGCCCGTTGGAAGTCGGGGCTGTCCGGGACGCGACAGAGGCGGCCTCCGGTTTCGGGGGCCGCCTCTGAGCTGCGTACCAAGCTGGTGCGCCAGGAGGGAATCGAACCCCCAACCTTCTGATCCGTAATCAGATGCTCTATCCAATTGAGCTACTGGCGCTGGGTTGGCGCCGGGACACCCTAGCCGGGGGTCTGCCCGGGCGGCCAACGGCGGGCCGGGTGGGCTGGAGGAGCGGAGTCGAGCCCGGGCACCTACCCTCGGCCTGTCGGGTTCTCAGGCATGGAGGCACGCGTGGACACGATCGAGCTCAGCATCCACAACGGCGACCGGGTGGTCACCGATCTCACCCCGGAGGTCGGCCGGTTCTGCTTCGGCCGCGGCGATGGTCTGGTCAACGTGTTCGCCCCTCACGCCACCGCAGGGCTGGCCCTCATCGAGACGGGTGCCGGTAGCGACCTAGACCTCGCGGCCACGCTCAGTGCCCTGCTGCCCCGTGATGAGCGCTACCAGCACGGTCACGGGTCTGAGGGCCACGGTGCAGACCATGTGCTTCCCGCCATCGTCAGCCCGTCGCTGGTGGTGCCGGTGTTTGCTGGCGAACTGGCATTGGGCCAGTGGCAGAGCATCGTGCTCGTGGACACCAACGGCGACAACCCGACTCGCACAGTGCGAGTCAGCTTTCTCGCCGGCTGACCATCCAGGTACGTAGCGGGACGGTCACCAGCCTGGCGGCAGGTTCGTGAAGTCAGGATCGCGACCTTCGGCGAACGCGGCCAGGGCTTCGTTGTTGGCCGGGCCGCCCAGGAGGTCGATGAAGCACTGGTTCTCCCGTTCCCGGGCGGTGGCGATCTCGTCTCGCAAGGGTGCGGTCATGACCCGTTTGCAGGCCGTCAGGCTGGAGATCGGTTTGGCCGCCAGGACCTCGGCATGGCGACGGGCCTCGGCCATCAGGTCCTCGGGTTCGGCCAGCTTCCACACCAGGCCCATCTCGTGGGCTTCGGCGGCGCTCACCCATTCGCTGCTGAGCAGCATCCAGGTGGCGGCCTGATGGCCGAGCAGGCGGGGGAACAGGAAGCTCGAGGCCGCTTCGGGGGCCACGGCCAGGCTGGTGAACGGACACTTGAGCTTGGCGGTGGTGCTCATGAACGCGAGATCGGCGAAGCCGAGGATGGTGGTGCCGATCCCGAGTCCCAGCCCGTTGACAGCCACCACCAACGGTTTGGGGAACGCCACCAACGCGTCGACGAGCCCGAGGAAGCCGTGTTCGCCGTCCACGTAGGAGTCGGGGTCCATGACCCTGCTGGCCATCTCCACCAGGTCTGTGCCGGCACAGAACGCCCTTCCAGCGCCTGTGAGCAAAATCACCGCCACAGCGGGGTCGTCGGCCGCGTCGAGCAGGCCGTTGGTGAGAGCGTCGTAGAGAGCCTCGTTGCAGGCATTGAGGGCATCGGGCCGGTTCAGGGTGATCGTGCGCACCCGGGCCTCGTCGTCGATCAGCACGGGGCTGGTGGTGTGGCCGTCGGTCACGTCGTCTCCCTGCATGACAGTTCGCCCTGACGGGCGTCCCGGGCACCGGGCATGTTGGCCGCTCACGGGTCGCTGCGCCACCGCTAGTGGCTCCGACCACTCGGGTACCGCTAGCTGTCAGCGCTCACCGGTAGCTGAACGAAAAATGGAACGGACCCGCCGAGGGGGGAGGGAGGCGGGTCCGTTCACATTTGGTTTCGTCCGCAAGGCGGACCGAAATCTGTTGGCTGGGCCGATCAGGCCGGGCAGCCGCCACCGGGACGAGCTCTGCCGTCGAGGCGCCAGGGCTGCCAGCCGTCGCCGTACTGGTGGAAGGCCTTGGTGGATAGCACCTTGGCCGCGTGGGCGTTCTTAGCCGGATCCTTCAGTTCCTGCCACGAGTACCCGAGCTCATTGCGGATCCAGGTCTTGTGGTAGGCGTTCAGCTGAAACAGGCCGATGTTGCCGCCGCCAGGGCTGAGAGCGGTCGGGTTCCAGCCGGATTCCCGCTGGATGACCCGCTCGGCGCAAGCGAAGTTGTGGCCCCAGCGGGCCTGTACGGCCTGGCGGGGGGTGGTGGGCTGACAAGCGGTGATGAGCAGCGCGACCGCGGCGATAGCCACGACGATCAACGCTGCGCTACCGCGCTTGCGACTCCGGGGCACCGACGACCCGACGGCCGCAGGGGCCTCGATGGTCTCGGTGTGCTCGGGGTTGCTCACGTGGTGTTGCTCCTTGATCGGTGACCCCGGGCGTGCGTACCGGTCGGACCGGGGCTTCGCTGTAGCGGCGGTGCGGTCTCCAGAGAGGCAACGACCGTCGGTTGGTGGGGATGACGGGAGACATGCTGACGATTCCGTCATGGAAACGCAACCTTTCCATCGTCACTTCGTCATCTCCGCTCAATCCTGGGCATGGAACAGATTCACCCGATCTGTCAAAGAGATAGTTACGTTTTCGACCGCCAACCTGCACGATTGAAGCTGGGGCGGGAGTCGAAGGGGTGTGGCCAGGATCCCGGGGGACGGCGTCAGGCCTATTTGACCGGTTAGGAAATAGGTCGAACGACCTATGCTCAAAATGCGTTTAAATCGGACAGGAAGCGAAAGCTGTCCGACCAGACCCAAGCGGCTCGAGCCGACGCGCCCTGTGTGACGCGATTCTGCTGATCCTCGGAGACCGACGCCGGGTGGAACGCAAACCACCACGTCGCCTCCGTTCGGTCCAGTGGCCCCAGGCATCACTCGACCGCCCTTCCATACCGTCGGTGGCATGGTGCAATCGGGTTGGAACGCGGAAGGTCCCCGACCCAAAAGAGCCGGGGACCTTCACGGAGCGGAGAGGGTGGGATTTGAACCCACGGACGGGTTGCCCCGTCACCTCCTTAGCAGGGAGGCCCGATCGGCCAGACTCCGGCACCTCTCCGTGTTGCGGCCGAGATCGTACAACAGAGGCGGCCCCGCGTTCCCCCTGGCGAGGATTGCGGTCACCCAGTTCGAGATGACTCGACCACCGCCCAGGGTGCCGCGGCTGCCTACGATGGCAAGCGGAGCGGTGGCAGAGTGGACGAATGCACCGGTCTTGAAAACCGGCGACCCGCAAGGGTTCGAGGGTTCGAATCCCTCCCGCTCCGCCACACCGTCCCTCTGCTGACCTGCGTAATGCCCCTCGCTAGAGAGCGCAGGTGATGGCAACTCGGTGGCTCATCGGCCTCGTCCCCTTCGATGGCCTAGCTGGTGTGTCCGCGGGCATCGACCTGACGGGGTCTGGCATGCCAAAGGGCACAGCCTGGAGCGAGCATGTTGCATTCGCTTTCGAATATTCTTCTTGGATCGTCTCGAGCCGCCGGCAGTTGGCTGGTGGAGAATTGAGTTGCTGACATGCGTAAGCGTTCGGTAGTCGCCAGTTTCGCCGTCGTTCTGACCCTGGTCGCCGGGGGCTGCAGCAGTAGCAGTGACCAGGCCTCCAAGTCGGACAGCGACAAGGCCGCCACGTCCGACACCGCCTCAGATTCGGGTGATACCAACAATTCCGGTGACTCCGGCGGAACGCCCAGCAATCCCGATAGCCCCTGCGACCTGGTCTCCCAGGAGGATGCCGAGGCGGCATTCGGTGGCATCGAGCTCGACCTGGACGAGGGCTTCCGGGATGATGCCTGCGATTACTCGGCGGCAGATCCGAGCGAGATGGCTTCTCTTACAGTCGAGTACGACGCCGGCGGGCTCGAGGGCATGAAGCTGGAGGACCTCGTGGACATCCTGGCCGACGAAGATGCAGACGTGACTCCGGTCGACGGGCTGGGCGATTCGGCCTATGCCTTCAAGGTCATCTCGAGTGACACTCTCCAGGTCGCCATCGGCGATGGCCTGCTCACCATCACCATGAACGGTGGACCCGAGGACAGCGTCGCCGCCATGACCACCGTCGCGGAGAGCGCCATCGAGAAGCTCTGAGACGCCCCGGGTCTTGGGCGGCTGCAGTCGGGCAACGCTGGTAGGTTCGAATTCACGAGACAAATGGGCGACCCTGCGACATCGTTTGATGAAGCGGAAAATCCGTGGCTATCAGGACATATATCGCGTGCCCCCATCGACCGGAGGACACTTACGATGAAAACCCACACCACTCGCCCGCAAGGCTGGCGGTTGTTGGCTGTGATCGTCGTACCGCTGGTCATCGCAGCTGCGTGCAGCACGAAGGGGGACGACTCCGCCAGCGAGGCTCCCATCAGTACGACCAGCACCAGCAGCACGACGAAAGCTGAGCCTGTGATGCTCCAAGCGGTCGGTGCCGACGAAATCGATCCGTTCACTGAATCGGTCGCGCTCGCCAAGGTCGGCAAGCTCAGCGCAGATGCCAACGCCGCGATCACCGCGGCGTTGGCCGATTTCGAAGCGACCGACGATGCCGGTCGGCAGATACCCGGTGATACTCCCGGCCTCTATGGCGGCACGGGCGAGAAGGCGACCTGCGACCTGGACCGCATGGCCGACTACCTCGGAGACGAGGCCAATGCCAGCAAGGCCGAAGCGTTCGCCGGCCCACTGGGCATCGAGGCCGACGAAATCCCCGAGACTCTCGAGGGATACACGTCGGTCGTGCTCACCACCGACACGTTCGTCACCAACCATGGGTTCCGCGACGGGAAGGCCAATCCGTTCGGGGCAGTGCTGGAGGCTGGTACTGCGGTAGCGGTCGACGATCACGGGGTACCGCGGGTCAAGTGCGGGTGTGGGAACCCGCTCGATGCCGCCCCGAGCGGGATCGTGATCGACGAGAACACGCCGACCAGCGGTGAGCCGTGGGCAGGTTGGAACCCGGGCGAAGTCGTCATCATGACCCCAAGTGGTGAAGCGGTCGGTGCATTCGTCGTCATCGACGTTGATACCGGTGAGAACACCACCATCCCGGTCGGTGGCAACTTGGAAGCGCCGGACCCCGATGACTGCGTCGTGGACGCGGATGGTCACGGCCCAGACTGCCCGCCGGCCCAAACCACCCCAACGACGCCACCCTCCAGCGAACCGACGACCACCACTCCGTCATCTCCGCCTGTGGACGACTCGCCTGATGCGGACCGGAGTTGGGGGAACACCGCGGGCGGTCTGGGTATCGGTGACGAGCGTCAGTTCGGGTGTGCTCCAGGCGGACGGCTTCACGAGGTGTTCGGTGTCGGTCCTTACGAGGAGAGCTCGTCGGTTTGCAGTGCCGCCGTGCATGCCGGTCTCATCACCCTCGAGGCTGGTGGCATGGTGAGTGCTCGCGGCGTCATGCCGCCCGGTCCGCTGCCAGGAGGCTCCGCCAACGGGGTGACCACCGCACCTTCCGGCAACCCCCGGGGTGCGTTCGAGTTCGTCTGACGAAGCCAGCCTTGGAACATGGATGCGCTTGCTGCGCAGTTCGATTGGTCAGGCGGCTTTTCTGGACACGAGGCTGATCTGATCGATGCCCGGATTTGAGATCGCTCGGTTGACAGCACTCACAGGTCAGTTTCATGTTCCTATGCCACCCTGGGTAGATCATGCGTCCACCCGACGGGCGCCTCCATCAACCAAGGATTGAATACATGAAGCTTCGCAAGACCATCGCCATGTCGGCTGTCGCGGTCCTGTTGCTAGCGGGCTGCAGTAGCAGTGGGAGCGACGATGACGCCGCCCCGGCGGATAAGGGGACGTCAGACATCCCGGTCGAAGACGTGAAGGACGGAGAGGCGCCCGAGCCTGATGGCGAAAGCGACGACGGGCCAGAGATGCCCGTGGCGCCTGCTGCCGGCGTCAAGAGCGCCACCGTCGTCATGAACGGCGAGACCGTCGAGCTCTCCGGTGGTGGCTGCTCCCTGGAGCCGCAGGATTCGGCCGGCGGCGGCGGCCAGATCCTCTTCACCGGCCAAGCCACCGGACAGAACGGCGACGGCGACGAGGTCTTTCTCGATGTCAGCCGTTTCGATGAGGACAGCATGTTCGAGGGCGACATGATCGACCTGGTGATCGGTGACTACCGAACCGACGATCACAAGAGCTTCAGCCTCGGCCTGATGGGAGCCATGGGCGGCGAGAAGGAATTTCACCTTTCCCTCGACGGCTCGACCATCAGTGCCAACGACGTCGAGCTCATCGAAGACGAGATGGTCGACGAGATGACGGTGTCGCTCGAGATCAACTGCTGACCCGAGACTGCGAGCCGCATCCTTCCGGCACTCGGTGAGGGTGTGGTCTCGCTGTCGTCATCACGCCGCTGGCCCCTCGACGGACCCGGGTGGTCAGGTGTCGGTCGCCGAGATGCGGTTGCGGATCTCAGCCAGCCACCGGTCGGCCTCCACCCGTGACGCGTCGGCATCGGCTCGCAGCCCGTCGGCCTCACCCACTTCAGACGGGTAGGACCCGAGGAACTTCACGTCACCGTGCTTGGTGTGTAGGGCCCGCAGGCAGTCGGCCACCACGTCGTCGGCCACGTGGCCTTCCATGTCGAGCAGGAAGCAGTAGTCGCCCAGCGCCTTCTTGGTGGGCCGTGATTCCAGACGGGTCAGGTTGATCCGCCGGGCCGCGAACTCCTGAAGGATGGCCACCAAGCTGCCGGGACGATCGGCTCGCTGGGCCACCACGATGGATGTCTTGTCGTGACCGGTGGGCGAGGGAACCGTCTGCGGACGGACCAGCACGAACCGGGTCTGGTTCTCGTCGTGGTCCTCGATGTCGGGAGCGATCACGGTGAGCCCGTAGATGGATGCCGCCAGTTGGTTGCCGATGGCGGCCACCGTCGGGTCGCCTGCTTCGGCCACCAGCCGGGCTGCTTCGGCGGTTGAGCTAGCAGCCCGGGTGCGCACGTTGGGCAGCTCTCGGTGCAGGAAATCACGGGCCTGAGCGGTGGCATGGGGGATCGACACCACCTCGGTGATGTCGGCCAGGGCGGCACCGGGCATGGCCATGAGGTGCTGCTGGATGTCGATGACCACCTCCCGCTGGATGAGCAGGTTCACCTCGAAGGCCAAGGTGTCAGAGGTGACGTTGACCGTCCCCTCGATGGAGTTCTCGATGGCCACGAAGCCGCAATCGACCTCTCCGTCCTCGGTGGCCCGCAGCACTTCGGCCATACCTGAGTAGGGAACGAGCTCGGCCGCGGCCAGGTCGACCTGCGATATCAGCGCCTGCTCGGTGAAGGTGCCGGGCGGACCCAGAAAGCCGACGCGCAGCGGTCCGGGCGGGTCGGTCTGGACGGTCGAGGGCACCTGGGTGTTCACGACCGGTCAGGATAGGGGGGTGGACGAAGCGGCCCTCAGACAGTTGCTAGAGAACGTGCGCAACGGCACGGTTCGACCCGACGATGCCGTGGCGTCACTACGACGCCTGCCCTACGCCGATCTCGGCTTCGCCAAGGTCGATCACCACCGCCACGTCCGCCAGGGCATGGCCGAAGCCGTCTACGGCCCCGGCAAGACCCCCGACCAAGCCGCCCGCATCGTCACCGAGCTCCTGACCCGCTCCGAGTCGGCGCCCGTGCTGCTCACCCGGGCTGACATCTCCCAGGTTCAGGCCGCGGTCGACGCCAACCCCGAAGCCACCGTTGTCGGCACCACCGTGGTGTGGCGGGCCGCCCCTGTGCGCGTCGAGCAGGTGATGGTGATCACCGCTGGTACCGCCGACCTCCCGGTCGCCGACGAGTGCGCCGCCACCCTCACGGCCCACGGCCTGGTGCCGCTGCGGCTGACCGACGTGGGCGTGGCCGGAATTCACCGTCTGCTCGAACACACCGATGCCCTGGCCGATGCCGATGCCGTGGTGGTCCTGGCCGGCATGGAAGGGGCCCTGGCCAGCGTGATCGGCGGCCTCACCGGTGCCCCGGTGATCGCCGTGCCCACCAGCGTGGGCTACGGCGCCGGGCTCGACGGGGTGACTGCTCTGCTGGCCATGCATGCCTCCTGCGCCGCTGGCGTTGCCGTGGTCGGCATCGACAACGGGTACGGCGCTGCCTGCGCGGTGGCTCGCCAGTTCCTCAACCCGGCCCGAGCCGAGCGCGCCCGGTCGAACGGGATCGCATCGACGTCGGGAGACCGCTCATGACCACGGCCTGGTTCCACTGCTTCTCGGGGATCGCCGGCGACATGGCCCTCGGGTCACTGGTCGATGCCGGTGCCGACTTCGACGAGGTGCTCCGCATGCTCGAACACCTGCCGGTCGGTGGCTGGCAGGCCGAAGCCGAACCGGTCCTGCGCAGCGGCATTGCCGGCACCAAGATCCACGTCCGGGTCAAAGAGACCTCGGTGGTGCGCACCGCGGCTCACATCCAGGGACTGGTGGCCGAAGCCCGGCTGCCCACCCGGGTGCAGGAACGGGCTCAGGCCGTGTTCGCGGCCCTGGCCAAAGCCGAAGGGCGGCTGCACGGTCGCCCGGCCGACCAGGTCCACTTCCACGAGGTCGGTGGCGTCGATGCCATCGTCGACGTGGTCGGCACGTGCGCGGCCCTCGAGGTCCTAGGGGTCGACACCATCACGTCCTCGCCGGTGTCGGTCGGTCTCGGCATGGTCCGAGCTGCCCACGGCATCATCCCCAACCCGGCGCCCGCGGTGGTCGAACTGCTCCAGGGCATCCCCACACGCGGCGTAGACCTGTCGGTCGAGCTGACCACCCCCACCGGAGCTGCCATCGTGGCCGCGCTGGCCACCGGGTTCGGGCCCCTACCGGCCATGACCGTGACTACGACCGGCTTCGGCGCCGGAACCCGTGAGATCCCCGACCGACCCAACCTCACCCAGGTGGTCATCGGCGAGCCGGCCGCGGCGCGGCCCGTCGAAGGCCAGCCGGTGGTCCTGCTGGAGACCAACGTCGACGATGCCACCGGCGAGGTGCTGGCCCACACCGTGGTCGCCTTGCTCGATGCCGGGGCCCACGATGCCTGGATCACCCCGATCGTCATGAAGAAGGGCCGACCTGCCCACACCGTCTCGGCGCTGGCCGACCCGGCCCTGGCCCGTCAGGTGTCGGGTGTCCTCGCCGTCGAGACCGGAAGCCTCGGAGTAAGGGGCCAGCACCTGGAGCGTTGGCCGTCGACCCGCCGCGAGGAACGGGTGGTGGTCGACGACCTGTCGGTGCGCATCAAGGTCAGCCCCGGCCGGGCCAAGGCCGAGTTCGACGACGCCGCTCGGGTGTCGGCCCGCACCGGACGCCCAGTGCGCGAGGTGATCGCTGAAGCCGAATCCACCTGGCGCAGCGAACCCCCGGCCCAACCCATCGACATAGACGTGGCCCCCCGCCCCGAGGTCGGCTCGTATCCAAGAATCGACGAAGCCTCGGTCACCTCCATCCACGCCAACGACCACGGTCACGAACACAGCCATGATCACGAGCACGGCCACGGCCATTCGCACGACCATGACACCGAGCCACCAGAAGGCCCGGACGCCTCCTAGAGCCCTCAGCCGGTGGCGCGCACCAGAGCGGTGACGGCGGCGCCGATGATGATCACCACGGGGAACGGGGCCCGTCGCCAGGCCGCCAAGATTGCGGCACCGACGCCGACGGCGCGAGCGTCGATCACCCAGTGGTCATCGGTGGACAGGGTCTGCACTGCGATCAGCGCGGGCAGCAGTGCCGCGGGGAGCAGGGCCACGCATCGCGTCACCGGGCGGGGGAGCTCCCGTCCGCCCAGCACCACCAGACCCAGCACCTTGAACGCGTAGGACCCGGCCGCCAGCACGAAGAGCGCCGTCCAACTCACTGACCGCTCCGTTCGTCATCGCCGTCGTCGTCGTCGGGGCTCGACTCGGCGGGTTGATCGAACTGGGTGGCCACCGCAGGGTCGACGTGGGGGTCGAGATCGGGGGCCACCTCGGCGGGCGTTCCAACGCGGGCAGGGTTCGGGGTCCGCAGACCGATCAGCACGGCCACCGATGCCGCCAGCACCGGTACGCCGGCGGGGGCAACGGGGACCAGCACTAGAGCCACGGCCACACCGATGGCCGCGGCCAGCCGTCCTTCCACAGACCTCATGTGGGGCACGACCAGGGCCACGAACCCAGCGGGGAAGGCGGCGTCGAGGCCGTAGCGGGCCGGGTCGCCAATGGCATCCCCGCCAAGCGCGCCGAGCAGGGTGCCGATGTTCCAGAACACGAACACCGAAGCTCCGGCCATCCAGAAGCCGGTGCGCTTGGCCTTGGGCGTGCGTTGAGCGGTGGACATCGCCGTCGACTCGTCGATCACCAGGTGGGCGGCCACCAATCGGGTGGGGAGGCGGCCCGGCAGCGACGACGACAGCGACAGCCCGTAGGCCCCGTTGCGGGCTGCCAACAACAAGGCACTCCCCAGCGCAGCCGCCGTAGAACCCCCGGCCCCGATCACGCCGACGGCCGCGAACTGCGAGGCCCCGGTGAACACCAGCAACGACATCACGCAGGCCTGCGCTGCCGTGAGTCCACTGGCCACGGCCAGGACGCCGAAGGAGATCCCGAAGACGCCAACAGCCAGACCGAGGACGATGCTGGCCGTCACGGGATTGGGCGGTTCCGGTGTGGTGGCCGGTCGCTGGGGGGAAGCGGCGTCACCCGAGGTCACGGCGGTCGACGGTATCGGTGCCTCCGCCGGATCTCGTCATCGGTAACGAAGCTGGTCTTGTTGCGGTCGTGCCCCGGCGTCCTAGCGTCGGACCCATGGAACGTTCGGAGTTGGTGGTCCGTGAAGCGGTGCGGGACCTGGTGGCCCGGTACACGTGGGCCGGTGACCGAGGCCGAAGTGCCGAACTGGCGGCCCTGTTCGCCCTCGACGGGGTCCTCGACGTCGGTGAACACGGTGGTCGATGGGAGGGGCGCGACGAGATATCCGCACGACTCGACGAAGTGGCCCAGCAGGTGGCCCAATCGGGGGTGACCCCGGGTCCCGTTCGCCACCACGTATCCAGCTTGGTGATCGACGTCCTGACACCCACCGAAGCCACCGCGTCGTCGTACTTCTTGGTTCTCACCGCTATTGGGGTCGACCACTGGGGTCGCTACCGCGACCGTGTTGTCATGGGCAACGACGAGGTTTGGCGGTTCGCCGAGCGCTCTGTCCGCGTCGACGGCCACACTCCCGGATCGCTGATGGTCGACGAACCGGGCTCGTCGAAACCCGAAGCGTGATCATGATCGACCGGCCGATCTGGCCGGCTCACGGACGCCGCTTCGCCCACCTGGCGAGTGATGAGTCCTTCGCGGAACTCCACCGGTTCGCGTTGGACCTCGGGCTGCCGCGCCGAGCATTCCACCGCGACCACTACGACCTGCCCGACTGGTGGTGGTCGGCAGCGGTCTTGCTCGGTGCCGAGGTGGTCGATCCTCGTGAGCTCGTCCGCCGACTCAAGGGCGCTGGATTGCGTCGCCG
>JBDTBS010000052.1:0-10588 GCA_039924035.1 Aquihabitans sp. | reverse complement strand
CGCGAGTGGCCGACAGCGCATCTTCGATGCGGTGCTTCTTTTCCTTGAGCTCCACCTCGGTAGCGGCACCGACCTGGACGACGGCTACGCCGCCGGCCAGCTTGGCCAGACGCTCCTGGAGCTTCTCGCGATCCCAGTCGGAGTCGGTCTCTTCGATCTCACGCTTGAGCTGGGCCACACGACCCTCGACGTCGTCGGCGGAACCGCCGCCTTCAACGATGGTGGTGTCGTCCTTGGTGACAACGATCTTGCGAGCGGTTCCGAGGAGGTCGAGCGTGGTGTTCTCGAGCTTGAGGCCGACGGTCTCGGAGATGACCTGGCCACCGGTGAGGGTGGCGATGTCGCCGAGCATGGCCTTGCGGCGCTCGCCGAAGCCGGGGGCCTTGACGGCCACCGAGTTGAAGGTGCCACGGATCTTGTTGACCACGATGGTGGCCAGCGCTTCGCCTTCGATGTCTTCGGCGATGATCAGCAGCGGCTTTCCGGTCTGCATGACCTTTTCGAGCACAGGCACGAGGTCCTGGACCGAGGTGATCTTGCCCTCGGTGATCAGGATGAGCGCATCTTCGAGGACGGCTTCCTGGCGCTCGGGATCGGTGACGAAGTACGGCGACAGGTAGCCCTTGTCGAACTGCATGCCCTCGGTGAACTCGAGTTCGATGCCGAAGGTGTTCGACTCTTCGACGGTGACGACACCGTCCTTGCCGACCTTGTCGATGGCATCGGCGAGGACCTCACCGATGGCCTTGTCGTTGTTGGCCGAGATGGTGGCGACCTGAGCGATCTCGCTGCGGTCGTCGATCTCCTTGGCCTGCTCGCGGATGGACTCCACGGCGGCGGTCACGGCCTTGTCGATGCCTCGCTTGAGGGCCATCGGGTTCGCGCCGGCGGCCACGTTGCGGAGGCCTTCCTTGACGAGGGCCTGGGCCAGCACGGTGGCGGTGGTGGTTCCGTCACCAGCGACATCGTTGGTCTTGGTGGCCACCTCCTTCACCAGCTGGGCACCCATGTTCTCGTAGGGGTCTTCGAGCTCGATCTCTCGGGCGATGGACACACCGTCGTTGGTGATGGTCGGGGCGCCGAACTTCTTTTCGAGCACCACGTTGCGGCCCTTCGGGCCGAGCGTCACCTTTACGGCATCGGCGAGCTTGTTTACGCCCGCCTCGAGGCCACGGCGGGCCTCGTCGTCAAACTTCAGGATCTTTACCATGTGTTACCTCTTCACTTCTCGACGATGGCGAGCACGTCACGGGCGTTCAGAATCAGCACGTCTTGGCCATCAGACGTGATTTCGGTGCCGCCGTACTTCGAGTAGACGACGATGTCGCCGACCTTGATGTCGACGGGGATGCGGTTTTCACCTTCGTCATCCCAACGGCCTTCGCCTACGGCGAGAACCTCGCCCTGCTGGGGCTTTTCCTTGGCGGTATCGGGGATGACCAGGCCGCTGGCCGTGGTCTCCTCGGCATCGCTGGGCTTGACAACGATGCGATCTTCGAGCGGCTTCAGGGACATTCAGCGCCTCCATGGCGTGGTACGGACGGTGCCAACGGGCCAAACGGCCGTTAGCACTCCTCTATGACGAGTGCTAACGATACGACTTCCGCACGCGTCTCGCAAGCACTCTCGACCCGAGACTGCTAATTCCGACCCGAGTTCGGTCAGCAGCAGGCTCGAAACAGGACGTCGATCAGTCGACGAGCAGGGGTAGGCGCAGGTTGGGATCGGCCCCGGTGTCGAGCCCGCTGGGGCCGTCTGAACCGAGGCGATACCAGGCCGCGGAGGCGACCATGGCCGCGTTGTCGGTACACATCTCGCGGCTGGGCAGGAAGCCGTGGATACCGTCCTCCACGCAGGCCGACAGGAACCGTTCCCGCAGTAGTGAGTTGGCCGCCACGCCGCCACCGAGCGCTAGGCCCTTGGCCCCGATCTGGCGGGCCGCCCGGCGAGCTTTGGTGACCAACACGTCGACCACTGCTTCCTGGAAGCTGGCCGCCACATCGGCAGTTTGGGCCTCGGGATGCTTGCGCACGTGGTTGATCACCGATGTCTTGAGCCCGGAGAACGAGAAATCGAGTCCCTCGTGGTACATGGCCCGGGGGAACGACACCCGACCAGGATCACCCTCCATGGCGATGCGGTCTATGGCCGGACCGCCGGGATAGCCGAGCCCGAGGTAGCGGGCCACCTTGTCGAAGGCTTCGCCGGCGGCATCGTCGAGGGTGGAGCCAAGCATCCGGTACTGACCGTGGTGCTCCATCGAGACGAGCATGGTGTGGCCACCCGATACCAGCAGGACCACCATCGGTAGTTCCAGGGTCGGATCTTCCAGGAGCGCGGCGTAGAGATGGGCTTCCAGGTGATTGACGGCCACGAACGGAACGTCCCACACCAGAGCCAGCGCCTTGGCCGTACTGACCCCGACCAGCAGCGAACCGACCAGGCCGGGACCGTAGGTGGCCGCCACCGCATCCAGGTCGGGACCCTCCACTCCGGCTTCCACCAGCGCTTCGGCGATCACTGGGGTGAGCAGGTCTACGTGGGCCCGGCTGGCGATCTCGGGGACCACGCCGCCGAAGCGAGCGTGGATGTCGACCTGGCTCGACACCACCGACGAACGAACGATGTTGCCGCCGACCACCACCGACGCGGCCGTCTCGTCGCATGACGTCTCGATCCCGAGGATCTTCGTGTGGGCATCGACGGCCGCGGGACTGAGGGACGACTGGGGCAAGAACATCAGGGCTCCATCCTGCCGCCGCCGGCTGCCGGATGGACAGACGCGGTCTGGCTTCCGGACTCCGCCGCCTCGAAGCCGACCCGGACCGTGGGCGAGGGCAGCGATGCTTCGATGTCGGCCAACCGTTCGGCGTAGGAAGGCTGGTCCACGTCGTGGGCCCACATCACGATGGCATCTTCGCCGTTGTCTGCGTAGTAGCCCTTGCGGACCCCAGCGGGTACGAAGCCGAACCGGCGGTAGAGGCTCTGAGCCCGAGTGTTCGACACCCGGACCTCCAAGGTGAGTTGGTTGGCCCCCAGGCTGAGAGCAGCCTGCACCAACTCCACGATCAGGCGAGTGGCGATCTTCGATCCCTGCTGCGCCGGCTCGACGGCCACGGTGGCCACGTGCCCGTCATCGGCGATCATCAACAGACCAGCGAAGCCGATCACGGTCGGTCCGGTGCGGGCCACCACGTAGTGACGGCCTCCGCGCTCCAACTCGTCTTCGAACAGGCGCAACGACCACGGTCGGGCCTGCGCCCGGCCTTCGATGGCCAGAACCGCATCCAGGTGACGGCGACGCATCGGGGTGATCGTGATCCGAGGGCCGTCGGCCGAGCGAGCGATTGCATCGGTCAGCGTGGAGCCGGCCCCGGCATCGCCCTCGTCATGGACAGAGCCGCTCACGCTCCCTCCCGCATCGACCAGTTGATCTCGGCATCGGGCTTGCGCAGGTAGAGGAGCTCGACCTCGCGAGGCTGGACCCAGTCCTCGCGCAGCGCCTTGGCGTGAGCGAGCTGCACCAGCGAACGAGCCGATGGGTACGAGAAGTCGCTACCGGCCACCTCGGCCTTGGCCCCGGCGGTCAGACGATCGGCGTAGCGGACGGCCCCATCGCCCACGAGCAGCGTCTCACCGGGGAGGGCCTGGAGCTCGCCGGCCAGGTCTTCGGGCGACCCGACGGTCGGTTCGCTGAGCCGTTGGATACCACCAGGGACCTGCTTGTAGAAGGCCCAGAACACCTCGCTCCTTCGGGCATCTATGACCGCCGCGATCCGCCGGTTGGTGAAGCGCAGCGGGAAGGCCAACAGGTCCAGGCTCGATACCGCGATCATCGGCACCCGGAGCGCTTGGGCGATGGCCTTGCCCGAAGCCACACCGACTCGCAGTCCGGTGAACAGACCGGGTCCGTTGTCTACGGCCACACAGGAGATCTCCGACAGCTCGACACGAGCCTGCTGGCACACGAAGGCAATGGCCGGGGTCAGGTTCTCGGCATGTCGTTTGCCACGCGCCGAGTGCGACGATGCCAGCACCCCTTCGTGTCCTCCGATGGCACAGCCCACCTGGGCAGTTGCACTCTCCAGCCCGAGGATCAACATGGACCCGTCTCCGGTTCGTCGGGCCGACGCCAGGGGGCAACAGCTTCAGCAAGCATCCGTTCGCGAGCCAACCAGCGGTTCCCGCGCGGGGCCAACAGAAGCTCCCGGTCGTCGTCGCCCGCTCCGAAGTCGATGCGAATCTCCAGGTACTGGTCGCCCAGGGCCGGCAGCACGGCATCGCCCCACTCCACCAGCATCACCGCGTCTTCGTCGAGCATCTCGCTGACCCCCAACTCGGTGACCTCACGGATCTGGTCGAGTCGGTAGACGTCTAGGTGGTGCAGGTCCAGGCGAGGACCGGCGTACTCCCGCACGATGGTGAACGTGGGGCTGGTGACCTGCTCGGTGATACCAAGCCCCAAGGCGAAGCCCTGGGCGAAGGCCGTCTTGCCGGCCCCCATCTCGCCGGCCAGCACGATCACGTCGCCGGGCTCGCAGATGGTGCTGAGCGAGCGGGCCAGTTCCTGGGTGTGGGCCACCGTGGCGGTGGAAGCCACCAGAGCAACGGGCTTCACGTGTCGCATGCCGAGGAAAGGGCCCCTGAGGGGGCCTTCGACTCACGGCAGGGCGGGGTGCGCAGCACGATGACCAGCGTAGTGAGCGCCCTCGGTTGGACCATTACGCAGACCACCGGCCGCGGCCATGACCAGTGTCGGTTCAGGCCTCGCCGGGACGCTCGACCTGCTCGGAGGTGACCGGCCCCGGGTCGACGTCGACGGCCTGAGACAACGACTCGACCCGACCGGCGATGCGATCGGCGAAACCGGTGATGATCTCGTCGACCTCGTCGGGGCGCTCTTGCATCAGTTGGTGACCAGCCCTTGGCAGCACCACGAAGTCGCAGTCGGGTAGCAGGCGAGCCAGCTGGCGACCGGAGGGCACGGGGGTCAACAGATCCCGGGTGCCCACCATCACCAGTGACGGAGTGTTGGTCCGGCGCAGTGGCTCGCGCACATCCAGATCGAAGATCTGGTCCACCGACGGCACCAGGGATGCAGGGTCCATGGACCCACCCATCTCGGCCACGACCGCAACCGCGCGACGGGACGGATGCTGGCCGAATGCCAAGCGGGCCAAGCGTTCGTTGATCTGAGCCCGGGCCGGCAGCGGCTCCCCGCGGTCGATCATGGCTTGTCCCCGACCGAGCAAGGATCGCAGGGGGCCATCGATCACCGGCGGGATGGCCTGGTGAGCACGGGTGGCCATGAAGATCACACCAGCTACCCGCTCGGCCACCACCTCGGGATGGTGAACGCAGCACTCCATGATGGTCATGCCGCCCATGGAATGACCGACGACGATCGCATCGTGCAGGTCTAGGTGTTCGAGCAAGGTGGCCAGGTCGTCGCCCAATCGCTCCAAGCCGAATCCTTCACGTCCGGGCCGGGAGGAGCCGTGGCCTCGTAGGTCTACGGCGATCACCCGGAACCGGTCGGTCAGGTGATGGAACTGCGGGGCCCACACGTCGCTTCGGAGCGTGAGTCCGTGGATGAGGACGAGCGGTTGCCCGCTCCCCTTCTCGATGGCGTGGATGACCCCGCCGTCGTGGGTCTCGAACTCGTGGTCGATGATCCCTTCGGGCATGTCGAACAGGCCGTCGGGTAGCGGGGGTCGGTTTCGGCCTGGGTCCGGGGTGGCGGGCCCACGGGCATCAGCAGGGTGGGTGAGGCGGTAGAGCCAGACGCCGACGGCGGCGGCACCCACGACAGCAGCGGTCCATGCAACGACCTTGCGAGTGTTCAACGGTTTGCCTCCTGGTAGTGGCGGGGCACGCGAGGGCTGATTCCACACACCACCTCGTAGCTGATGGTGCCGAGCAGACGGGCCCATTCATCGGCGGTGATCTGCTCCTCGCCCTGGTGTCCGATGAGGACGACCTGGTCGCCGACGGCAACGGCGTGGTCGCCACAATCGACGAGGAACTGATCCATGGTGATGGTCCCGGCCATGGGCAGCCGACGCCCCCCGATCAGGACCTCGCCGCCGGCGGCCGACAGTCCTCGCCGGATGCCGTCGGCATACCCGAGTGGGATGGTGGCGATGGTGGTGTCACGGTCGGTCCGGTAGCGCAGGCCGTAGGACACCCCTTCGCCGGCCGACACCCGCTGAAGGTGAGATACGCGGGCCACCAACGACATGGCCGGGCGCAGGGCCACCCGACCATCGAGCGCAGGGCTGGGGGCGAGACCGTAGATGCCGATCCCGCAGCGCACGAGGTCCAGCCGACTGGCGGGATGGGCGATGTTGCCGGCTGTGTTGGCCGCATGCCGCAAGGGCACGTCGATGCCAAGGGCCCCCAGCTGGTCGAGCACCGCGTGGTACCGGTCGAGTTGAACGTCGGTGAAC
Source organism: Aquihabitans sp. (assembly GCA_039924035.1). GTDB lineage: Bacteria > Actinomycetota > Acidimicrobiia > Acidimicrobiales > Iamiaceae > Aquihabitans. The sequence goes on along the minus strand of JBDTBS010000052.1, from coordinate 4,139 downwards.
TTCTCGTCGGGTTCATCAGCGACCGCGAAGTGGGTGAACACCGATACCAGGCGGAGGCTCGGCTCACTGCGGATGGCCTGGGCCAGCGTCACCGCGTCGGAGGGCTGGGCTCCCACACGGTGCATCCCGGTGTCGATCTTCAGATGAACGTTGACCGGTCGACCCTGGAGGTGCCGCTCGGCCCGTCTCGAGGCGTCGGCCAGACCGTCGATTCCGGCCAACGTGTAGACGGTGGCTTCGAGGTCTTGGGCCACCAGGTCGTCGAGTTCGTGGGACGACGCCTGCGAAAGCACCAGGATCGGGGCGCTTATCTGAGCGTCGCGAAGTTCAGCACCTTCGGCCACCAATGCGACCCCGAGCACGTCGGCACCACCGCTCAGAGCGGCCCGGGCCACCGGAACAGCGCCGTGGCCATACCCGTCGGCCTTCACCACCGCACACAGCAGCGCCCCGGCCGCGGTGGCCTTGAGCACCCGGGCATTGGCCATGACGGCATCGAGATCTATCTCGGCCCGGACAGGACGCATCAGCGGGTCAGCCCTCGGCCTCGGACTCGGACTCGGACTCGACGATGCCGCGAAGGATGTCGACCCGAGTCACTATGCCGACCAGGCCGCTGTCGCCCACCACGGGAAGGCGGGAGATGTCGTGCCGGTGCATGAGCGTCGCAGCTTCCTCGACGGTGTCGTCGGGGCCGATCGTGATCGGATCGGGTTGCATCACATCGGCCACGGTGCTGCCAAGAGTGCGGCGAAGATCGTCTTCGAAGTCGCGCTTGGCGCTCGGCAACTCGAGGGTCGCCCCGAAGATGGAGATGATCGTCGGAAAGTGGATCCGACTCTCCTGCACGATGAGGTCGCCAGTGGTGAGAACGCCCACCACCTGACCGTCGACATCGACCACTGGCGCACCGGCGATGCTGCGGTCGAGAAGCTGGTCCATGGCATCAGCGACGGTATCGGTCGGGCTGAAGGCCAGGACCTCGCTGGTCATGACGGTGGATACAAGGGAGTTGCGGGACATCTACGCTCCGAACGCTGCGGTGAGAACGATGGGCAGGTGGTCGAGCAGATCGCCAGCCACCAGACCTCGGGGGCAGGCTAGAGCGCCCGCCGCCCCATGGAGGTGTGCGGCAGCCGCTGCTGCTTGCGGAGGGGCCATGCCCTGGGCCAGCAGGGCCACCACGAGACCGGTGAGCACATCACCAGTACCAGCGGTGGCCAGGCGATGATCGCCGGCGGTGACGGCCAGGACCGACCCGTCGGGTTCGGCCACCAGGGTGGTCGGGCCCTTCAGGAGCACGACGGCTCCGGCGGTCACGGCCAACCGGCGGACGGCGGCGAACCGGTCGGCCGGTGGCACCGAGCCGCTGAGGGCCTCGAACTCGCCATCGTGGGGGGTGAGCACGACCGCCGCGGCACCGGGCGGCCGGGCGGCGATCACCCGACCAGCCTGTTGACCGAGGGCTCGCAGCCCATCTCCGTCGACCACGATCGGAAGGGTCGTCTCCGAGACGAGGGAGCGGACCTGCTCCGCGGTACGAGAGTCGGTGCCGAGACCAGGACCGACCGCTATCGCCGAGAACCGACCGCTGTCCTCGATGATCTCTCGGGCCCAGTCGTCGGCCGGCAGCTCGGTGGTGACGGCCTCGATGGGCCCGCCTTCGATGGACCCGCCCGGTGTGGAGCAACGGACGTAACCCGCTCCTCCCCGTTGAGCGGCTCGTGCCGCCAGATGGGCGGCGCCGCTCATGCCCGGCGATCCGGCCACCAGCCACGTTGCGGTCTGCCACTTGTGGGCGGCCCGGGGCCGAGGCGGCATCCAGGCCTTCAGGTCGGCCGACTCGACCAGGTGGGCAGTGGCACCAGATACGTCGAGGCCGATGTCGGCCACTGTCACCTCCCCGGCTCGCTCGGACCCATCGGCCAGGAGCAGCCCGGGTTTCACGGCCGCGAAGGTGACGGTCTGCAGTGCAGTCAGCACATCGTCGGCTGCTTCACCGGTCACCCCGTCGATTCCGGAGGGGATGTCGACGGCCAGCACCGGCGTCCGGACATCGGCCAGATCCGGGGGGCGATAGTGGCCCTGGAAGCCAGTGCCGTACGCGGCATCGATCACCAGGTCGGCCTCAGGCAGCGCCGCTGGGGCCGCGGCGGCGTCGACCACCGTGCACCGCACTCCTCGGGTGGTCAGGAAACGGGCCGCGGCCCGGCCGTCGTTACCGTTGTTGCCCTTGCCGGCCAGCACCACGACACGCTTCCCATACGTGCCACCGAGGAGCTCCAGGGCAGCGCGAGCCACGGCCCATCCGGCCCGTTCGATGAGAACCTCGACCGACTCCGGGGCCGCGGCATCGATGGCCGCCATCTCGTCGGGGGTCACGATCGCCTGCATGCCCCCATTCTTCCTGGTCTGCTCACCGCGCGCAGCCGAACCGGCACCGGGGGCGGGGTGGCCGGCGGTGCCGGAACCAGATCGACTTGAAAACGCACCGGTGCGCAGATTGCGGTGCGCCCCAGGTCCGTCGATTCGACCGGCCACAGCTGGGAGTTGCCTCGGTTTCGGTCCGATCGTTCGGGTACCTGGTTCTCAGGTGGATTCGAGCTGGTAGAGCATGGAGCGGGAGGCCGTATCCTCGCCGTCCATGGGACTCGGCCTCACCATCACGCTCGCTGACGGACGCCTACTCGGGTTCGACGACGTGGGCGACCCGTCGGGGGTCCCGGTGCTGTACGTACACGGGTCGCCCGACTCGCGACGGTCCCGCCACCCCGACGACACCGTGGCCACCAATGCCAGCATCCGCCTGGTGGCCGTCGACCGCCCCGGCGCCGGCCTGTCAACCGGCCACCCGGAGGGCACGGTGGGTTCGTTCGCCGACGATGCCATCGCCCTGGCCGACCACCTAGGGATCGAACGGTGGCGGATCTTTGCCTGGTCGGCAGGCAGCGTCTACGCGTTGGCAGTGGCCGCTCGCCACCCCGACCGTGTCGACCGTGTTGTCGTGGCGGCCGGTCTCGTGCCCTTCGAGGCCTACGCCAACCCCGGCATCCTCGACGAGGCCGACGGAGGTCGGTGGATGGTGGCCGAACTGGGCGCCGAACTGGGTCCGGTCGGCCTAGCCGAAGCCGCGGCGCCCATGCTGGCCCCGTGGCCGTGCGACGAGGCTCTGGCCCGGGAGCACGTGATGGAGACGGCCGACGCCCGGCGGCGAGCCGAGCTAGATGCCGTACCCGGTGCGGTGGACGCCATGGCCCTAGGGGTGGTCGACGCAGTGGCCGACGGGCTCGGAGGCCTCACCCGAGACCTGGAACTGCAGGTGGAGGATCCCGACGTGGACTGGTCGGCGGTGGCCGCGCCCGTAGACCTCTGGTACGGCGCCCATGACAGCACCGCCCCGCCAGCCTTCGGTCGGTGGTGGGCCACCCACCTCCGCTGGGCCGAGCTGCGGATCGAACCGGAAGCCGGCCACCTGCTGGCCCTGACCCACTGGCAACAGATCCTCGAAACGCTCACCAACCCGTAGGCCCAAGCCTCGCGAAATTGCGCACATATTCGTGGTCTGACGACGAATATGTAACGCAATTTCGAGGTTTTCGAGGTTTCTAGGGGCTGGGCAGGGGTGGGACTAGAGGGCTACGGCTATTGCTTCGGCCACGGTGGCCGTATGGGCCAGGGTCAGCTTCCACGTGGTGATGCCAGCCCCGTCGGCCAGCACCGCTGCTCTCCCCGTGACCCTGAGCGAAGGGGCCCCCGAATCGGCCTTCACCACCTCGACGTCATGCCAGTCGATGGCCCCGAGACCCACGCCGAGGGCCTTCATCACCGCTTCTTTGGCCGCGAACCGAACCGCGAACCGTTCGGTCGGATCGACCGCCGCCAGAGCGTAGGCCTGCTCTCCAGTAGTGAAGAGCCGGGCTACGAGCGACGGTGTCCGAGACAGCACCGTGCGCATGCGATCCACGTCGACCAGGTCGACGCCGATGCCGATCACCGGGCCGACCGCCGCATGGTCACGTCTCCCGGTTGTTGGCGAAGGCCACCACGATCATCACCATCGCGGCCAGCAACACCCCGATCACCAAGATCATCAGGCACCGTCGCCGTTGGAACGCCACTGGTCGGCCAGGACGTTGACC
>JBDTBS010000051.1:0-14443 GCA_039924035.1 Aquihabitans sp. | reverse complement strand
GGTGGTGGTAGCTGGCCTGCACAGTCACCTCCCGGTGATAGTGGCCGCGCTGGCGGCCCGTGCCCCCTCGGCGCGGGTGGCCTATGTGATGACCGATGGTGGGGCGCTGCCGCTGGCGCTGAGCGACGTCGTGGCCGGGCTCACGCAACGCAACCTGCTGGTGGGAACGGTGACCGCCGGCCATGCGTTCGGTGGAGACATCGAAGCGCTCAACGTGCCCAGTGCTCTCGCACTGGCCCGTCACGTCCTCGGCTCCGATGTCATCGTTGTCGCCATGGGCCCGGGTGTGGCCGGCACCAACAGCACCCTCGGTTTCTCCGGTCTCGAGGTGGCCCCGGCTCTCGACGCTGTGGATTGGCTAGGGGGTCGAGCCATCGTCAGTCTGCGGTGCTCCGAAGCCGACGGTCGGGAGCGACACCGAGGAATCAGCCACCACTCCCGCACCGTGCTCGACGCGGTGCGCAGTTCTGTCGACGTGGTCGTCCCGCCCGGGATCTCGCCCGCGAACGATCGACACCGTTGGCATGAGGTCGACCCTGGCGATGTCGAGGCTCTGGTGGCACAATTCGACCTGAAGGTTCGCAGCATGGGGCGGGGCATCCAGGATGACCCGATCTTCTTTGCTGCCGCCGCCGCGGCCGGAACCTTCGCTGCCGGTCTGATCAACGATGACGCCAACGCCACTTCCTCGGAGAGCTGATGTCGAGCACCAAGACCGCCCGACTTTTGCTCTTGATCAACGTCCTGCAGTCCACCAGCCGCCCGCTCACCGCTGAAGAGATACGTCAGGTGGTCGGCGGCTACGCGGAAGGTCGTGAGAGCTTCCAGCGGGCCTTCGAACGGGACAAGGACGCGCTACGGACCATGGGGGTACCACTCGATATGAGTGACGTCCCCGGCCTGGCCGAGCCCCGAGTGGGCTATCGCATCCTCGACCGAGATCTGGCCCTGGCCGATCCCGACCTCGACCACGACGAACGTGAGGCTCTGCACCTGGCCGCGGCCGCGGTGAACGCCGGGGAGCACGGGAGGTTGGCCCTCATGAAGCTGGGAGCCGGCGTCAGTGGGTCCGATCGAGCGGTGGAGATCCCTGCTGATGCTGGCGTGGCCATGGTCTTCGCCGCAGTGATCGAGCGTCGGCGGCTCCGGTTCTCCTACAACCGGGTCGACCGCACTGTTCTGCCCTACCGCATGCAGTTCAGCCGAGGACGTTGGTACCTGATTGGCTTCGACGAGGGTCGGGGCGAGATCCGCAACTACCGGATCGGTCGCATCGAGGGCAGCATCACCACCGGCGACGAACCGGCCGCGTTCGACCCACCAGAGGAACCGGTGGCCGGCGTCACCATGTCGCCGTGGTCGCTGCACGAAGATCCGGAACCGGTGGAAGCCGAGGTGTGGTTCGACCCGGCGGTGAGGGTCGCCGTGCGTGCCGATCTCCGCGGTGACGGCATCGTCGTTCGCGATGACGACGACGGACTGGTGGTCCGCCTTCCGGTCACGTATCACGAGGGGTTCCGGAGTTGGATCCTCTCTTACTTGGATCGGGCTGAGGTTCTCGGCCCTCCTGGTCTTCGTGCGCAGATGGTCGATTGGCTGACGAAGGTGGCGAACCGTGGCTAGGCAGGTATTGGATACTGGCACCCGCATCCAACGGCTACTCGCGCTGCTCCAGTGGGTGGCTCAGCACCCCGATGGCGTGCTCGTCACCGACGTGTGCCAGCGCTACGACATGCGTCCCGAAGAGGTCACCCGCGAGGTGGAACTGGCCATCATGATCGGGGGCGACACGCTCGACTACAGCGAGATGCCCGTCGAGGGCTACTTCGACGGGCCCCGTCTCCATGTGCATCTCAACGGTCTGGATGCCCCGATGCGCCTCACCCCAGCCGAGGGGTTGGCAGTTCTGGCTGCCGCTGGTGCCCTGGTGGGGCCTGAACCCGACCGCTCGTCGCCACTCTGGCGGGCTCTGGTGAAGCTCGGATCCGTACTCGGCATCGATCCCGCCGAGGTGGTCGACGTCGACCTCGAACCCGACGGCGGGGCCGTCGGTCGGTCGATCACCGAAGCCATCGAAGCTGGTCGACGGATGCGCCTCCGCTACTGGAGCTACGGGCGTGACGCCGTGCAGGACCGTGAAGTCGACCCATGGGCTCTCTTCAACGCTGAAGGGCAGTGGTATCTGACTGGCCGTGCGGTCGAAGTCGATCAGGCCCGCAACTTCCGACTGGACCGCATCCAGAAGCTCGAGGTGCTCGACGAAGCGGCCCTGCCCACGCCCAGCGACGTTCCCCGTTCCTTCGCCATCGCCGACAACTCATCCCGGGTGGTCCTCGACCTCCCGGCCGAGGCCCGCTGGGTGACCGAGGCCTTCCCTGTGGTCGCCGCCGAGGTGAACGATGACGGGCGTCTGGTGGTCACGCTGGTGGCCACGGAGACCTCGTGGCTCGAGCGACTGCTGCTGCAGGTGGGCCCCGACGCGAAGGTGATCGCCCCCCGGCCTCCCGCTGGCGAGCCCGATGTTCTCGTCGCCGCCGCCCGCCGGGTATTGGATCGATACCGATCTGAGTCCGACGGCATCTCCGAGTAGCGTCCGACGACGTGCCATCGGAAGACCAAGACCACCTGACCACTGATGACGATGGTCTGGAGCGCCGGGCCCGGCGCCATGCCGTGGCCGCCGATCATCTGACCGACAGTGACTCCCGATCTGCCACGGCAACCGGCGATTTCGATGTCACCGATGAAGAGGTGGCTGCCGCTCGTGCGGCACGCATGAAGCAGCGGCCCAACAAGTCACCGTTGCGCAACCTGGTGGAGTGGGTGGCGGTGATCGCCGGAGCAGTGGTGCTCGCGGTGGTCGTGCGTACGTTCCTGTTCCAGACGTTCTGGATTCCCTCGGGTTCCATGGCCGTCACGCTCGAGACCAACGACCGAGTACTCGTGAACAAGCTGTCCTACCAGTTCGGCGACCCCAGCCGGGGAGACGTGGTGGTCTTCGAGCGACCACCTGGTGAGACCGGCGCCATCAAGGACCTGATCAAGCGGGTGGTGGCCAAGCCCGGTGAGCACATCGCGATCCACGATGGCTCGGTCTGGATCAACGGCTCCCAGGTCACGGAGTCCTATACCAACGGGAAGCCGTCGGATCCCATGGTGGAATGCAGCGGGGGAGCGAATGCCGGCATCGAGACGCCCGAGGGCCTCCTCATCCCCGAAGGGCATGTCTTCGTGATGGGTGACAACCGGACCAACTCCCACGACAGCAGATGCTTCGGCCCCATAGCCGAGGACTCCATCGTGGGTCGGGCTTTCCTGATCCTCTGGCCTCCGTCGAAGGCCGGAGGTCTGTGATAGGCGATATGGCCGGCACTGCAAACTATTGCAAGCAGATCAGCAACTTCTGCTAGTATTTTCCCCATGGCTAAGGAAAACACCCTCAAACGCTACCTCGACGCTGGCATGGAGTTCACCGAGATGACTCAGGCCAAGGCCGAGGCTCTCGTCAAGGAACTGGTCAAGGCCGGCGAAGTGCGCACCGAACAGGCCCAGGCCGCGGTGACCGAACTCGTCGAGCGCAGTCGCAAGAACACCGAGGAGTTCCTTGCCCTCGTGCGCAAGGAGATCGAGCAGTCGGTCGACTCACTCGGCCTGGCCACGGTGGCCGACCTGGCGCGTGTCGAGAAGCTGATCGAGACCATCAAGTCCGGCGGCAAGTCTTCGACCACCGCCAAGAAGGCTCCAAAGAAGAAGACCACCGCCAAGAAGGCTCCGGCCAAGAAGGCTCCGGCCAAGAAGGCTCCGGCCAAGAAGGCCACCGCCAAGAAGGCTCCGGCCAAGAAGGCTCCGGCCAAGAAGGCCACCGCCAAGAAGACGGCAGCCAAGAAGACGGCAGCCAAGAAGGCTCCGGCCAAGAAGGCCACCGCCACCAAGTCGGCAGCTAAGAAGGCCCCGGCCAAGAAGGCTGCCGCCAAGAAGACCGCGGGCTGATCCCACGGCCCCCCGTCGCAGCCTCGACGGTGAGTTGGTCAGGCGGGGCCTGGTCGCCAACCGAGAGCTGGCCCGGTTAGCCGTCGCGCAAGGACAGGTGGTCGTGGGTGGCGCCCCGGCCACCAATCCGTCGCGTCTCGTGTCACCGGGGGAGTCGGTTGCCGTCAAGGGCCCGCCACCCCAGTTCGTGAGCCGAGGAGGCCACAAGCTGCAAGCAGCCCTCGAACGGTTTCGAGTCGACCTCTCGGGGCGCCGCGTCCTTGATGTCGGCTCCTCCACCGGAGGGTTCACCGACTGTGCCTTGCAGGCTGGTGCCGCCCAGGTGGTTTCGGTAGATGTCGGACGCGGCCTGCTACATCGGCGCCTCGTCACCGACCAGCGCGTCGAGCTCCACGAGCGGACCAACATCCGTCACCTATCGCCTGGTGACCTCGGCCCTCTGGCCGAGGTGGTCGTGGGAGATGTGTCCTTCATCTCCCTGACGATGCTGAGCGACACCTTGCTGGCCTTGGCCACCCCAGGCGCGGATCTGCTGCTTCTGGTGAAGCCTCAGTTCGAGGCCGGACGCGAGGAAGTAGACGCCGGACGGGGGGTGATCACCGATCCGAGCGTGTGGCACCGGGTCCTGCTGGAGGTGCTGGGCAACATCGCCGGTCACGGAGCCGCCATCATGGGGCTGATGATCTCTCCGCTCAGAGGTGCAGATGGCAATGTCGAGTTCGTGGTCCACGCCCAGGCCCCCGACGGGTCTACCCGACCGATTGCCGACGGTCCGACATTGATCCAACTGGTGACGGCCGTGGTCGATGAGGTGGCGGGGTCGTGAGCACCGTCGCTCTGTTCGTGCACGGTGGGCGAGACGACGCGCTCCAGACCGGACGCCTCATGGCCGCCTGGTTGCTCGACCACGGTCACGTACCGGTTGCTGATGGCACCGGTCCGATGGAACTGGTCGGTGATGGAGTAGAGGTAGACGACCGGACTCAGCCCGTCGACCTGGTCATCGCCATCGGCGGTGACGGCACCATGCTCCGGGCCACCAAGCGGGCCGTTGAAGCCTCCGCCCATGTGTTCGGCGTCAACCTCGGTCACCTCGGCTACCTGGCCGATGTGGAGGTCGGCGGTTGGGAGGCAGCCCTCGAGCGCTACTTCCAGGGCGACTTCGTGATCACCGAGCGTCTGCTGGTTGCCTCGCAGGTGTGGCCACCTGGTGGCGGACCGGTGAACATCCCGTCTGGCCTCAACGAGGTGGTGATCGAGAAGCAGGATCTCAGCCGCACGGTGCAGGTCGCCATTGCCATCGACGGCCAGCACTTCACCACCTACGTAGCTGACGGTGTCATCATCGCCACACCCACCGGGTCCACCGCCTACTCGTTGTCGGCCCGCGGCCCTGTGGTCGCCCCCACTCACAGGGCCCTCCTGTTCACCGCAGTGTCGCCCCATTCGCTGTTCGACCGTTCACTGGTCCTCGAGCCGACCAGCACAGTCGAGGTATCCATCCTCGGCGATCGGGCTGCCGCGGTGGCTGTCGACGGTGAACAGATTCAGGCTCTCGAGCCCGGATCTCGGGTCACGGTCACCTCCGATGAACGCCCGGCTCGTTTCGTCACCTTCAGCGATCGCAACTTCCACCAGATCCTCAAAGCAAAGTTCGGGCTCAACACCCGATGACCATCGCAAACCCAACCCCGCGGGGACGTCTGGTCGAGTTGGCCGTCACCGACCTCGGCATCATCGATCACCTGTCGTTGGTCCTCGGTCCTTCCATGACGGCCCTCACCGGCGAAACCGGAGCCGGCAAGACCATGGTGGTCGGAGCCATCGATCTCCTCCTCGGGGGGCGAGCCGATTCCCTTCTGGTGCGGTCGGGCGCCCAAGAGGCTGTGGTGGAGGGACGGTTCGCCATCGGAGATGACGAGATCGTCCTCACCCGAGTGGTTCCCGCCGACGGCCGGTCGCGTGCCTACATCAACGGCCGCATGGTCACCGCCGCGGCGTTGGCCGAACAAGCCGCCGAGCTCGTAGACCTCCACGGCCAGAACTCGCACCAATCGCTGCTGACCACTGCCGCTCAGAGAGAGGCTCTGGATCGGTTCGCGACCATCGACCTTGGACCGCTGCTCGAAGCCAGGGCCCACCGGCGCCGCCTGATCACAGAGCTCGAATCGCTGGGAGGCGACGCCGGAGCCCGAGCACGCGAAGCCGACCTGTTGCGCTACCAACTCGCCGAACTAGAGGCCGCCGGCCTCGACGATCCCGACGAGGATCAAGCTCTGTCTCGAGACGAGGACCTCCTGGCGGGGGCCGTCGATCGCCGCGAGGCCGCCGTCGCTGTGGTCGCCACGCTCAACGATGAAGGAGGGGCGTTGGACATGATCGGCCAGGCCATCTCCCTACTCGACGGCCACGGCCCCTTCGCCGACGATGCTGCCCGGCTGCGGGCCGCTCAAGCCGAGGTGGCCGACGTGGCCAGTGGGGTCCGAGCCGCCGGCGAGGTGATCGACGACGATCCCGAACGTTTGGCAGGGTTGCGACAACGACGGCAGCTTTTGGTGGATCTTTGCCGAAAGTACGGCACCGCCAGCCTCGACGACGGGGCCCGGACCGGTCCCACCCGGGGCACGCTTGGCGATGCCATCGCCTATCGGGAAGAGGTCCGTGACCGTCTGGCGGCCATCGAAGGCCACGACGTTCGGGCCGAAACCTTGGAGACCGAGGTGGAGTCAGCCACGCAGCGGGTTGCCAAAGTGGCGGCGTCAGTGGGTCGGGCTCGTCGACGGGCCGCTCCGACGCTGGCTCAGTTGGTGCAGGACCACCTGGCTGATCTGGCCATGGCCGATGCAGCCTTGACGGTCGCGGTGGGCGACGAAGACCCCGGTGACGACGTGACCTTCCGACTGGCTGCCAACGTGGGCAGTGACGCAGCGCCGTTGTCTCGGGTGGCCTCAGGTGGAGAACTGGCCCGGACGATGTTGGCGCTCCGACTCGTGTTGAGCAGCGCTCCGCCGGTGCTGGTGTTCGACGAGGTGGATGCCGGCATCGGCGGTGAGGCAGCCCTGGCTGTCGGCCGGGCGCTGGCCGCTCTCGGCGCCGATCATCAGGTATTGGTGGTCACCCACCTCCCGCAGGTGGCCGCGCATGCTGACCAACAGGTCCACGTGTCCAAGTCGGTTCGCAAGGGAACCACGGTCACCTCGGCTCGGGTCCTCGACGCGGCGGAGCGAGTGGTAGAGCTGTCGCGGATGTTGTCGGGTACTCCTGAGAGCGAGCGGGTGCAGACCGCCGCTGCCGAACTCCTGGCCATGGCGGCCCCTGTCCGTGACCGTTGACCTGCCATGGGATGGCGCCGAGGTGTCACCTATGCTCGGCCACCGGATCAGCGTCGACGTGATGTCGATGCGCCACCTGACCGGAACCGGTAACGATCGATGCTGACACCCGAAGAACCCTCCCTGGCCGAAGACTCGGTCCGGATTTCGGGGGGTGAGACGAAGTGGCGGTCGGTGACCGGGGTGGCACGCGTCGACCACCGCACCAAAGATCTGGCCAAGCGCCTGGTTCCCGGTGAGATCGCGGTCATCGACCACGTGGACCTGGACACCGTGGCCACCGAGAGCCTGGTTGCTGCGGGCGTGGCCGGGGTGGTCAATGCCGCTCGTTGCATTTCTGGCCGCTACCCCAATGCCGGCCCGCTGTTGCTCCCAGCCAGCGGCGTTCCGGTGCTCGACGATGTTGGCGGTGAGGTCTTGCAACAGATCGCCGACGGCACCACGGTGACCATCGAAGGAAACGACCTCATAGTCGACGGGAAGGTGGTCGCCTCCGGTCATCGCCAGGACATGACGACGTTCGAAGAAGTCCTCGAACACGCTCGAAACCACATGGGCGATGAACTCCAGCGCTTCGCCGAGAACACGTTGAAGTACATCCAGCGTGAGGGCCACCTGCTGATCGACGCTCCCGAGATCCCCGACATCCCTGTCGACTTCCGGGACCGGCAGGTACTGGTCGTGGTGCGAGGCGTCGACTACAAGCGCGACCTCGACCTGCTCCGACGCAGCGGGTACATCAAGGAGCAAAGACCGCTGTTCATCGGTGTCGATGGCGGAGCCGATGCCCTGATCGAGCTCGGATACAAACCCGATGTGATCGTTGGCGACATGGATTCGGTCAGCGAGAAGTCGCTGCGGTGCGGGGCCGCGCTGGTGGTTCACGGGTACACCGACGGTCAGGCCCCTGGTGGAGAGCTACTGGACGAACTCGGGCTCGACTACCAGGTCTTCGCCTCCACTGGTACCTCCGAGGACATCGCCATGTTGGCGGCCTATGAGCTCGGGGCATCGGTCATCGTGGCTGTGGGCACCCACTCATCGATGGTCGACTTCCTCGACAAGGGCCGAGCGGGCATGGCGTCCACCTTTCTGGTGCGAATGAAGATCGGCCCGATCCTCGTCGACGCCAAGGGCGTGAACAGGCTCTACGACAGCCGGGTGCGCAAGCGGGACCTGCTGCCCCTGGTCATCTCGGCCATCTTCACACTGATCATCATCGGCCTCGTCAGCGAGCCGATCAGATTGGTCCTCCGCGGCCTGATGTTGTCGCTGCGATGACCGATCTTCGAATGCGGCCGATGGCCGACGACCTGTCCCTTTCGGTGGCCCCGACCACCCCGACGTCCTGAGCGGAACATGATCAACCTGCGCTACCACATCGTCTCGATCACCGCGGTCTTCCTCGCGTTGGGCATCGGGGTGGCCCTCGGAGGCACGTTCCTCGACAAGTACACCGTCGACGTGCTCGACAAGAACATCCGTAGCGCCGAAGAGCGCATCAGGGGCACCAATGCCGAGAATGCACGGCTCGAGCGGGAGGTCGCCGAGGCCCGGGCGCGAGACGAGAGTCTGATCAGGGTGGGTGGCACCGACCTGTTCGCCGACCACCTCACCGAGGTACCGATGGTGATCATCACGGCATCAGACGTGAGTGCCGATGTCCTCTCCAACCTCCGTCTGTCCCTCGATCAGTCGGGCGCAGACCTGCGGGGCACCCTCGAACTGCGTGATGCGCTGGCCTTCACCGATGGTGTGCCCGAGGACCTGGCCGCACTGGTCGACGTCGATCCCACCGACAAGGACGCGGCCGAAGCGGTAACCGATGCGCTTCGCACCGCGCTGCTCGAGGCCGGTGCGCCCGCTGACGTACCCGATGACCCTGACGTACCCGGTGACCCCGACGGAAGCGACGACACCGGGACCACGTCTACGTCTACGTCCACCACCACCACGACTGCTCCCATCGTTGACGGATCCACGACCACCACGTTGCTCCCTGGTGAGAAGCCCGACGACGTGGTCCCCTCGGGGCCCGATGGCCAGCAACCTGAGATTTTCACGGCCCTCGTTGCCGCCGACTACCTGCGATTCACGCCCGGGCCCGGGTTCACCGCTGATGATCCGCTGCTCGAGCAGACCGGATACCGCTACATCTTCGTTTCCGGACCTGAGGTCGATGCCCTCGGCAACGACCTACTCATGAAGTTTCTACCGTCGGGTCCGCCGGCCAGCATCCTGCCTGCCGTGGTCGTCAGCGCGTCGGTGCCGACCACCGGCGACGACGAGGACCGGGCCCCCACTGCCGTGGCGCGGGTCCGCGCCGACAACGACCTCACCCGGGTGTACTCCACCGTCGACGACGTCGAGACCTTCAGCGGTCTGGTCTCCACCGTCCTGGTGGCCGAGGATCTAGGAACCGTCGAGGTCGGTCACTACGGCCAGAGCCGGGGGGCAACGTCCATCCTGCCGCCGGCCACATGACCGACCAGCTCTCAACGGAAGAGCCCTCCGCGGGGGAGGGCTCGTCGGCCGGCGGGGAGCGTCAACTGGCTCGGAGCGCGGCGGTCATGACCGTCCTCACCGGGGTATCACGCGGGACCGGGCTCGTTCGGATCGTCGTCGTCGGTGCCGTCCTCGGCGACACGTTCCTCGGCAACACCTACCAATCGACCAACGCGGTACCGAACCTCATCTTCGAGGTGATGGCCGCTGGTGTCTTCCAAGCGGTGCTCGTTCCCAGCCTCGTGCGCCATCTATCTCAGGGGAAGCGGGACCGGGCCGAGCAGCTCGCGGGCTCGATCCTGGGCGTGTCTCTGGTTGCCCTGTCGGCCGTGGCCGTCGTCGGCATGCTCCTGTCACCGTGGTTGGCTCAGGGACTCTTCGCCGGATCTGATCCGGCCGTCCGGGGCGAGCAGGTCCGTCTCGGGACGATCTTCCTACTCTTCTTCCTGCCCCAGGTCGGTATGTACGCGGCTGGCATGGTGGCCACCGGTGTTCTGAATGCCGATGACCGCTTCGGCGTGCCAGCCATCGCGCCCGCCGTCAACAATGTCATCGTCACCGCCGCCTACGGCCTCTTCTGGTGGTCCCGGCACGGTCAGGAGCCCTCACTCGACCTGACCACCATGCAGATCATCCTCCTGGCCGGCGGGACCACAGCCGGGGTGGTGGGCTTCTGCACTCTGCCGCTGGTTGCGGTCCGCCGAATCGGCTTCTCGCTGCGCATCCGACGGGGATGGAACGACCCCGAGGTCCGGAGCGTCATTCGAATGGGGGCCTGGGCGGCAGGCTTTCTGGTGGGTACCCAGATGCTGCTGCTCGTCGAGTTGGTGATCGCCAACCGGGTGGCGGGCGGAGTGGTGGCGTTCCAGATCGGCTGGACGTTCTTCCTCCTGCCCTATGCCTTGTTCGCACAGCCTGTTCTCACCGCGTTGTTCCCACGGATGTCCAGACAGGAGGCCAAGGCCGACGTCGATGGCTTCCTCGCCTCCATTCGCAAGGGCACCGAGCTGATCTGCCTGTTCGTCGTACCGTCGGCCATCGCCTTTTTGGCCATTGGACCAGCGGCGAGCCGAGCGGTCCTGTTCGGCGCCATCGACCGTGAAGGTGCCGAGCGGGTGGGCATGGTGGTGGCCAACTTCGGTCCTGGTGTCATCGGTTATGGCCTCCTCCTGTTCTACGCGCGGGTCTTCTACGCTCGGCTCGATGCTCGAACCCCGACGTTGGTCGCCGCCGTGGCCGCCGTCCTCGGAGCCATCTCTATGATCGTGGCCGCTCCTCAGGTGCGCTCAGACCTTCAGGTCCCGATGCTGGCCGCTCTGCATTCGGCCACCTATCTCCTCAGCGCGGCGATCATGCTCGTCCTCCTGCGCGGCCGGATCCGCGGAGGTTCCCCGCTCGCTCTCTTCACCACCTTGCGCCCGCAACTCATAGCGGTGTTGCCAGTCGCGGTGGTCGGAATCTGGGCCGGTAGAGCCATCCCTCTCGATTCGAGGTTCGTAGCATTGGGCGGGGCGGTGCTCGTCAGCGGCGCCATAGGAGCGGCCTACCTGCTCCTCACGGCCGTTGCCGGGGGGCCCAACCCCCGACAGATGCTCCAGGCCCTCAAGGGTGGTGGCTGATGAGCTCGGTGCTCCACCTCCTCGGTCCGTCCACTGGTGGTATCCGCCAGCACGTCGCCGTTCTGGCCGAGGCGCTCGAGGAACGGGGCTGGGACGTGTCGGTGGCCGGACCCCCAGGCGTGATGAAGGGTCTCGGCCGCGGCCAGCACGATGTACCCATAGCCTTCGGGCCGAAGCTCATCTCTGCGGTTGTCGAGGTTCGGCGCCTGGCTCGACAGGTCGACGTGATCCATGCCCACGGCCTCAAGGCCGGGTGGGTTGCGGTGGCGGCCGGCGTCGGAGGCCGCACGGTGGTGACCGTCCACAACCTGGTGCTCGACGAGGCCACCGGACGAGGCGCACCGGTGCTGAGGCGGCTGGAGCTCAGGTTGCCCCGCCGAGTGGCGGCCACCATCGCCATCTCGTCGCAGATCGAAGAACATCTCGCCGATGCCGCCAAGGGCCGAGAGCTCCGCGTGGTTGCCCCCGTCGGGCCAGAACCGGTGGTCACTCGTGATCGTGAAGACATCCGACGGGAACTCGGGGTGACCGACGGTCAACGACTTGTGATCCTGGTCGGGCGACTGCACCCGCAGAAGGATGTCGACAACCTCATAGATGCCGCCCGAGGGTTGCCCGGTGATGTGGCCGTGGTCGTGGTGGGATCCGGTCCCGACGAAGCCCGCCTCCGGAAGATCCTGGCCGCGGAACCCGATACCCCGGTGTCCCTCGTGGGCCCCCGGCCCGACGCGGCCAACTACCTAGCGGCTGCCGACGTGGTCGTGTCGTCGGCCCGGTGGGAAGGCTTCGGCCTCGTGATCGGCGAAGCCCTGAGGTTGGGTCGACCGGTGGTGGCCACCGACGTGGGCCCCGTCTCAACGATGGTGATCGACGGTCGAACCGGGCTGTTGGTCCCGGCTGAGGATCCCACCGCCCTGCGGCAGGCGATCACGTCCCTGCTAGACCGACCCGACCATGCCCACGCCCTCGGCGTGCAGGGGGCCCGTCACATGGAACTGACCTACCCGATGTCCGAACTGGTGGACGGCGTCGAAGCCACCTACCGCGCCATGCTGTCGCAGGAGACCCGTTGATCACCATGTACCGCTCCCGACTCCGGCTTCGAACCCTCGTTGCCATCGTCTTGGCCATGGCCGTCGTGGTCCTCGACGTTGCCCCGAGTGCGGCCGAACCCACGCCGGCCGACGACGGTCCTCGGGTGCTGATCATCAGCGTCCCCCGACTCACCTGGGACCTGTTGGTCGACCAGCAACCCGAACACCTGATGTCCTTCCTTGGAGATTCAGCTGTCGGCAACATGAGCCTGCGCACGATCGGAGCCCGCACTGCTCTCGGTGCTGCGTACACCACCATCGGGGCCGGCAACCGGGCCGGGGTGAGCAATGCCGATGCCGGCCGGGTCATGAGGGTCACGGACCGCTACGAGAACGGTTCGGCCGGCGACGCCTTCAATCGTCGCACCGGCGAGCTTACCGACGCCGACATCATCCATCTGTCGATCGAATCCGTCCAGGCCCGCAACCGTCGGTACCAGTACGGGGCGGTTCCCGGAGCGTTGGGGTCGGCCCTGGTCGATGCTGGCCATCGGCCGGTGGTCATCGCCAATACCGACATCCAGGCCGCCCCCGATGCCGACATGGTCACCGATCCGCTATATCCCACCGGCGAACCGACTGAGACAGAAGGTGAAGCACCAAGCGCAGGGGCTCCACAACTCGTCGAACCCGTCCAATCCGAGAACCGACCGGCCGGGCTGGCCCTCATGACCGAGCAGGGTGAGATTCCAACGGGCAAGGTCGACCGGTCGCTTCTCGTGCTCGACCGGACCGCTCCGTTCGGCGTACGCCTCCACTCGGGCCGAGTCCTCACCGCAGCCGGGGAACAGTGGGGCGACGATGCCGTCATGCTCGTCGAGTTGAGCGATCTGGAACGCGTCGATTGGTACCGGCCACGGTCTAGCCGGGCTCAGGCGGCCGAACAACGACGAGAGGCCATCGAGCGCACCGATGTTCTCTTCGCTGCCCTCTTGGACCTCACCGGACCTGACGATCTGGTCATGTTCATCTCACCGGCCGCTCCGCGGTCTGGCGAGACCCTCACACCGTTCGCCATCCGAGGACCCGGGTTCGAGTCGGGCGTGTTGCGCAGCGGCACCACCCGACGCGACGGATACGTGACTCTCTCCGACGTGGCCCCCACCATCCTTCACGAACTCGGTATCGAAGAACCCACCGCCATGACCGGTAGCCCCATGGCCGCATCCAACGACGCGGACCATTCGATCGACCGCTACGAGGAGTTCGTCACGCTCAACAAGGCAACGAGCTTCCGAGACGACATCAGCGGCACCGTCTCCATGATCCTGGTGGCCCTGCTGGTCATCTTCTGTGCGCTGGCCATCTACGCACTGAGACGAGACGACCCTCGACTCAAGCGGGTGGCACAGGTACTGGCCCTCCTAACGCTTTCGGCCCCGGTGATGACCTTTGCCCTCGGTCTGGTCCCCTTCTACCGTTGGTCGAGCATCTGGTACCTGCTCGCCCTCGCCGCGACCAGTGCATTCCTCGCGGGGGCTTCGGCGTGGACCGGTCACCGCCTCCGGCCCTCACACCGTGCCGTTGGCGTGACCCTGCTGGCGTTGGCCGTCACCTGGTCGGTGTTGGCCGTCGACATCGTCACCGGGGGGCGGCTGCAGATAGACACCGCATTCGGCTATTCGCCGGTGGTGGCCGGACGCTTCTCCGGCTTCGGCAACTCTGCCTACGCTCTGTTCTCCATGGCCTCTGTCCTCCTGGCCTGTTCGGCCTGGACGATCTTCGGCGGGGACCGGTCCGGCCCCAACCGTCGGCGCCTCGTCGGCGGTATAAGCCTGCTGTTCCTGGTGACCTTGGTCCTCGACGGGCATCCGTCGTTCGGGTCGGACGTGGGCGGCGTGCTGTCGATCATCCCCACCGCGGTCGTGGTCATCTGGCTTCTGCTGGGTCGGCGGTTCAAGCT
>JBDTBS010000050.1:0-15808 GCA_039924035.1 Aquihabitans sp. | reverse complement strand
CTTCATGACGGCCTCCTTGGCCGCGAAGCGCACGGCGAACCGTTCAGCTGGGTCGGCCGTCGACTGGGCGTAGGCCCGCTCGCCGGGGGTGAACATCCGGTCGATCAGCGAGGGGGTTCGGGCCAGCACGGTGCGCATGCGTGACACGTCGACCAGGTCGACGCCGATGCCGATCACCGGATCACCCCGGTCGTGGTCACCACGCCCGGCTGTCTGCGTAGGCCACCACGACCATCACTGCTCTCGGTTGTTGATGAAGGCAACCACGATCATCGCCACCGCGGCCAGGAGCACGCCGATGATCAAGATCATCAGGCACCGCCACCATTGGATCGCCACTGGTCGGCCAAGACGTTGACCGGGGTGGTGAGGAGTTCGAGAGGCGCCAGATCGCCGAGCAAGTCGTCGCGGAAGGTCGGCTCGGTCTCGGTGACCGCGTCCTTCAGCGCCGCGTAGCGACCCCGGTAGGCCTCGAGCGCGGTGCGCATCCGGCTGGCGGTGAGGTGATCAGCAAACCGGCAGTGCAAGAGCGTGATGCCGGTGCACTGGTTGCCCTTGACCTCAGGGATGAGCACCAGCGGGCGACCGTCGCTGCGGCCGACGGCGACGGTGACTTCCCGCTCGTGGGCCACCCGGTGCTTGGTTCCCCGCAGCATCGGGTTCCTCTCGGTGCGGAGAGGCAGGTCACGGGCGATGCCGCCCCGGTCGACCACCACGATGGTGGCATTGCCGGCCTCGAGGTCACCCTCGATGCGGTAGCGGGTGTACCCGACCACTTCGGCAACGGCAGCGTCGAGTCCGGCAAGCGTGCGCAAGGCCTTGTAGCTGAGCCGGTCACGGGCTGCCCCAGCCGACAGCGCCTTGGCCACCAGCGGTACGTCGAGCAGGCCCTCGTCGGAACGGGAGATGCCGACGGTGACCGTCTTGGCCTGATGCTTGATGGCATCGACGGGACGGGTGAGCTCCTCGATGGCCCCGGTGAGTGCCGCGGTGAGGTCCTCGATGAGCACGCTGGGTGATCCCACCCGACCATGTTCACTCTGGTACGACTCCAGCGGGACCAGCCCAGTGGCGTATCGGTACGTCGACGAGAGCCGAACGGCTGTCCCCGCTTCGAGGTGACCGTTGTAGGAACCGTTGCGGAGGCCGTCGTGGAACCGGGCCGAGGTCTTTTCGAAAACTGGTCGGAGCTGGCCGAGCAGGACATCGGCATCGGGCATGTCGGGTAGCGAAACGGCTTCCTCGATGGCCCCGCGGGCCTCGCGGAGCGGGACGGCCTGGGCATCGATGGCCAGGGCCGCTTCATAGCCGAAGAGGTGACCGACCACGGTGGTGAGCACGAAGGCCAGCTCGGGCCGCACCGCGGGAACGGTGATGACCCGGTGGGCGGCCGTGAAGCGATCCTCGCCCTCGGTAGCCACCACGATGGGTGTGGCCTTGTGGGCCCGGTAGATGGCCACTTCCTTGGCCACGTCATCGGCATTGGAGCCCGATAGACCGGCGGCGCACACCAGGATCAACGGCTCCGACGACAAGTCGATGTGCTTCTTGTCCTCGATGGCATCCGAGGCGATCGACTTGTAGCAGAGCTCCGACAGCTTGATCCGGATCTCTTCGGCGGCGACCTGGTTGGCCCCCGAGCCGACGATGGCCCAGTAGCGACGCGGAGGGGCGAGTTCCTGGGCAGCCTCGGCGATCACATCTCGGCGGGTGATGGTCGCCTCCATGGCCTCGGGAAGTTCCCGGAGGCCAGCCAGCACCTCGCTGCGAACCTCGGCCCGATCGTCGATGCCAGGGACCTCTTGCGCTATGGCCGTGGCCAACAGGAACCCAGCGGCGATCTGGGCGTAGAAAGCCTTGGTGGAGGCCACGCTCATCTCCACGTCGCGCCCATCGGAGGTGTAGAGAATGCCGTCGCTCTTGTCGGTGAGGTCACTCCCCCGACGGTTGACGATGGCGATGACCTGGGCGCCGCGACCACGGGCCAGGTCGACGGTGCGGTTGGTGTCGGTGGTGGTCCCCGACTGGCTGATGGCGATGACCAGCGTGTTGGTCATGTCGGATTGGAGCTCGAAGCCAGACAGCTCCGTGGCCAGGATGGCCTGTGACCGCACCGGGGTACCGGCCAACTGATCGGCGAGCACTCGGGCCAGGCTGCGCCCGGCCACCGCGGCCGTGCCCTGGCCGATGGTGAGGATCTGGTCGATCGACCCCGAGGCCAGTCCGGCCCGGACGGCATCGGGGATGGTGGTGACCCCTAGATGGGCTTCGAGCAGCCCCGCTTCGTTGGTGGCGATCTTGCCGCGGAGCGTCTTGCGGAACGAGTTCGGTGCCTCTTCGATCTCCTTGAGCAGAAAGTGCTGGTAGGAGCCTCGGTCGATATCTCGGGTGGTGACCTCGGGGGCGACCAATTCGCTGGCGACCACCGGTAGCGGCATGCCGTCGTAGGCGAAGCGGCGGATCCCGCCGATGGTGCCAGCCATTTCGCCGTCGAGCTCCACCACCTGACCGCGAGAGCCAGCGGCATCGGTGAGGTCGGCCGGGGTATCCCCGTCGAGACGGACGTACGAGCTTGCCTCCTCGACCACTCCGTAGGGCTCCGAGGCCACCACGTAGAGGTCTTCGTCGAGCCCGATGTAGAGGGCCTGGCCGCTGCCGCGCAGCGCCAACTGGAGGCGTTCGGGCGCACCGGACACGTTGGCGGCGATGGCAACGGAACCATCGAACCGGCGAACGCTCTGGCGAAAGGCCTCCACCGACTCGTCGCCGGCAGCCAGCCGACGAGACACCAGGGTGGGGATGACCTTGGCATCGCTGGTGATCTCGGCGGCGATGGCCAAGTCGTCGGACACCTTGAGGTCGGCGAAGTTGTCGACGTCGCCGTTGAGAGCAGCGGTGACGTAGGGGCCGCCGTGATTGCCGACCTCGTCGGAGTTCATCGGGTGGGCGTTGGGCTGAGAGATGATGCCGATGGAGGCCCAGCGGGTGTGGCCGAGCACGGTCACCTGGGCGGTGTCGGCGACCAGCGCCCGGCGCAGCAGGGCATCAGAGCGGATGGCGTCTCGCATCACCCGGGTGTTGTCACCCAGTTCGCCGATCTCGGCGGCGGCCTTGTACACCAGGCTCAGGTGACCTTCGGGCGTGATGCGCACTGCGCCCGAGGTGAACAGCGGATCGGCGAGGCGGCCGTCGGTCAGGCTCCGGATGGCCGGATCGTTCATGTCGAGCCCGTGGTCGCGGACCAGGAGCATCAACCCCGCAGAGTCGCGTCCTCGGACCTCGAGACGGTCGATGGCCGACAGGGCGGCCTGCACCGCTGCGAAAGCGTCGACGGCAGCCGTCGATGGGTCCGCACCAGCCAGGTCGGCCACCGCGGCACCGTTGCGCAACCGGTCTCGCTGCACAGCCCAGATGGCATCCTTCAGGCGAATGACGGCAGCATTGACGGCCTCGAGCTCGGCGCCATCGATCGGAGCCGCGTCGAGCTCCGACTCACGCGTCGCGAGAGCGGCAGTGATGCCAGTGGCCAGTTCGTCGATCGAGGAGGCCAGCGTTGCGTCGACGAGCAGCGCACGGATGCCCGGCGTGCCCTTGAGCAGGCGGTTCGCCTCTTCCACCTTGGTGGCTACGGCATCCAGGACCGAAGCCAGCGTCTCCGGGCGAGCATCGCCGAGACTGCCGGCACCGCCGTCGAGCAGCGACAGCAACTCGGCCGAGGTGGGGACAGGACGATCGCTCCGGCGACGGAGCACGGCGATGATGCCGCACATGGTGGAACCTTCCGTTGTTGGACGCGTCGCCCCAGATGACCCGAGGGACGCAGACATGGTACCGGGCGCCCCTCCTGGGCCTGCTGTCGATCGGCGGGGCCTTGTGTCACGTTGCCGGGGTGGTCCCCTGAAGCGGGCTGGTCAGGTGGCGATGGCCCGGACCTGAGCGGCCAGTTCGGTGGCCACCTCCCGAGCTTCGTCCTCGGTGGGGGCCTCGACCATCACCCGCATCAGGGGCTCGGTACCGCTGGCCCGCAACAGGACCCGCCCCCGCTCATCGAGACGAGCCTCGGCCGCGGCCAACGGATCCACCAGTCGGCTGATCAGGTTCGGATCCTTCGACGGTGTCCGCACGTTGATGAGCACCTGGGGCAGACGGGTCATGGCCGATGCCGCCAGGTCGGCCAGGGATCGACCGGACCGGGCTACGAGATCGAGGAGGGCAAGTCCGGTGAGTAGCCCGTCGCCGGTGGAAGCCAGCCGTCGGAAGATCACGTGGCCCGACTGCTCACCACCCAGGCTGTAGCCGCCGGCGTCGAGCGCTTCGAGGACGTAGCGATCCCCCACCGACGTTTCCACCACCTCGATGCCATGGGCAGCCATCCCGTGGCGGAAGCCCAGGTTGCTCATCACGGTGACCACCACGGTGTCGTCGACCAGAAGACCACGTCGCTGGAGATCGATGGCACACACCGCGATGATCTGGTCGCCGTCCACCAACTCTCCAGCGGCATCGACGGCCAACACGCGGTCGGCATCGCCGTCGAAGGCCAGACCCAGCTGAGCACCGGCTTCGACGACAGCCCGTTGAAGGTCATCGGGATGCGTGGATCCGCACTGGTCGTTGATGTTGGTGCCGTTCGGCTGATCGTGGATGGCGTCGACGCGAGCCCCGAGCGCAGCCAACACGTCGGCGGCCAACCCTGAAGCGGCACCGTTGGCAGCATCGACCACCACGTGGAGCCCGTCGAGCCGACGGCCATCTAGGACCTGATGGACCAGATGCTCCCGGTAGCGTTCCCGACCAGTGGGGTCCTGCACCAGCGTGCCCACCTCGGCCCCTTCCGGCCGGAGGCGCTGGTCGCCTGAAACCGCGAGCGTGGTCAACTCGGCTTCCAACGCCGACTCGACGTCGTCGCTGAGTTTGCGGCCGCCAGGAGCGAACAGCTTTATGCCGTTGTCGCCGAAGGGGTTGTGGGAGGCCGAGATCATGGCCGCGCCCACACCATCGGCCGCCGATACGTGGGCCACGCCCGGAGTGGGCAGCACCCCAAGGTCGGCCACGTGTGCGCCTTCGGAGGCCAGCCCCGAAGCCAGGGCCGCAGCCAACAACGGGCCGGAGCAGCGTGGGTCTCGAGCGATCACCCAGTGGCGTCCCCCGAGCACCCGGGCCGCGGCCCGGCCGACGTTCAACGCCAACTCTGGGGTGAGCTCGCGGTTGGCCACGCCCCGCACACCGTCGGTACCGAACTTCAAGGTCATCAGGGCTGGTACCTCAGGTGAAAACGACAGCTGGCGTGGGTCGACCGTAGTGCGACCTCACGCCAGCTGGAACGACCTCGGCGGCACCACCCACTTGGGGTAGTGCCAGAGGATCAACGCTTGCTGTACTGCGGAGCCTTACGGGCCTTCTTGAGGCCGTACTTCTTGGATTCCTTCTTGCGATCGTCGCGGGTCAGGAACCCGGCCTTCTTGAGCGCGGCACGCAGCTCAGGATCAAGCTCGATCAGGGCCCGGGCGATGGCCAAGCGCAGGGCGCCGGCCTGACCGGTGACGCCGCCACCATGCATGGTGCAGTCGACGTCGTAGGTCTCTTCGTGCTCGGTGAGCCGCAGCGGCTCGGTGAGGATCATGCGATGGGTCGGGTTCGGGAAGAAGTCTTCGAGGTCACGACCGTTGATCGTGATCTTGCCTTCACCGTCTCGGAGACGGGCTCGGGCAACGGCTTCTTTGCGACGGCCGGTGGACTGCACCAGTGGCTTGCTCACGTGTGACTACTCCTACGCGCTACGGCGGGCGTGAGCCAGCTCGAGCGTCTGCGGCTGCTGGGCAGCGTGCGGGTGGGTGGGGCCGGCATAGACCTTCAACTTGCTGAGCTGAGCATTGCCGAGCCGGGTCTTGGGGACCATGCCCCGGATGGTGCCGCGGACCGCCTCGGCGGGCTTGCGGGCCATCAGTTCGGCGTACGTCTGTTCCTTGATGCCACCGGGGAACCCGGAGTGGCGGAACAACTTCTTCTTCTCGGCTTTGTCCGAGGTGAGCACGACCTTGTCGGCATTGATGATCACGACGTGGTCACCAGTGTCGATGTGCGGCGCATAGGTGGGCTTGTGCTTGCCCCGGAGGATGTTGGCAACCTCGGTGGCGAGGCGGCCGAGCACCAGACCCTCGGCGTCGATGAGCACCCAGGCTCGCTCGATCTCAGAGGCTTTCGGGCTGTAGGTGGTCACGCGGCAATCCTTGTTCGAACCGTTCGGGGACCCGTAGACGCCAAATGGAGCAGCGTCGGGGCCGGAGGGACACGTTACGGCCCGCTGCCAGCCTGCTGCAAATAGCAGGTCCGACCGACCGGCCGGTGGATCTCCGACACCAGCCGAAGGATGGCCGTAGGGTCGCCTCCGATGACCGACGCTACTGGGCTCGTACACGTGGATGCACTCGACCAAGCACAGGTGACGCTGGAGGGGGTGATCCGAGCCACGCCCTGTGAACGCTCCGATGCCATCTCCACCAAGTGCGGTCGGCCCGTGGTCCTGAAGCCAGAGCATCGCCAGCGGACCGGATCGTTCAAGATCCGCGGCGCCTACAACCTGATCTCGCAACTCGACCCCGACCAGGACCTGGTGGTGGCGGCATCGGCGGGCAACCACGCCCAGGGTGTGGCCTTGGCTGCCACCCTGCTCGGCAAGCGCTCGGTGGTGTTCATGCCCACGGCAACCGCCACGCCAAAGGTGCAAGCCACCCGCAACTATGGCGCCGACATCCGTATGGGTCACGAGGTGGTCGACGACTGCATCGAAGAGGCTCGTTCGTGGGCAGAGGCCAACGGCGGCCAGTTCATCCCCCCTTTCGATCACCCATCGATCATCGCCGGGCAGGGGACGCTCGGGCTCGAGGTCGCCGCCGAAGCCCCCGAGGCCGGCGTGGTGGTCGTACCGGTGGGTGGCGGCGGACTCCTGGCCGGCATGGCGGTGGCCCTGAGGGCTCGACGGCCTGACGTACGCATCATCGGCGTGGAAGCCGCCGGCGCGGCCTCGATGCGAGCATCGCTGGATGCCTTCAGGCCAGTCGGGGCCCACGAGGTCCACACCATCGCCGATGGGATCGCCATCAAGGCCCCCTCGGCGCTCACGCTGGCCCACGCTCATGCCCTCGTCGACGACGTGATCTCGGTGACCGACGACGAGATCGGACGGGCGCTGGTGCTGCTACTGGAGCGCACCAAGCAGGTGGTGGAGCCGTCGGGCGCAGTGGCGTTGGCCGCCATCTTGGCCAACCGGGTTCCAGGGACCGACCCGGCGGTGGCGGTGCTGTCGGGCGGCAACGTCGACCCGCTCGTGCTCGGGCGACTCATCCATCACGGTCTCACCGCCGCTGGGCGCTATCTCCGACTTCGCCTGGTGGTTCCGGACCGCCCGGGGGTCCTGGCCCTCGTGGTCGATGCCATTGCCGAGAACGACCTCAACATCCTCGAGATCCAACACCACCGGGAAGGCGTACGGGTGAGCGTCGACGAAGTGGAGGTCTCGGTCACCCTCGAGACCCGGGATCCCGCACACCGCCTCGAAGTTCTCGATGGGCTCCTGGCCCGGGGATACCGGGTGGAACAGCTTTGAGCCCGATTTGGAGGGTTGGCCCCGTCGGTCCGACGGTACCGTGGTGGCTCCTCGACCTGGAGCACCCATGACCGCCCGACGTACTGCTCTGTGCTTCCTCAGCCTGGCCACGACGACCATGATCTTGACCGCGGCCGGCTGCTCCAGTGACGAAGACCCGTCTACCACTGGCGGACTCGACAACCCGCGGGCCGTGGTCGACGCCCACATCGCGGCCGCCCGCAGCTACGACATCGCCGCCGACTGCAACCTTCTGACACCGGATCGACGACGCGAACTGGCTGAGCTCGACGGTCTAGAGGTGGATACCTACTGCGCCACGGTGACCGCTCCCATCGAAGCCGATGCCGACGACGAGACGAGGGCCCGGACCCGAGCCCTCTACACCGGGGCCACCGTCATCGAACTCGATCGCCCGGGAGGAACGTGGTTTTCGCTGGAGTCGGCCGACGGTTCCTACACCGAGCAGATCGAAACCGTGGAGGTCGACGGCAGCTGGTGGGTCGGCACGATCGACAGCGACGGCGACATCCTCGAGGAAGGCCACGATCATGAGGACGTAGATCCCGCCGCCACCGAGGCTCCCGTGCCACCAGAAGACGGTTCGGGGCCAACCACGGGCAACTGAACTGGCCCGCACACCCCTGGCAGGGAACGGTGATCAGGTACCGCAACCCCAGGCAGGCGAATTCTTGGGCCAGGAGATCTCCGTCGGCCGGTCCGGTTCGTCGCCCGCAGTCCAGTCGTCGTAGCGGACGGCCCACAGCATGAGACCCTGCGGAGGGGCCAGGTCGCCGCACTGATTCCGATCCTTCGAACGAATGATCGTCAGGATGTCACCGGCGTGGCGTCGACCTCGACCCACGTCGACCATGGTGCCCACCACCGACCGCACCATCTGATGGCAGAACGATGATGCCTCGATCTCGAAGCGCAGATCACCGTCTCCATCATCGAACCAGGTGGCCTCGGTGACCCGTCTCACCAGTGAAGCTTCCACGCCATCGCGACGTTTGGGACGTCGACAGAACGCGGCGAAGTCGTGTTCCCCGATGAACGGGTCGCAAGCCAGCGTCATGGCCGCCAACGACAGCGGTTCGGGCACATGCCACGCGAGATGGGCCTGAAAGGGATCCGGTGCCGGCCGATTGACGATGCGGTATCGGTAACGGCGGGCTCTAGCGGAGAAGCGAGCATCGAAGTCGGAGGCCACGATGTCGGCTCCGGTGATGGCAATGGCCGGACCGCACATCTTGTTCAAGGAACGTGCGAGACCGTCGAGGTCCACCGTTTCGATGCCGACGTCGAAGGTCACCACCTGGGCCCGTGCGTGCACACCCTTGTCGGTGCGCCCGGCACAGGTCAGAGCTACGGGCCCACCGGTCACGCTGGAGATGGCCGCGTTGAGGACCCCGGCCACCGTGCGAACCCCAACGTTGTCGGCGAAGCCGTGGAACCCGGATCCGTCATAGGCCACCACCAGACGGATCCGTTCGACCGGCCCGTCGGTGGTGACGGGGCCTTCAACGGTCTCGCTGGGGTCGAACAAGGTCACGGCCGTGGACCCTAACCGCGTCGGTCCTGCCTATTGGGGTCCAGACCGGTCCCGTCCCGCGGTTGGCCCCCACCTGAGCCCGGACGCGCCGGAGGCCCGCCTCGCGGCGGGCCTCCGAAACGATCTCTTGACTTGGTCAGACCAGTTCGATGCGGGCCATCGAGGCATTGTCGCCTTGACGAGGCCCGAGCTTGAGGATGCGGGTGTACCCGCCGTTGCGCTCCGCGTAGCGGGGGCCAACGTCCTCGAACAGCTTGGCGGCGATCTCTTTGTCGTTCAGGTACGACACCACCTGACGGTGGTTGTGGAGGCCGCCCTTCTTGGCCTTGGTGATCATCTTCTCGGCCACCGGACGCAAGGCTTTGGCCTTGGCTTCGGTGGTCACGATGCCTTCAGCAGCGATCAGCGATGCCACTAGGTTGGCCATCATCAGACGCTGGTGGGCGGAGGTACCGCCAAAGTTACGGCCCTTTTTCGGGGTTGCCGG
Organism: Aquihabitans sp.; assembly: GCA_039924035.1. Taxonomy (GTDB): domain Bacteria; phylum Actinomycetota; class Acidimicrobiia; order Acidimicrobiales; family Iamiaceae; genus Aquihabitans. Next base: position 6,160 of record JBDTBS010000050.1, on the reverse strand, counting down.
CATCTCACTCCATCCCGCGGAGCGCTAGGCCCCGCTCGTTCAGCTTTTCCTTGACCTCATCGAGCGACTTCTGGCCGAAGTTGGTGATGGCCAGAAGGTCATCCTCGCTCTTGCGCAGCAGCTCGCCCACGGTGTTGACCTGGGCTCGCTTGAGGCAGTTGCGGGGACGCTCGGAGAGATCGAGGTCTTCGATCGGCATTTCCAGCTCAGGGGACGAGGCCATGGTGGCACTGGTCTCTCCGAGCTCGAGGGTGGGTGGCTCATCGCTCATCTCAGCGACGAGCTGAACGAGCTTGCTCAGCGTGTCGCCGGCTGATGCCAGGGCATCACGGGGAGCGATGGATCCGTCGGTCTCGACGTCGAGGACGAGACGGTCGTAGTTGGTGTCCATCTCCACACGGGTGGGCTCGACCAAGAAGGTCACCCGGCGCACCGGCGAGAAGATGGCATCGACGGGGATGACCCCGATGGTGTTGGTGCCTCGGTCACGGTCAGCGGAAAGGTAGCCACGACCACGCTCGACGGTGATGTCGAGGGCGATGTGTCCCTTCGCGTTGAGCGTGGCGACCAGTTGATCGCCGTTGAGAACCTCGACATCGGAGGTGAGCTCGATGTTTGCACCGGTGACCTCGGCCGGACCCCGCACGTCGAGACGCATGGTTACCGGTTCGTCGGACACTGATGTGAACACCAGGTCCTTGAGGTTGAGGATGATGTCAGTGACGTCCTCGGTGACACCGGTGATGGTGTCGAACTCATGGAGCGCATCGTCGAAGCGGACGGCGGTGATCGCCGCGCCGGGGATCGACGACAGCAGGGTACGCCGAAGCGAGTTGCCGAGCGTGTGGCCGAAACCTGGCTCGAGCGGGCTGACTGAGAACCGCTGACGGTTGTTGTCTTCCTCACCGACGGGTTCGACCGTGGGACGCTGAATTACCAGCATATGAACCTTCCTCAGGAACTAGATCGTCGGGGGAATTACTTGGAGTACAGCTCGACGATGAGCTGCTCACGCACCGGCACGTCGATCTGCGAGCGGACAGGCAGTTCTTTGACCGTGACTTCGAAGCCACCTTCGCCAACCTCGAACCAGCTGGGCTTCAGCCGGTCGATGGTGTCGATGTTGTGACGGATAACGATCATCTGGCGCGACTTCTCCCGCAGGGAGACGACGTCACCAGGACGAAGACGGGCGCTCGCAATGTCGAGACGACGGCCGTTGACGTTGATCATGCCGTGGTTGACGAACTGGCGGGCTTGCGGGCGGGTGGAGGCCCAGCCGGCGCGGAACACCATGTTGTCGAGACGGAGCTCCAACATGCGGAGGAGGTTTTCGCCGGTCACGCCCTTCTGGCGGCTGGCTTCCTTGTACATGTTGAGGAACTGACGTTCGAGCACCCCGTAGATGTACTTGGCCTTCTGCTTCTCCTGCAGTTGGAGCAAGTACTCCGAAGGTTGACGGCGACGACTGCGGCCGTGCTCACCAGGAGGGTACGGGCGCTTGTTGAGCGCCTTCGAGCCCTTCTCGTTCTCGAAGATGTTGACGCCGAGGCGTCGTGAGATTTTGACTTTGGGTCCGGTATAACGAGCCATGAGTTTCTATCTCCTCAGATCCGACGGCGCTTGGGCTGGCGGCAGCCGTTGTGGGGCATCGGCGTGACATCTTTGATGCCGGTCACTTCGATGCCGGTGCTCTGGAGGGAGCGGATGGCGGTCTCACGACCGGAGCCGGGACCCTTGACCTGCACGTCGACCTTGCGCACACCGTGCTCCATGGCCCGACGAGCGGCCTGCTCGGCAGCTTGCTGGGCGGCGTAGGGCGTGCTCTTGCGAGATCCCTTGAAGCCCACGTTGCCAGCCGAGGCCCAAGAGATGACATTGCCCTCTTGGTCGGTGATCGAGATGATCGTGTTGTTGAAGGAACTCTTGATGTGTGCCACCCCATAGGTGACGTTCTTGCGTTCCTTCTTGCGGGGGCGACGCGCCCCGGAGCTTGGCTTGGCCATTACTTGCGAACCTTCTTCTTCCCGGCGACGGTCTTCTTCGGGCCCTTACGGGTCCGAGCGTTGGTGTGCGTGCGCTGACCGCGGACCGGAAGGCCCTTGCGGTGACGGATGCCCTGGTAGGAGCCGATCTCCATCTTTCGCTTGATGTCCTGCTGGACAGCGCGCTTGAGGTCGCCTTCGACCTTGACGTGCTCGTCGATGTAGGCGCGGATCTTGTTGATTTCTTCGTCGGTGAGATCCCGGGTGCGGGTGCTCTCATCGATCCCAGTGGCCTCGCAGATCTGCTCTGCCGTCGTCCGGCCGATGCCGAACACGTAGGTCAGAGAGATGACGAGCCGCTTCTCACGGGGAATGTCGATGCCGGAAATGCGTGCCATTGCTAGCCCTGCCTCTGCTTATGCCGTGGGTTTGAAGAGCAGATGACGTGGACCCGGCCGTGACGGCGGACCACTTTGCAGTGCTCACAGATGGATTTGACGCTGGGTTTGACCTTCATCAGTGCCTCAGGTTGGTGGTCGACCGTTCGCGGAGCGACGGCTACTTATAGCGATAGGTGATGCGACCGCGAGAGAGGTCGTAGGGGGTCAGTTCGACCTGAACCTTGTCTCCCGGGAGGATGCGGATGTAGTGCATGCGCATCTTCCCGGAAATGTGCGCGAGTACCTCGTGACCGTTTTGCAGCTCAACGCGAAACATCGCGTTCTTCTGCGCTTCGAGCACGGTGCCTTCGAGGACGATGGCGTCTTCTTTGGGCTTGGACAGCGTAAATCTCCTGGTCGAACCTGCGTAGTAAGCCTTGACGATGCGTCGTGGACGCGACCGCCGTACGGGCCGAAGGAAGATGCTAACGCGGGATGCCCGACGGTCCAAGTTGAGGGCACTACCACACCGACGGCCGGGGGGCAGGGACCTTCAGAACGGCCGTCTGCGAACTCGATCTTCGACCGACATCGTGAGCCAGCCGTCATCGACGGTACTCCAAGATCGCCGAAGCTGCCTCCGAACACGACCAACCCCGCTACGGCACAGTGAGGACGACAGGGCCGTCCTCGGTGATGGCAATCGTGTGCTCGGCATGGGCAGCCCAGTCGCCTGAGGCTGTGACCACGCTCCAGTCGTCGTCGAGCAGGTCGACGTCGGCATCGCCGAGCACCAGCATCGGCTCGACGGCCAACACGTTGCCCACCCGCAGCTTGGCGCCGGTGCCGGCATCTCCGTGGTTGGGGACGTTGGGAGCTTCGTGCATGGCCCGACCGATGGCATGACCGGTGAAACCTTCGACCACCGAGAGCCCGGCCGCCAGAGCGGTGCTCTCGACCGCATGGCCGATGTCGCCCAGCCGGTTGCCGGCCACCATGGCTTGGATGGCCGCAGCCAGTGCAGCCTCGGTGTCGGCGATCAACCGGAGGATCTCTACGGGCACGTCGCCCACCGGAGCGGTGAACGCTGCATCTCCGTGCCAGCCGTCGACGACAGCCCCGCAGTCGATGGAGATGATGTCTCCCTCACGCAGGATCACCTCGTCGCTAGGAACACCGTGGACCACCATGGAGTTCGGGGACGCACAGATGACACCAGAAAAAGGTGGGTCGCCATAGCCGAGAAAGTTCGACGTTGCTCCCCGACGCTCGAGCACCGCTCGGCCAATGCGGTCGAGCTCGCCAGTGGTGACGCCGGGCCGAATGGCTGACCGGATCTGTTCGTGCATCTCGGCCACCACGCGTCCGGCTCGACGCATCGCCGCTATGTCGGCGGGGCTGCGCACGGCAGCCGCCTTACCGAACAACACAGGTCAGACCGCCCGTTTGCCGTCGATCGCGGCGAGGAGGCGAGCGAACACTTCATCGGGGGAACCCAGACCATCTATCTCGATCAACAGGTCCCGCTCGGCGTAATAAGCGGTCAACGGGAGCGTCTCGGCCGCATAGAGATCGAGACGCTGGCGGACGGCTTCCTCGGTGTCATCGTCACGCTGGACCACCTGGCCCCCATCGACATCGCAGATCCAGCCGTTCTTGGGTGGAGCATCGACGGAGTAGTTCTGGCCACACGAGATGCAGACCCGACGCTTCGTGATGCGCTCCAGGACGACGTGTTCGGGGACCTCGATGTTCAGAACGGCATCCAGGGGCCGGTCGGCGGTGATCGCCTCCAAGGCCACCGCCTGGGCGATGGTGCGGGGAAAACCGTCGAGGATGTAGCCGCGACGGGTGGTGTCGCTCTCGTTCAGTCTCTCATCGACCACGCCGACCATGATCTCGTCGGATACGAGGCTGCCGGCATCCATGACGGCTTTGGCCTTGATGCCGAACTCGGTACCGTCGGCCACTGCAGCCCGCAACATGTCGCCGGTCGAGATGTGGGGCACCACGTGGTGCTGAGCCAAGCGGACGGCCTGGGTTCCCTTGCCCGCGCCCTGACGGCCGAGCAGTACGAGTCTGACTCCGCTCGTCATCGGATTACTTGGAAGCCTTCGCAGCCTTGGCGGCCTTAGCCTTGGACGTGTCCAAGAAGCCCTCGTAGTTCCGCATCATGAGCTGGCCGTCGATCTGCTTCACGGTCTCGAGCGAAACGCCGACGGCAATCAGGATCGAGATACCGAAGAAGCCAAGCTGCTGTCCACCAGAGGTCTCACCTAGCGACTTGCCGATGGCATACGCAGGTAGAAGAGCGATGGAGGCCACGAACAGGGCTCCGGGCAGGGTGATCCTGGACAGGATCTTCGCCAGGTACCGCTCGGTCTGATAGCCGGGACGGATGCCAGGGATGAAGCCACCCTGCTTACGGATCTGGTCGGCCTGCTTGTGCGGGTCGAACTGGATGGCGGTGTAGAAGTAGGCGAAGGCAACGATCAGAACGCCGTAGAAGGTTAGATACCACAGCGACGTGGCCCGCACGAGGTTGTCGTTGATCCAGGCCTGAACGTTCCAAGCCCAGTTCGGGTCTTCGGCGGTGTGATCGCCGACGGGCAGGATCTGCGAGAGGATCACCGGCAGGTAGAGCACCGAGCTGGCGAAGATGATGGAGATCACGCCGGCGCCGTTGACCTTGAGCGGGATGTAGGTGCTCTGACCGCCGTACATCTTGCGGCCGACCTGGCGTTTGGCGAACTGCACCGGAATCCGACGAACACCCTGTTCGATGAACACGATGGCCCCCAGCATCAAGATGAACATGAAGGCAATGGCGAGCATCCAACCAGTACCGGACTCGGCCCGGACCAGGCCGAAGTTGGCGGGCAGGCGGCTGACCACCGAAGCGAAGATCAGGATCGACATGCCGTTGCCGACACCACGGGTGGTGATGACCTCACCGAACCACATGAGCAAGGCAAAGCCCGAGGTGAGCGTGAGAACGACCAAGGCGAAGCGCCCGCTGTTGTAGTCGTCACCGAACAGGTTCATGCCGGTGGGGTTGCCACCACCGAAACTGCTTCCACCGGTGTGGAACAGATAGGTGATGCCCGTGGCTTGGAGGAGTGCGATGCCCACGCCGAGGTAGCGGGTCCACTGCGTGATCTTGCGCTGACCGACCGCTCCCTGTTCCTGCCACTGCTCCAGCTTCGGGATGACCACGGCCAGGATCTGCATGATGATCGACGCGGTGATGTACGGCATGATGCCGAGAGCGAACACGGCGAACTGCGTGATCGCACCGCCTGAGAACACCTGCAGGAAGCTGAGGACGCCGCCCTGCTCGGCCTGAGCTTCCAGGTCGTTGATGTAGGAGAGGTTGATCCCAGGAACCGGCACGTGAGAGCCGAAGCGGTAGACCGCGACCATGAAGAGCGTGAACAACAGTTTGTTGCGCAGCTCAGGAATCCTGAGGACGTTGCGAAGGGTGGACACTCGCGCTCCTGGGAGGACGGGTTATGCCGCGGCTAGAGCCGTCGGGTCAGCGGTTGGTGAACTGGTTGCCCTTGGCGGGCGGGCGACCTTCGCCCCATGGGAGGGGGAGACGCTCCACGGTACCGCCGGCGGCGGTGATGGCTGACTCGGCAGCGGCTGAGAAGGCGTGGGCCTTGACGGTGACGGCACGGTTGACCTCACCGCGACCGAGGACCTTCAAGAGGGACCCCTTGCCGATCAAGCCGTGCTCGTGCAGCGACTCGGGCGACACGTCGTCGAGACCACAGGTCTCGAGGCTGTCGAGGT
>JBDTBS010000049.1:0-3565 GCA_039924035.1 Aquihabitans sp. | reverse complement strand
CGACCCCTGTCGAACCGCAGCCCCAGACGCCCGGGTTCTTGCCCACGACGGGTGCGGGCATCCTCGGCATGCTTGGCCTCGCAGGGCTGCTCATGATGCTCGGCTTCGCCGCAGTGACGGTCAGCCGGCGATACCGGATGAGCTGAACGCACGCACTGCGGGACGCCCTGTAACGGGTCGGACCACATGGTTATGACAACATCCAGGGGCACTGGACTCGCAGTCCAGTGCCCCTGCCGATTGCAAGGAGCAATTTCTTCGTGACCCCTCTGATCAAGACCGCCTTAGCTGGAGTTCTTCTCTTCTCGTTGGTGGGCTGTTCATCCGACAAGTCCGACGACGCCGGCTCGACCGCTGCAACGACCACCGTCGTCAGTGATGGTGGCGACGCCAGTGACACGCCGGTGAGTCCCCCGTCCACGGGGCTGATCGACCGCGACCCAGTCCCCGAAGGCACCGCAATCATCGAGACCACCGAGATGAACTCGTGTGATACCAAGCCCGGGGACGTGAAAGCGTCGGGCACGGTCCGACTGCCTGAGGGGATGGAGCCGGGCACCGTGATGGTGTCGGTCACTTGGCGCAACGCTACGACTGCGACGGTGTTGGCGCGAAGCCGCGTCGAAGTCGAGAACGTCACCGCCGATGCCACCACCGACTGGGAAGCAACGAACGTACTACCAGACAACGATGTACCGGTCGATTGCGTGCTCGCCGCGGTCGTCGGCAACTGATCGCATGCTGTCATCGGACGAGTTGGTAGCCGCGGTCAAGCTGACGGACTTGGACTTCAGCGAAGTCAGCGCTCGGCGTCGAGAAGCCGGGCAGGGCCCGAATTCTGACTCGACCCATGTTGACGACAGCGAACTGTCGGTGACCGCGACGCGGCGACCGGACCGGATCGAAGTGCTTTGCTCAGTGGACCACACCGCTGCCGATGCGACCTACCGGGTTGCGGTTCGCGGGGTGTTCCAAGCCTCGGAGCCGTTCGAGGTGGCCGACGACGTGATGACCGGCTTCGTCCAACAGGTTGGCGTGATGGCGCTGTATCCGTTTCTCCGGGAAGCGGTTCGGGACCTGTCCGCAAAGATCGGGGCACAGCCCGCACTGATGGACCTGATCCGCCCCGGACAGATCCATCTGGGATTGCAGGGTAAGGCCGGGTCCAACTGAGCCCTGGTGACCAGCGGCTGATCAGCGGCGGGCCGCGAAGAATTCGGTGAGCAGGGCCGCGGCTTCGGCCGCGGCCAGGCCCGACACCACCTCGGTGGTGTGGTTGAAGCGAGGATCGACGGCCAGGTTCATGAGCGAACCCATGGCCCCGGCCTTCAGGTCGGCGGCGCCGAAGACCACGCGGCCCACCTGAGCGGCCCATACAGCCCCGGCACACAGCGGGCATGGCTCCAGGGTGACCACCAAGGTGGCTCGGTGCAGCCGTCGGTCACCCACGGCCGCAGCCGCGTCCCGCAGGGCCAGCACCTCGGCATGGGCTGTCGGGTCGCCGCTGGACTCCCGCTCGTTGTGGCGAGCGGCCACCACCGCACCGTCGACCACCACCACCGCCCCCACCGGTACCTCACCGGCATCGGCCGCGGCTCGGGCCAGGTCGAGAGCTAAGGCCATGGCGGCCTCGTCGTCGACCAAGACCTGGTCGGCTGCTTCCAGTGGGCCGGTCGGCCCGGTCGGGTCCGGCATCTCGGTCGGGTTCACGGCGTCCACGCCCCGCACCCTACGAGCCGTCCGAACGCGACCGGGTCCCGTTGCCGGTGGCGACGGGACCCGGTTGGATCTGGCAGAGGGGGTGGGATTCGAACCCACGGTCAGTTGCCCAACACACGCTTTCCAAGCGTGCCGATTCGGCCGCTCTCGCACCCCTCCAGGGATAGAACTGCCCTACACCCGCAGGAGGCGGCCGGGTGGTCTGCGGCACACCTCAGGCTCCGCTGAGAGCTGCTGCCTCCCGGCCCTGACTCGGTTCACGGGCTGTGGTTGCACAGGACCCGGCCGCCACCTGCGGGTGAGGACGAGGCCACGATAGCCGCGCCACCGCCGCCCTTCACAGCCGGGCCGAACGGGGCGGGAACCAGCCCTGCTGGGATCGGTAGGGTGAGCGGCGATGGCCTACCAGTCGCTCTACCGTCGTTACCGTCCTCGTCGCTTCAGCGACGTGCGCGGCCAAGAACACGCCGTTCGGGCCCTACGCAATGCCGTACGTGACGAGAAGGTCACCCACGCCTACCTGTTCAGCGGGCCCCGGGGTACCGGAAAGACCTCTACGGCTCGGATCCTGGCCAAGGCTCTCAACTGCGAACACCTCCAAGACGGTGAGCCGTGCGGTACCTGCGATAGCTGCCTGGCCATAGATGCCGGTACCTCCTACGACGTGCAGGAGCTCGACGCCGCGTCGAACAACGGCGTGGCCGACATGAAGGACCTCATCAGTCGGGCCAACCTCGGCTCGCCGGGACGCACGAAGGTGTACATCCTCGATGAGGTCCACATGCTCACCGCGGCGGCCTCAGCGGCCCTGCTGAAAACCCTGGAGGAACCACCGGCCCACGTCGTGTTCGTGTTGGCCACCACCGACCACCAGAAGGTGCTGCCCACCATCCGCAGCCGCACCCAGCACTACGACTTCCACCTCCTGTCGGTAGAGGAGCTCTCCGAGCACGTGGCCTGGGTCATCCACGACGCGGGCCTCGGCCTGCCCGACGACGTCATCGAACACGTTGTGCGGGCCGGTGCGGGATCAGCCCGAGACACCCTGTCAGCTCTAGACCAGGTAGCGGCCGCTGGCGGTGTCTTCGACCGGCAGGAAGCCCTCGCCGACCTGCTTGACGCGGTGGCCCAAGGCGATGCCGGCAAGGCTCTGGCCGCGGTGGCCGAAGCGGTGTCTGCCGGTCGTGACCCTCGAATCCTTGGCGAGGCGCTGCTCGGCCGGCTGCGCGATGTGTTCCTGGTGCGCATGGGCGGCCCTACCCCCCACCTGCCTCCTGGCGACATCGACATCGTGCGCTCATGGGCCGACCAACTCGGCGACCGGGCCACCACCCGGGCCCTCGAAGCGGTCGGTGATGCCCTGCTGGAGATGAGGCAGGCCCCCGACCCTCGCATTCCCCTCGAGGTGGCCTTGGTGAAGATGACCCGAGTCGAGGGTGGGACGTCGGTGGATGCCCTCGTCGACCGCATCGCTCGCCTCGAGGCCGCCCTGGCTTCAGGCAACGTCCCGGTCGAGGGACCGGCCGCGTCCTCGGCGCCGGCCGTAGCCGGACCACCTCCCGCTCGTTCCGCGGCATCGACGGCTGGCAGTGCGCCCCCTTCGGCTCCTGCTCGCCCCGCAGCGCCTGCCCGAACGGCCCCGGCAACACCCCGCGGTAGCGATCGTCCCGCACCACCGCCTCGCCCCGGGGGAGGCCCCGCAGACCAGGCTCGGGCCAAGTTGGCCGAGGCCAAGGCCGAGCGGGCAGCCACCACCGGACGCCCAGCCACCCCGGCCAAGCCGGCGGCCGCGGCCCCTGCCTCTTCGCCACCAGCGGCCGAGCCAGCGGGGGAGCCCACACCGTCG
>JBDTBS010000048.1:0-16219 GCA_039924035.1 Aquihabitans sp. | reverse complement strand
CCCTGGCCACCGCCCGCTGGGTGGCCGAACGACTCCGCCGAGAAGTACCCGATCTCGAGGCCGGGGTGGGCGTGGCCTATGGCCCTGCGGTGGCCGGCCACATCGGCCACGAGAGCCGCTTCGAGTTCACCGTCATCGGCGATCCCGTCAACGAAGCAGCCCGGCTCACCGAACTGGCCAAGAAGCATGAGCCCATGGTCCTGGCCACCTGGGCGGCCATCGAAGCGGCCCGGCCTGTGGAACGCAGTCGGTGGCAGTTCATCGGGGCCTCCACCCTGCGGGGACGGCCTCGACCCACCGACATCGCCTGCCCCACCCGCCTCACCTGACCAGACGCACCGGCCAGTCGTACCGGCCAGTCGGACCGGCCAGTCGGACCGTCCTACCCTGTCGACCGCAACCCCGGCCGTCCCATCACCGCGACCGCGATGGCCACCCAGCCTGACGCTCACCCTCAGCCACCGGAGACAACCTTGATCCTCGACCGCTTCCTCATCCCCGACCAGGTCGCCATCGTCACCGGCGCAGGTCGCGGTATCGGGGCTGCCACCGCCATAGCCCTGGCCGAAGCCGGAGCCGACGTGGTCATCTCGTCACGCACCCTCGACGACCTCCAGCACGTGGCCGAGAAGATCACCGCCGCCGGGCGACGGGCCCACGTGGTCCAGGCCGACCTCAGCGACCTGGATGCAGTGGCCGGACTGGCCGACGCGGCCATGGAAGCCTTCGGCCGACTCGACGTGGTGGTCGACAACCTTGGCGGCAGCATGCCTCGCCCGTTCGAGCACACCTCACCCCGCTTTCTCAACGAAGCGTTCTCGTTCAACGTGGCTACCGCCCACGCTCTCAACCGGGCCGCGGTGCCCCACATGCTGGAGACCGGCGGCGGAGCCATCGTCGGGATCACGTCGGTGGTCGGCCGGGTATCGGGCCGGGGCTACCTGGCCTACGGCACGGCCAAGGCCGGCCTGGCCCACTACACCCGACTGGCCTCCCGAGACCTGGCCCCCCGCATCCGGGTCAATGCCATTGCCGTCGGTTCGGTGAACACGTCGGCTCTCGACATCGTCATGAACGACGACGAGATCCGTCAGTCGATGATCGACGTCACCCCCCTCAAACGAATCGGTGAACCCGATGACATCGCCAGCACCGTGCTGTACCTGGCCTCGCCGGCCGGCTCGTTCGTGACCGGCAAGATCATCGAGGTCGACGGTGGTCTCGAAGCCCCCAACCTCGACCTCGGCTTCCCCGACCTCTGACCAGTGAGAGTCGGCCCACCGGCCAACTCCGACCCACGGGACCTCCCACCGCCAGCCTTACGGTCTACTGCCGGTTAGCGGCGTAGCATGCCCGCGGGGTCCGGTACCTGACCATCGGGCCCCGGTCGGAGTCGACCGCTAACGAGTTACCGAGGGGACCCGATGGCTGACGTAGCCACGCACCGCGCCGCACTGGTCGACATCGTGGGTGACGCCCACGTGCTCACCGGCGACGACATCAACAGCTGTTACACCCACGACGAAGCCCTCACCGTCGAGGCCCACTGGCCACTGGCCGTCGTCCGGCCCGAGACCACCGAACAGGTGGCCGCCATCGTCGAATGGGCCGGTACCAACAACGTGCCCATCACCGCCCGGGGTTCGGGCACCGGGCTGTCGGGGGCCTGCATCCCCCAGCCCGACGGCGTGCTGGTGTCGTTCGAACGCATGGCCGCCATCGTGGAGATCGACACCGAGAACCACACCGCCACCGTCCAACCCGGCGTCACCCTGGCCCAACTCGACGAAGCCACTGCGGCCGTCGGCCTCGTGTACCCGGTGTTCCCCGGCGAGAACTCGGCCAGCCTCGGCGGCAACGTGGCCACCAACGCCGGCGGCATGCGGGCCGTCCGCTACGGAGTCACCCGCCACCAGGTCCTCGGGCTCACCGCGGTCCTCGGCACCGGCGAAGTGATCCGCACCGGCGGCAAGTTCGTGAAGGCCACCTCGGGCTACGACCTCACCCAACTCATCATCGGTTCCGAAGGCACCCTGGCGCTGGCCACCGAGGCCATCCTGCGCCTCCACGCCCGCCTCCCCTCTGGCGCCACCGTGCTCGTGCCCTTCTCGACACTCGAGGAACTGGCCTCCGCCGTCCCCCGCATCATCGACTCCGGGATGCAGCCGACCGTGCTGGAGTACATCGACTTCATCACGATGACGGCCATCACCGGCAGCGCCAACCTCGACCTAGGCATCCCCCAGGACATCAAAGACCACGCATTGGCCTACCTGGTGGTGGTGCTCGAGAACCGCACCGACGACCGGGTGGAAGACGACGTGACCGAGCTGGGCGAGCTCGTCACGAACCTCGGGGCACTCGACCTCTACGTGCTCCCTGTTGGATCCGGCGCAGCACTCATCGATGCTCGGGAGAAGGCGTTCTGGACAGCCAAGGCCCTCAACGCCAGCGACATCATCGACGTGGTCGTGCCCCGGGCATCCATTCCCGAATACCTGTCCACCGTCCAGGAAATCGCCCAGGACACCGGGTCGATGGTGGTCGGCTGCGGCCACGCCGGCGACGGCAACGTCCACCTGTCGGTGTTCCAACCCGACCCCGAGAAGAGCACCGAAGCCGTCAGCCGCATCCTGACCGCGGGTACCGAGCTCGGCGGCGCCGTCTCGGGCGAGCACGGCATCGGTACCGCCAAGAAGAAGTACCTCGCTGCCATCGAAGACCCCGCGAAACTCGACCTGATGCGTCGCATCAAGAGCTCGTTCGACCCATCCGGGATCCTCAACCCCGGCGTCATCTTCGACTGACGGACGCTCCACCGGCACTCACCGACGAAGTGCATTCGCGAATCACCCAGACCATGATCGACCAGAGAACCAACCCAGGAGAACACTGCACATGAATGGTGCCCAGGCCCTCATCCGCACCCTCGTCGACGCTGGCGTAGACGTCTGTTTCATGAACCCCGGCACCTCGGAGATGCACTTCGTTGCCGCCCTAGACGACGTCCCCGAGATGCACGGCGTACTCGCTCTCTTCGAAGGCGTCGCCACCGGTGCCGCCGACGGCTACGCGCGCATGGCCGACAAGCCCGCTTGCACCCTCCTGCACCTCGGCCCTGGTCTCGGCAACGGGCTGGCCAACCTGCACAACGCCAACAAGGGCCACACAGGTGTGGTCAACATCGTCGGCGACCACGCCACATATCACAAGAAGTACAACGCCCAGCTCGAGTCCGACATCGAGACAGTGGCCCGCAACGTGTCCACCTGGATCCGCACCTCCAACAGCATCGACACCGTGTCCACCGACACCGCCGAAGCCGTGGCCGTCGCCGCCGGCCCCCCGGCCCAGGTAGCCACCCTCATCCTCCCCGCCGACGTCTGCTGGATCGAAGGCGCCGAGCCAGCCAAGCCGCACGCCCCCGCCGAACCGACCCCCGTCGACAAGGCCAAGGTGGCCGAGATCGCCGACCTGCTGCTCGGCGACGAGCCCGTCGCTCTGTTCCTGGGCGGCCGGGCCTGTCGAGCCGATGCCCTCGTCGATGCCAGCCGCATCGTCAACACCACCGGCGCCAAGCTCATGGCCGAGACCTTCCCGACCCGCATCGAACGCGGCGCCGGGCGAGTCCCCATCGACCGTCTCGGCTACCTGGCCGAGTTCGCGGCCATGCAGCTCGACGGCCTCAAGCACCTGGTGCTGGTCGACTCGAAGTCGCCGGTGTCCTTCTTCGCCTACCCCGGCAAGGCCAGCGACCTCGTCCCCGAAGGCTGCACCGTCCACGTACTGGCCGACACCAGCGGCGACCCGGCCGCGGCACTGGCCGCACTGGCCGAAGCTGTCGACGCCCCCGCCGATGCGGCCACCATCCAGGCCGAGGTACGCCCCGATCTGCCCACCGGTCCGCTGACCGCCGAAGGTGTCGCCCAGGCCCTCGGAGCCCTCATGCCCGAAGGCACCATCGTGTCCGACGAAGGCAACACGTCGGGCCTGTTCGCCCCCAGTCTCACCGCTGGCGCCCCGGCCCACGACTGGCTGTGCCTCACCGGTGGAGCCATCGGCCACGGACTGCCCACCGCTCTCGGTGCGGCAGTGGCCTGCCCAGACCGTCAGGTGGTGGCCCTCCAGGCCGACGGGGCGGCCATGTACACCATGCAGGCCTGGTGGACCATGGCCCGCGAGAACCTCGACGTGGTCACCATCATCTTCAACAACTCTTCCTATGCGGTGCTCAACATGGAGCTGTCGCGGGTCGGCGCCGAAGCCGGCGACAAGGCCAAGGAGATGCTCGACATCAGCCGCCCCGACCTCGACTTCGTGTCGCTGGCCAACGGCATGGGCGTATCGGCCACCCGGGCCACCACCGCCGAAGAGTTCGTCACCCAACTGAAGGCAGCTTTCGCCACCAAGGGCCCCACCGTCATCGAGGCCATAGTCCCCTCGATCATGTGAGCCCCGCCACCCGCTAACCCGCGCAACCCCTCAAAACCAGCGAAATGGCGTAGATTTTGGTCGTATAGCAACCAAATTCTACGCTATTTCGGCTTTTTGGGGCTGGCTAGATCTCCATGGGTCGGGGCCAGTCGTCTGGTCGGAGAGCGGCCTCGGTACCGCCGTCCATCACCACGATCGATCCGCAGAAATAAGCAGCATCGGGCGACAGCAGATACACCAGCAGAGCGGCCACCTCCTCGGCGGTACCCGGTCGCTGCGCGGGGATCGGGTAGACCTCGCCCAGCGAGCCCATGTACTCCCACATACCGTCGGTCAACGGGGTATCGATGAACCCGGGGGCGATGGCATTGAGCCGGATTCCAGCACCGGCCCACTCCATGGTGGTGGCCTGACGGCGCACCCAGAGCGACAGAGCCAACTTCGATGCCGTGTAGGCACCGATCCCGTCGTCGGCCGCGGCATGTCGGGCGCGGGGCTCATCATCGGCCAGACACCATTCGGCCACGTCTATTGGATAGCCCGGGTGCGTGGTGACCGAGTTCGAGCCGATGGCCACCGCACTCGAGTTCTCGCCTCGCTCCAGCAACGGCCGCAATCCCTCGAGGGCGGCAATGGCTCCGAAGTAGTTGACCGACACCACAGGGGCCCCGTCATCACCGCGGACTCCGGCGGCCACCACCAAACCGTCGAGGACACCGCCCGACTCCCTATCGACCTCCCTCGTCAACACCCGCCGGCCTCCCTCGGTCGAGAGATCGGCGATCACCTCAGCGTCGCGCAGGTCTATGCCAATGACGGTGTGTCCATCCTTCTCCAGACGCTCTCTGGTGGCCCGCCCTATTCCGCTGGCGGCACCAGTGATTGCGATGATTCCCACCACCAACCCTCCTCCGTGATCCCACACGCTGATGCCAGACGGTAGCGACCCACAGAGCGCAACGGGGATAGTTCCGACATACGGCTCCGGCAAACGCCCCGTAGAGTCGGTCCGTGTCCATCCATCACATCCAGCTATGGGTTCCGGATCTGCACCGGTCCGAACGCAGTTGGGGTTGGCTGCTGAGCGAATTGGGCTACCAGGTGGTCCGCCGGTTCGACCACGGCCGAGTGTGGCGCGACGGCGACGGGGTGAGCAGTACGGGCATCGTGATCGAGCAGTCGCCCGACATGGTCCCGGGCATGCTGCACTCTCGACTCCGACCCGGCATGAACCACATTGCCTTTCGGCTACCCACCACCGAGCGGCTAGAGCAACTGGTCGGCGAAGCGTCCGAGCACGGTTGGCGAACCTTGGACGGCGGTATCCACCACCCGCTTCAAGGCCGACCGACCATCGCCTACCTCGAAGACCACGATGGTTTCGAAGTGGAACTGATCGGCCCCTCCCAAGACGGCGTCCACATCGATACCGACGAAGACATCGGCCGTGGGACCATCGACGACAACGGCGCGACCACCAGCGACACCAAGAGCACGACCAGCAGCGCGACCACCGGGGGAGACCGATGACCGCCACCACGAAGCCCAGCGCCACGAAGCCCGCCACTCCCAAGCCCACGCCCAAGCCCAAGCCCAAACCCAAGCCCAAGGCCACGGCCACGGCCACGGCCACGGCCACGAAGTCGACCGCTCCAAAGCCCAAGAGCCAAACCGCCAAGCGTCACTCAGCGACCGCTCCACCGCTACCCGACGGGGTGCGGGTCCCACCCACTGCGCCCACCGGACCGAAGGTGTCGGCCAACGGCCCCCGGCCCATCGCCCAACCCGCGGTTGCCCTGCTCGCCCCGAAGGCCCCGTGGGTGCCGCCCACCCCCTCACCGCTCGAACGCACCGTCGGCATCACCGTGGGCACCATGGCCGCCCTGGCTTCCCCGTTGCTGGCCATTCCTTTGGGCCGCATCTTCGCTCCGTTGGCCATCGACCCGGCCACCCTCGAGCTCCAACCCGAAGAGCTCGGTGACCCCGGCTGGTTCGGCCCCGACAGCGTGGCCTGGAAGGTCCATGCCGACGGGTCCCTGCTCATCGCCGGCATCACTGCCTTCGCTCTCCAGGCCCTGCACCCGCTGGCCATGGCCGGCGTGGCCGAGCACTCAGCCTTCGCCGAAGACTTCATCGGACGCACCCAACGCACCGGAGACTTCGTGCAGGGCGTGGTCTACGGGTCCTCCACCGAAGCCGACCGCCTGTGCCGCATGGTCTACAAGATCCACGGCCGAGTGGTGGGCAACACCCCCGACGGTCGGCCCTACGCGGCCAACGACCCCGACCTGCTGCACTGGGTCCACATAACCGAGTACGCCGCCATCGCCGCCGCCAACCGGCGCTTCAGCCTGCGACCCATGGACCGTCGGGAACTCGACACGTATGTGGGCGAAGTATCCCGGGTGGGCATCGCCACCGGGGTGATCGACCCGCCCACCGACTGGAACGGCATCAACGCCGCCCTCGAACGGCACCGCCCCAACCTGGGCACCGCCGAATACGGAGCGGCCGCCATCTCGTTCCTCGAGAGCCCGCCGATGATCCCCGACTCGGCCATGCCCGTGTGGCAGGCCCTGTGGAACGGGGCCGTCGCTTGCCTCCCGCCCATAGCCCACGACCTACTGCGCCTCAAGATGCCCAGCGAACGTGAACTGTCGGTGACCCGGGCCGTACTGCGCACCCTCGGAGCCCCCGGCGGCACCACCCCCCGCCTGGTGGCCGCCCGCAAACGCCTCGCCATCCAACCCTGACCCGCGCCGCCCCTCCCGACTCGGCCGGCGGCGCTCGGCGTCAGCATCTCCACCGTTCTTGAACACAAAGTGGCTATCCAGTAGCCACCTTCTGTTCAAGAACGAAGGCGGGTAGCGGGTCCACCGTTCTTGAGGACAGAGTGGCTATCCAGTAGCCACCTTCTGTTCAAGAAGTGAGGCAGGGTTCGACGGGCAGGGCTCAGCCGGCTAGC
The DNA here is from genome assembly GCA_039924035.1 of Aquihabitans sp. Lineage (GTDB taxonomy): Bacteria > Actinomycetota > Acidimicrobiia > Acidimicrobiales > Iamiaceae > Aquihabitans. Next base: position 8,820 of record JBDTBS010000048.1, on the reverse strand, counting down.
TCGAAGGTGAACTCGCCGCCGCACACGTCGTTGGCTACTTGCTGACTCAGGTAGAGGCCGCCGATGAAACGGCCGTCGTCGGCGAACGAACCCGATAGTTGCGGAGCGAAGTCGCCGTCCTCGTCGGTGTAGTCGACCATCCCGTCGGCCCCCACCGGCACCGGGTCCATGACCACGTCGATGAGCCGGGAGGTGGCCTCGCCGCCAGCCATGGGCAGACATTGGATCTTTAGACCGCGTACCGCGAAGTTGCGGATGACCCCGTCGGCCTTGGTGAAGGAGATGTCGACCTCACCGTCTTCGCCATCGATGGCCCCACCGAAGGTCTCCCCGGTCACCGCTTCGGTGGTGGTCGACTCCACCGGTTCGGTTTCGGCCACGGTGGTCGACGGGGACGTGGTGGTGGGCGGATCGTTGGGCGGGTCGGCGTTGACATCGAGGGTGGTCGACGACGAAGTGGCCTTGTCGTCCTTGCTACAAGCCGGCGCGGCCACCACCACCAGAGCCGCCAGCGCCACCGCGACCACACGCCCGATCGACCGTTGCTTCGACCGTTGCTTCGACCGTTCCCACATGCTCGACGGCTTCATCGCGCTCACGCTACGCGCCCACGACCGTGATCCACCCTCAGGAAACGGTCGGACCCAACTGGTGGACGACAGGTCCGCGGCCCGAGACAGGACGGCGGCCGGCACAGAAGCCAGACGAGGGCAAGCATCGAACGCGGCGAAGCCGCCAGGAGAGGCCGCCAAGAAGCCGCGGAGAGAGGCCGCCGGGACAAAGCCTCCACGCAAAGCCGCCGGGAGAGGCCGCCGGGGGAGGTGGCGGTACAGGGGCGCGACCGAGAGCGCTGGGGCCGGGCCAGAACGTCCGACCCGACCCGATCCCTGACGGGGCTACTCAGAGATGATCCAATGCACGACCATGACCGGACCTGCCGACGCCCGCTACGCCGCCGACATCCGTTGGACCACCCACGGCGTGGCCCACATCCGCGCCGACGACTGGGGTGGCCTGGGCTACGGCCAGGGCTATGCCTGCGCCCGAGATCACCTCCCCACCATCGCCGATCAGATCGTGAAGGTGCGTTCCGAACGGGCTGCGTTCCACGGTCCCGGCGCCGAAGACAGCCACCTGGCCTCAGACTTCGGCTACCTGGCCCTCGGCGTGGTCGACCGGGCCCCTGCCTGGCGCGATGCCCAACCCGACCACGTGCGCCAACTCATGGCCGGCTACACCGTCGGCTACAACCAGGCTCTAGCCGAAGCGAAGGCCAACGACACCCTGCCCCGCTGGTGCGCCGATGCCGAGTGGATCCGTCCGATCACCGAGCTAGACCTCTACGCCTATCTGGTCGACGTGGCCCTCATGGCCAGCGGCCGCAACCTGGCTGGGCTCATCGGTCGAGCCGAAGCCCCCGGGCCCGACGGTCCGGTTGCTCCGGCGCCTCTGTCGGCCATGGGTGGCGGTGGAGCCAGCGAAGCCTCGGCGGGGGCCAGCAACGGTTGGGCCCTCGGCCGCGACGTGACCGCGTCGGGTCACGGCATCATCATGTCCAACCCTCACTTCCCGTGGAGCGGCGAAGCCCGGTTCTGGGAGTGCCACCTCACCATCCCCGGCGAACTCGATGTCTACGGGGTGTCGCTACTCGGTACCGGCGGCGTGCAGATCGGCTTCAACGCCGACGTGGCCTGGACCCACACCTTCTCGCGAGGCAGCCGCTTCACCCTCTACAAGCTCGACCTGGTGGCCGACCAGCCCACCAGCTACCGCTACGGCGACGAGCAACGGGACATGACTGCCACCACTCACACCATCGAGGTGGCCAACAGCGACGGCTCCCGCTCCCCGGTCGAACGGACCCTCTGGTCCACCCACTACGGCCCCATGCTCAACCTGCCCTTGCTGGGTTGGGGCCTCGAGACAGCCTTCACCTACCGCGATGCCAACCTCGACAACATGGCCGTCACCGAACAGTTCCTGGCCACCTGCACCGCCACCAGCCTCGACGAACTCCAACAGACCTATGCCGACGTCAAGGGCATGCCTTGGGTCAACACCTTGGCCACCGACCGCAGCGGTCGGGTCTGGTACACCGATGCCTCAGCCACTCCCAACCTGTCGCCCGCCGCCGCCGACCGCTATGACGACAATGCCCGCAACGATGCCATGGGCAACTTCTTCTACGAGTCCCGACTGGCCATGCTCGACGGCTCCAACCCCGACGACGAATGGGTGGTCGAAGACGGCGCCCGCAACCCCGGCCTCATACCCCCGGCGCGGCTGCCCCAGCTGGAGCGCACCGACTACGTGCTCAACGCCAACGACCCGCACTGGCTCACCCACCCCGACGAACTGCTCACCGGCTACTCACCGCTTCACGGGCTCGAAGCCATGCCCACCAGCCTGCGGACCCGGCAGAACGTGCGGACCGTGGCCCGCCTGGCCCGCGCTGGCGATGCCACCGTCGACTCAGTGATCGATGCCGTGCTCGACAACGAGAGCCTCAGCGCCGAACTCCTGCGTGACGAGGTGGTGGCCCGAGCTCGGAACGCCTCACGCCTGGCCGAGACGGCCGAACCCGACGATCTGATCCACGCCGCCGACCTGGTCCGCGTCGACCACCTGGCCGACGTGCTGGAGGCATGGGATGGTCGCTTCGATCTCGACTCGGTCGGAGCCCTGCTGTGGCGCGAGCTGATGGTGGCCTTCACCGCTGCCGACTTCCGCAATGCCGGTGGCCTGTTCGCCGAACCGTTCGATCCCGCCGACCCGGTGAACACGCCCCGCCGGCTCACCCCTGCCCCTGCCACCGGGACCGATCCGGTCATCGCCGGACTGGTGGCCGCAGCCCACGCTCTCGAAGCCGCCGGTCTGGCCCCCGACAGCACCGTGGGCAAGGGCCAGTTCGCACGACGAGGCGACCGTCGGGTCCCCGTACACGGCGGTGGCGAAGGCGACGGGGTGCTCAACATCCTCGCCCCTCTCGGTGCGCTCAGCACCAGCAGCCTCGAACCCCAAGCGGCAGTGGGCGCGTCGATCCCCGGCCACACCGACCGCACCGGTCTGCGCACCGACGGCTACGGATGCACCTACGGAACCAGCTACCTCATGGCCGTGGAGATGACCGACCACGGACCCCACGGCTTCGGCCTTCTCGCCTACGGACAGAGCGGCGACGACCGGTCGCCCCACCACGTCGACGGCACCGAGGCCTACTCGTCCAAGACCCTTCGGCCTCTCCTGTTCACCGACGAGGCCATCGCCGCCGACCCGAACCTGACCAGCCGCCGCATCGAGTCGCTCCACCCCTGACCGGACGCGCGAGGCTCGACCCGTGACCCCCGACGAACTGATGGCCGAAGCCTGCCGACTGGCCGAAGAGACCGTGGCCAACGACTGGGGCGGGCCGTTCGGGGCCGTCATCGCCCGCGACGGAGAGATCGTGGCCCGCGGCCAGAACCGGGTGCTGCTCACCGGTGACCCAACCGGCCATGCCGAGATGGATGCCATCCGCAACGCGGTGGCCATCCTCAACCCAACGGCTCCGAACATCCCCGCCGATCAGCGGGACCAGTCGACCCTCGCTCTGGCGCCCCGCCCCGCCGGCTCCGACGATCCCGTGCCCGAACGGTCCCGGATGCTCATGGGTATGGAGATCTACGCCAGCGGCGCCCCCTGCCCCATGTGCATGAGCGCCATCTACTGGGCCCGTCTGGATGCAGTGCACTTCGCCAACCACTGGGACGACGCCCGGGCCATCGGCTTCGACGATGCCTTCCAGTACGAAGACTTCGCCCTCCCCCTCGACCAGCGGCGCCTGCCCATCACCCAGTTCCGACCCGACCTCGGCAAAGCATCCTTCCAGGCCTGGGCCGACCGCACCGACCGCCACCCGTACTGACGGGCGAGCTGAGAACCGGACACCGGACCATGTCACCGCAGACCGACTGGAACCCGCTACTGGGGAACGAACTGGCCAAGCCCTACTGGGCCGACCTGCAAGCGTTCGTGGCCGACGAGCGGGCCCATCACCAGGTGTTCCCACCCCCCGAACAGGTCTTCGCCGCTCTCCACCAAACCCCCTACGCAGAGGTGAAGGTGGTGATCCTCGGCCAGGACCCCTACCACGGCCCCGGTCAGGCCCACGGGCTGTGCTTCTCGGTGCCGCCGGGCGTGCCCTCGCCCCCGTCGCTCAAGAACATCTTCAAGGAACTCCACGACGACCTCGGTCTCGAGGTCCCGAACCATGGCAACCTCGATGCCTGGACCCGCCAAGGCGTGCTGCTGCTCAACACCAGCCTCACCGTGCGAGCCCACCAGGCCGCATCCCATCAGGGCCAGGGCTGGGACACCTTCACCGATGCCGTCATCGACACGGTGAACGACAAGGCCGAACCGGTGGTGTTCCTGCTGTGGGGAGCCGCCGCCCGCCGCAAGAAGGACCGTATCGATACCGACCGACACGTGGTCATCGAGTCGCCTCACCCGTCGCCGCTGTCGGCCCACAGAGGGTTCTTCGGCAGCCGACCGTTCTCGCGGACCAACGCCGCTCTCGAAGCGGCCGGCCGAACACCCGTGGACTGGTCGCTCCCGGAGCGCTGAAGTCTGGTCAGTCGCCGGACGGGTGGCCGGTCACCTGACCGAGAGCAGCCTCAACGGCCTCCACGTAGAGCCAGGCCCCGTCGACCTTGTCGAACCGGCTGACCTCGTGCAGTTCACCGTCACGCATGCCCTCGCGGTAGCGGGCCATGAACTCGACGGTGGCCGTGCGGTCCAACATGCCACCACCGGTGGTCCCGATCATCTCGAGGCCAACCCAGCGCATGGTCGGTTCCAACTCCAGGTCGACAGGACGAGTGTCGGGATGCCACGACGCCAACAGGTAGTCCTCCCGGCCGACGGCGAAAGCGCTGTAACGGGCCCGCATGACCTGCGCGGCCGTCGAGGCCTTGGCCCCGCCATGAATGGGGCCGCAGCACGTCTCGTAGGAGTCGCCGAACCCACACGGGCAACGGTTGATGCTCACGCGCCCTCCTCGGCGGTCCGCTTGATCTTCTCCAGGGTGGCGGTCATGCCCTCCCGCAGTTCGTCGTCGTGCGACTTCGTCCCACCCAACACCACGGCTGTGAAGATCTTCGCCACCAGTGGTTGGGACCTCCACGCCTCGCGGGACTCGGTGAGCAGAGTGCCTTCGCCGTCGGGTTCCAGGTCGTAGCGCCAACGCATGCCGCTCTGCTTGGTCTCGAACGCGAACGCCCGATCGGTCTCGGCCTCCACGACCTCGTTGGTCGTGGACCACCGGGCCACACCTCGACGGTTGGTGCCCTTGAACCGGGCCCCCACCGCCGGGCCCGTGGCCCCATCGAGCCAACGGCCTCCGGTGCACTCGGGGCTGAACCGGCCCATGCGGGCGACATCGGTGACCAGTGCGTAGACGACATCGGGCGGCGCATCGATGTGGATCGAAGCCCGGTCGTCGGAAGAGGGGTGCGAGAAGGGTCCCATGCCGGCGAACGTACCGCGCCCAGCAATGGCTCCGGTCCGCGGGTGGGATGCTGGGGGCATGGCCCGTCTACTCGTGGTGCACCACACTCCGTCACCCACCGTGGAAGAATTGCTGCACCAGGCGCTCGAAGGGGCCGGCACCGATGCCATCGAAGATGTCGACGTGGCCACCCGGCCCGCTCTCGGGGCCACCGTCTCCGACGTGCTCGATGCCGACGGCTACCTGCTGGTCACTCCAGCCAACCTCGGCTACATGTCGGGAGCGCTCAAGCACTTCTTCGACACCATCTACTACCCGTGCCTCGATGCCACCCGCGGTCGTCCCTATGGCCTGCTCGTTCACGGCAACAACGATGTCGACGGGGCCATCGTCGGCGTCGAACGGATCGTCACCGGGCTGGCCTGGCGGGCGGTATCGCAGCCGGTGAAGACCATCGGCGACCCCACCCCCGAAGACCGGACGGCCTGCTGGGAACTCGGGGCCACCGTTGCGGCGTCGCTGCAACCCGACAGCTGAACTGGGGTCGAACCGGAGATGAGGACCGAATTTTCCACTCTCGACCGGTCCACATGCCAAACACCGGTTATCCATGCCTGACCTCGGCGACCTAAGTTTCGCGGTCATGTTCCCCGCCATCCTGAACGGACGACCACGATGAACACGGCCCTCGATCTTCTCGTCATCGGCGGCAATGCCGGTGGCCTTTCGGCCGCAGCATTCGCCCGCCAGTGCGGCCTACAACGGGTCCGGGTCATCGAATCCGGTGCCTCCGTGGCATTCCCAGACGTGCTCGGTCAAGAAGGCCTCGAGGTCGGCTACGGCGAGACCGTCAGTGCCATCGATGCCGGCGACGGCACGCTCACCGTCACCACGAACCGGGCCACCTACGCGGTCCGCGCCGTCCTCGTGGCCCAGCGCAACACCGACCCCGACTGGGCGCCCAAGGTGTCCACCATCACCAGCGACCGCATCCACGTCGACCTGGTCCCCGAGCACGTCAACGATGTCGACGTGCTGGTGGTCGGCCACACCGACCATGCCGTCGAGCTGACCGTGCGCATCGCCGAACAGGGCGGCAGCGTCGTCCTGGCTGCCGGCGGCATGGACCCCGGTCTGCTCTCGCCGGTCGGCGAAACACTGCTCAACACCCTCGAGCGCGAACGTCAGGCCACCCTCCTGTACCGCTCGGTACCAGCCCAGATCTCCGACGTCGACGGCTACCCGATGGCCTTCTTCAACGACCGACGCACCCCCGACCTCCAGTTCGACCACGTCGTGTTCTCCTCGGGCCGCATTGCCTCCACCCCAGCCGATGTCGGGGCCACCGACGCCGCTCTGGCCACCGGCAACCTGTGGTTCCTCGGCGAAGCCGACGAGACCGCCGACGGCATCGCCACCATGCCCGGCCACTCCGGTGGACGGGACCTGCTAGCCGGCTCGTTCCCCGAGATCGAGCTACCCGCGGTGTCGCCCACCGGCGGACGTCGCCGTGAGCTACCCGGCGTGGTCGAAGAGCTCCGCGAGGAGCACTACAACGCCACCATCACCCACTTCGAACCGACCCACTCGGACCTGTGGGTTCTGCGGGTCAAGCCCGACCATGGCTCGGTGGCGCACCTCCCCGGCCAGTACGCCTCGCTCGGCCTCGGGTTCTGGGAAGACCGCATCGACGATGCCGTCGACCCCAACCTGGAGGAGCGCTGGGACAAGCTTGTCCGCCGCTCGTACTCCATCTCGTGTCGCATGTTCGACGAGTACGGATACCTGACCAGCGAGCACGACGCCGACGACATCGAGTTCTACATCGTCCTCGTTGCCCCCACCGAGGACAACGTTCCCGGCCTCACCCCCCGCTTGGCTCTCAAGCGCCCGGGCGACCGCATCTACCTGGGCCCGAAGGTGGCCGGCCGCTACACGCTGGCCCCGGTCACCAATCCGAAGGACACCATCGTGCTCCTGTCGACCGGAACCGGCGAGGCCCCCCAGAACGCCATGGTCATCGAACTGCTGCGCAAGGGCCACAGCGGCCCGATCGTGTCGGCCGTGTCGGTGCGCAAGTGGGCCGACCTCGGCTACCTCGATCAGCACCGAGAGCTCGAGACCCGCTACCCCAACTACCACTACATGCCGCTCCCCACCCGGGAGCCCGATGTGCCCAAGCGCTACATCCAGGACCTCATCGCCAACGATGCGTTCGCCGACATGGACATCACCCTCGACCCGGCCAACACCCACGTGTTCCTGTGCGGTAACCCGGCCATGATCGGTCTCCCCACCGAGACCGACGGCGAGGTCACCTACCCCGAGACCGTCGGCGTCGTGCAGCTCCTCACCGAGCGGGGCTTCACGCTCTCCCACCGTAAGCAGCGCGGCAACATCCACTTCGAGGAGTACTGGTAGACCCAGCGGTCTGAGGCACGTGGCGGCGCGCCTGGACCCCGGTCGACCGGCGTTTCGGTCAGTCCGCGGGCACGCTCAACCAGTTGAGGGGTACGCCCTGGCCTTCGCTGATGGTCACCAGCGACCGACCGTCCGCCCCGAAGGACACCGCCTCACCCTGGGGTTCCCGGACCAGCCGGGTGCAGGTCGGTGGCTCAGCCAGGGTCTCCGCCAGTGTCTCGTCGGGGTCCCGGTTCCACAGGCGAACATCGGCGTAGGTGCGCAGGGCCACCAAGGTGCCGTTGGCCGAGATGTCGGCGCCAGTGACCAGACCGGCGTCGGCCACGTCGGCCACTCTCGCCATGGTGGTGATCCCCTGCGGCGCAACCTCAGCGGCAACGGTGTCGGCCGGAAGTCGGTAGAGCCCAGTGACCGACCGGTCCCACTGCTTGCTGATGACGAACAGATCGCCGGTCAGCGGGTCGACGAGGAGGGCCTCGGCATCACGGGGACCGTCGGCATACGCGACGGAGAACGAGACCGCTGGTTCGGTAGCGATCCCGACGGGTGAATCAACGCCCGTCTCGGTCTTTGATCCGCCGGCCGGCACCTCGGGTTCGGCAACCCGGTAGATCAAGACCGGGTTGGTCTCAGAGCGAGGATCGAGCTCGGCACCTAGGACCGGCGTGAACGCGTTGTCACCGATGTCGCCGGCGTAGAGGTAACTCCCGCCAACACCCGGACCGGCACCGGGATCAGAACCGAGGCCGATGTCCTCCCAGTCGACAGACTTGGCCCCGGTGACGGTGAAGCGCCCGAGCACCCCGCCCTCGTGGTCGAGGGCCCAGATGTCGTTCGGGTGACCCGAGTCGTTGTGTACCCACAACGCTCCCGGTTGGTCACGGCTGGCCACCACCCCCGATATCTCCGCC
>JBDTBS010000047.1:0-7695 GCA_039924035.1 Aquihabitans sp. | reverse complement strand
CGCTAACCATGGCTCAGAGCGGCACCAAGATCGCAGCCGTCCGCGAAACGCGGAAGGGCGCCCTCATCCACAAGACCAACGAGCGTCCTGGCACCCGTGCCCAGGCCCGCTACGTCCGGGTCTCGGCCTACAAGGCCCGCGAGGTCCTCGACCTGGTTCGTGGCAAGCACGTGCAGGAAGCCGACGAGATCCTCCAGTTCGTCGAGCGAGACATCTCCAACGACATCCGCAAGGTCCTGGCCTCGGCGGTGGCCAATGCCACCAACAACGACAGCCAGGATCCTGAGGCTCTCTGCGTTGCTTCCGCCTACGCAGATGAGGGCCCGACGCTGAAGCGTTGGCGTCCTCGGGCCCGTGGCCGTGCCACTCGCATCCGCAAGCGCACCTGCCACATCACGATCATCGTCGGCCGCATGGACGCAGAGTCCCTGCGCATCCGCACCGAACGGGCCACCCGCAGTGGCCGCGTCGGTGGCGGTACCGTCGGCCGGGCATCGCGCCGTGAGCGCGTGGCTCGCAGCCGTCAGACCGAGACCCATGATCATGATCATGATCACGGCGACGTCGAAGTTCCCGAGGAAGCCGTGGCCGAGCAGGCCACCGCAGCAATCGGTGACATCAAGGGCAATGCCGATTCGATGAAGTATCACGTGCCCGGTAGTCAGTGGTACGAGCAGACCGATGCTGAGGTGTGGTTCGACACCGTCGAAGACGCCGAAGCGGCGGGCTACGAGCCCGCCGGTGGCGAAGACAAGCAACAGGTCGAAACGGCCGAGACCGACGAGAAGGACGAAGACTGATGGGCCAAAAGGTCAATCCCTACGGCTTCCGCCTGGGCATCACCACCGACTGGAAGTCGCGTTGGTTCGCAGACCGCAAGGCCTACGGCGAATACATCATCGAGGACTGGAAGATCCGTGATCTGCTGATGTCCACCCTGCCCCACGCGGCCATCAGCCGTGTCGAGGTCGAGCGGACCCGGGATCGCCTTCGTGTCGATGTCCACACCGCCCGACCGGGCATCGTGATCGGCCGTCGTGGCTCGGAGGCCGACCGCCTCCGCAGCGAGCTCACCAAGATCACCGGTAACAACAAGGTGCAGCTCAACATCTAGGAGATCAAGTCTCCGGAGCTCGACGCAGCCCTCATCGCTCAGGGCGTGGCCGACCAGCTTGCTGGCCGTGTCGCCTTCCGCCGGGCCATGAAGCGAGCCGTGCAGAACGCTCAGAAGGCCGGAGCCCTCGGCATCCGGGTCCAGTGCTCGGGTCGCCTCGGCGGCTCGGAGATGTCCCGCACCGAGTGGTACCGCGAAGGTCGTGTGCCGCTGCACACGCTGCGGGCCGACATCGATTACGGCTTCCGTGAGGCCAAGACCACCGCCGGTCGCATCGGCGTGAAGGTCTGGATCTACAAGGGCGACATCCTGCCCTACAAATCCAATGCCGAAGACAAGATCTCCCGCGAGGCCGCCATGGCCGTAGGCGAGACGTCGGGCGATGCCGCTCCGGCCAAGGTCGTGTCGTCGTCCCGACGCCGTGCCGAGGCCACCCCGGTCGATCCGGCCACGGTGACCGCTGATCCCAGCGAAGAAGCAAAGCCCCTGGTCCAGGAGGCCGACCCAGAGATCGAGAAGCTCCTCGAAGAAGAGGAAGCAATCGAGCGCTCGGTCCGGGACCACCACGAAACCCCACACTTCCGCCCCGGGGATGGTGACTGATCATGTTGATGCCCAGAAAAGTCAAGCACCGCAAGCAACACCGTGGTCGTATGACCGGTGCCGCCAAGGGCGGCACCCAGGTCACCCAGGGTGACTACGGCGTCCAGGCGCTCGAGCCCGGTTGGGTATCGGCTCGCCAGATCGAAGCGGCCCGTATCGCCATGACCCGTCACATCAAGCGTGGCGGCAAGGTGTGGATCAACGTCTTCCCCGACAAGCCCGTCACCGAGAAGCCCGCCGAGACCCGCATGGGTTCAGGCAAGGGCAACCCGGAGCGTGGGGTAGCCGTGGTGAAGCCCGGCCGTGTGCTCTTCGAGCTCACCTACTCGGACCCGGTCGTGGCCCGCGAGGCCATCGACCGCGCCATCCAGAAGCTGCCCATCAAGGCCAAGTTCGTCACCCGGGAAGAGGGGTTCTGATGGCCAAGTCGCCTACCACCGCCTCCGATCTCGACCAGGCCACCCTCGTGGAGCGCCTGGACGAAGAGAAGGATCGGCTGTTCAAGTTCCGGGTGCAGCATGCAACCGGCACGCTCGAGAACACCGCTGGCATGCGGACCGCCCGCAAAGAGATCGCTCGCTACGAAACCGAAATGCGGGCCCGGGAGATCGAGGCCGCTGAGGCACTCGCCCAAGAGGAGAAGGCCTGATGGCTGAAGAGATCACCACCGAAGCGCGGGAGAACGCCCGCAAGACCCGTGAGGGAACGGTCACGTCGGCCGGGATGGACAAGACGGCCGTAGTAACCGTCGCTAGCCGCAAGGCCCACCCCCGCTACCGCAAGACCATGGCTCGCAGCACCAGCCTGTACGTGCACGACGAGGAGAACACCCTCCGCGTCGGTGACCGTGTTCGGGTTGGCGAGACCCGCCCCCTGTCGAAGCTGAAGCGCTGGCGCATCCTTGAGATCCTGGAGCGTGCCAAGTGATCCAGCAGGAGAGCCGCCTCAAGGTGGCCGACAACAGCGGGGCCAAAGAGGTCCTTTGCATCAAGGTGCTCGGCGGTTCCCGTCGGCGCTATGCCGGTATCGGCGATGTCTTCGTCGCCACCGTGAAGGATGCCATCCCCGGCGCCGGCGTGAAGAGGGGCGACGTCGTCAAGTGCGTCGTCGTCCGAACCAAGAAGGAACGCCGTCGTCCCGACGGTTCCTACATCCGCTTCGATGAGAACGCGGCCGTGCTGATCAACGATCAGCAGCAGCCCCGTGGTACCCGCATCTTCGGCCCGGTGGGCCGTGAACTGCGGGACAAGAAGTTCATGCGCATCGTTTCGCTTGCGCCGGAGGTGCTCTGATGTCAGGTCTCAAGGTCCGCAAGGGCGATCGCGTGATCGTGCTCAGCGGCAAGGACAAAGGCAAAGAAGGCGTCGTCCAGACGGCTTTCCCCTCTGAGGGCAAGGTCATCGTGGAAGGCATCAACACTGCCAAGCGTCACCAGAAGTCGCGCACGGCCACCGAGCCGGGCGGCATCCACGACAAGGACATGCCGATCCAGGTGAGCAACGTCGCGGTGATCAGTCCCAAGGATGGCAAGCCCACCCGTGTCGGCTACAAGGTCGTCGACGGCAAGAAGATCCGTGTTTGTAAGCGGACCGGCGAGGAAATCAAGTGACCGATACCGCAACTGCACCAGCCGTACCCCGTCTCAAGACGAAGTACAACGAGCACATCCGTCAGAACCTGAAGGACTCCCTCGAGCTCGGCAACGTGATGGAGGTTCCCCGCCTCGAGAAGATCGTGGTCAACATGGGCGTCGGCGATGCCGTCGCTCAGGCCTCGCTCCTCGAGCACGCGGTGAGCGACCTCACCCTCATCACCGGCCAGAAGCCGTTGATCACCCGGGCCAGGAAGTCGATCGCCACCTTCAAACTCCGTGAAGGCAATGCCATCGGCGCCAAGGTCACCTTGCGCGGTGATCGCATGTGGGAATTCCTCGACCGGCTGATCGCCTTGGCGATCCCCCGTATCCGAGACTTCCGCGGTCTGCCAGCCAACAGTTTCGATGGCCGAGGCAACTACACGTTCGGTGTCACCGAACAGCTGATCTTCCCGGAGATCGACTACGACAAGATCGATCGCACCCGTGGTATGGACATCACCATCGTCACCACGGCCCGTACCAATGCCGAAGGCAAGGCTCTACTCGATGCCTTCGGCTTCCCGTTCAAGCGTGAGGGGCAAAGCTGATGGCCAAAAAGGCGCTCATCAACAAGGCCAACAAGAAGCCCAAGTTCAAGGTGCGTGGCTACACGCGGTGCCAGAAGTGCGGTCGCCCGCACTCGGTCTACCGCAAGTTCCTCCTGTGCCGGATCTGTCTTCGCGACATGGTCCACGCTGGGGAGATCCCCGGTGTCCGCAAGGCGAGCTGGTAGGAGGCCGAACCATGACCATGACTGATCCCATCGCAGACATGCTGACTCGTATCCGCAATGCCAACACGGCAATGCACGACGACGTCAGCATGCCCTCCTCCAAGAAGAAGGAAGCCCTTGCGGCCCTTCTCAAGAAGGAGGGCTACATCGAGAGCTTCTCCGTGGCCGACAACGGCAGCCGTCCTGGCAGCTCGTTGACCGTCATCATGAAGTACTCCCCCGAACGGGCCCGGACGATCTCCGGCCTCCGTCGGGTGTCCAAGCCCGGCCTGCGGGTCTACTCGGCCGCCGGTGACGTTCCACGCGTCCTCGGTGGTCTGGGTGTCGCCGTCGTATCGACCAGCCAGGGTCTTCTGACCGACCGCGAAGCGCGCAAGCGCAACGTGGGCGGCGAAGTCCTGTGCTTCGTCTGGTAGGAGCGCCACATGTCCCGTATCGGTAAATCACCCATCCCCGTCCCAAGTGGAGTCGACGTCACGGTCTCTGACCGTCACCTCGTCATCAAGGGCCCCAAGGGCACCCTCGAGCGCGATGTGCCTGGCACGATCACGCTGCGCCAGGACGGCGACGTCCTGCTCGTGGAGCGCCCCGACGACGAGCGCGAAAGCCGTGCCATGCACGGCCTGGTCCGTTCGCTCGTTCACAACATGGTCGTCGGTGTCACCGACGGCTTCGTCAAAGAACTCGAGATCATCGGCGTGGGTTACCGCGTTGCGGCCCGGGGCTCAGATGCCCTGGACCTTGCTCTCGGTTTCAGCCACCCCGTAGAGGTGAGGGCCCCCGAGGGCATCACCTTCGAGGTACCCGCCCCCAACCGGATCATCGTTAAGGGAACCGACAAGGAAGTCGTCGGCCAGGTGGCCGCCGACATCCGCAAGCTGCGCAAGCCTGAGCCATACAAGGGCAAGGGCGTTCGCTATCTCGGTGAGCACGTGGTCCGCAAGGCCGGCAAGTCCGGGAAGTAGGAGATCTCATGAGTGATTCAGCCAAGAAGAATCGCGAAGCCCGGATCCGCCGTCACCGTCGGGTCCGCAAGAAGGTGAAGGGCACCGCTGAGCGTCCCCGTTTGGCCGTATACCGGTCCAATCGCCACATCACCGCCCAACTCATCGACGACCGCTCTGGTCGTACGCTGGCTGCGGCGACCACCACCGAAGCTGCCATCGAGGGCCTTGGGAGCAATGTCGCTGCCGCAGTCCGAGTTGGCGAGCTCGTCGCCGAGCGGGCCAAAGCCGCCGGCATCACCACCGTGGTCTTCGACCGCGGTGGCAACCTCTACCACGGCCGCATCGCGGCGCTGGCCGACGCTGCCCGAGAGGGCGGACTGGAGTTCTGATGGCCACGAAAAACAACGACGTTCAGCTGCGCGAGTCGCGGGTCATCAACATCAACCGAGTGGCGAAGGTGGTCAAGGGCGGTCGCCGCTTCTCGTTCACCGCTCTCGTGGTGATCGGTGACGGCGCTGGCCGGGTCGGTCTCGGCTACGGCAAGGCCAAAGAGGTCCCGCTGGCCATCCAGAAGGGCACCGAAGAGGCTCGCAAGAACCTCTTCGCCGTTCCACTAGCTGGCTCGACCATCACCCACCCCACCGTTGGGATCATGGGTGCCGGTCGGGTGATGCTGAAGCCTGCAGCCCCCGGTACCGGCGTCATCGCCGGCGGTGCCGCTCGCGCCATCCTCGAAGAGGCTGGGATCCACGACGTGCTCTGCAAGTCGCTCGGTTCGCCCAACCACATCAACGTGGCCCGGGCTACCATCGCTGGCCTCAAGGGTCTGAAGCGGCCCGATGAGATCGCCCGCCTCCGTGGCCTGGCTCCCGAAGAGTTCGTCCCCAAGGGACTGCTCGATGCTTACAACGAGTCCGAGCGGGGCCCCGTTGTGGTCGAAGAGGTGAAGTGAAGATGTCAGATCTCAAGGTCACTCAGACCAAGTCCACGATCGGCACGAAGCCCAAGCAGCGCGGCACCATCCGTGCACTGGGTCTCGGCCGCATCGGCAAGTCCAACACCCTGCCCGATCGCCCGGAGATCCGGGGCATGATCGCCAAGGTTCCCCACCTCGTGTCCGTCGAGGAAGTCCAGGAAGGCGAAGCCTGATGAAGGTGCACGACCTCCAGCCCGCAGCGGGCTCCAAGCAGTCACGCAAGCGCGTCGGCCGCGGCACGGCCGGCAAGGGCGGCAAGACCGCAGGCCGTGGTACCAAGGGCCAGAAGGCCCGTGGCACCATTCCCGCGGCCTTCGAAGGTGGCCAGATGCCGCTGCACATGCGGGTTCCGAAGCTCAAGGGCTTCACCAACCCGTTCCGTGTGGAGTATCAGGCTCTCAACCTCGACACCCTCGAGACCTGTGGTCTCGACGATGTGTCGCCCGAATCGCTGCACGATCACGGCCTGGTCGGCAAGGGCTCGCTCGTGAAGGTGCTCGGCCGTGGTGAGATCACCCGCGCCGTCACCGTCAAGGCCCACGCCTTCTCGGCCACCGCCGAGTCAGCCATCATTGCTGCCGGCGGTACGGTAGAGCGTCTTCCCCTTCCCTGGGGCGAAGGCCGCCCGCCCGCCAAGGGCAACCAGTTCACCAACCGCTGACCCGACGGCTCTGAGCCGCGGCACAATCCGTCCTCCCAGGAGCGCGAGTGTCCACCCTTCGCAACGTCCTCAGGATCCCGGAGCTGCGCAACAAACTGTTGTTCACGCTCTTCATGGTCGCGGTTTACCGCTTCGGGTCTCACGTGCCGGTCCCCGGCATCAACCTGTCCTACATCAACGACCTGGAAGCCCAGGCCAAGCAGGGCGGCGTACTCAGCTTCCTGCAGGTGTTCTCGGGCGGGGCGATCACGCAGTTCGCCGTGTTCGCGCTCGGGATCATGCCGTACATCACGGCATCGATCATCATGCAGATCCTGGCGGTGGTGATCCCCAAGCTGGAGCAGTGGCAGGAACAGGGCGCCGTCGGCCAGCGCAAGATCACCCAGTGGACCCGTTACCTCGGAGTCGGCATTGCCCTCCTGCAGGGCACCGGCATCACCTACGTGTTCCACAACGGTGGCGGCGGTTTCGGGGCGGCGGCCAACACCAGCGGCCTCGACCTCTTCGGCGACAGCTACAGCACCGCCCGGTTCGCCCTGGTGGTCCTCACCCTGACCGCCGGTTTCGCCATGCTGATGTGGATCGGTGAGGCCGTCACCCAGCGGGGCGTCGGCAACGGCATGTCGATCCTCATCTTCGCCTCGGTGGTCAGCCGCCTGCCCGCCAACTTCGCCACCGTCAAGGTGGAATCGGGCTTCGCCTACATGGCCATCATCGCCTTCATGTTCATCCTGCTCATGGTGGCGATCGTGTTCGTGGAGCAGGGCGTGCGCCGCATCCCCGTGCAGTTCGCCAAGCGCCAGGTCGGCCGCAAGATGTACGGCGGCCAGAGCACCTACATCCCGCTCAAGGTCAACGGCGCCGGCGTGATCTCGATCATCTTCGCCAGCTCCGTGCTGTACCTGCCGGTGATCGTCAGCCAGGTCCTCCCGGTCGGCAAGGCCAACGCGCAGAACCCCAACTGGGCATGGGACATCCAACGCTTCACCGACACCCACCTCACCAGCTCGACGAGCCCGTTCTAC
>JBDTBS010000046.1:0-2905 GCA_039924035.1 Aquihabitans sp. | reverse complement strand
AGCATGCCTCCTACGACGTCGGCGACATCCACGAAGTCGAAACCTCCCGCGACGGTGACCGGAATCTGGCCTGTGCGCAGTTGGTGGATCGTCTCGAAGATGCGCGAGCCGCCATAGTCACGAACTCCGAAGACACCGGTGGGGTTGACGATCACCGCGTCGAGCCCGTCGGCGATCACGGCCTGGATCTGTTGTTCCCCAGCGAACTTGGTCCGGTCGTAGATGGGCGAGTGAGGCTTCGTCGTGCGGGGCCCGTTCTCGTCCAGGGAAGGGCCGCAGGTGCGCAGGTCGAAGGCATGCACCGAGCTGCAGTGGACGAACCGTTGCACGCCGGCTTCCAGCGCCGCGCGGGCCGCGTTGCGGGGCCCTTGGACGTTCACCCGCTCCACGAATCCCTCGGGGTCTCCGGTGATCGAGACGATTGCGGCCAAGTGAAAGACCACATCTGCACCATCGAAGGCTTCCGGCAGGGAACCCGGGTCCAGGACGTCGATCTCGACGAAGTCGACGTCGAGATCATCGAGGGCCACGGACCGGGCTCGATCGGCAGCCACCACCTGGTGACCCTGCTCGAGCAGCGCCAACGCCAGGTTGTTGCCCAAGAACCCACTTGCTCCGGTCACCGCGACACGCATGGGATCGACCATAACGGCCGCGATTTCCTCTGCCGCGGCGTGGGCGGCAGGTTCTAGGTTCGCCGCGACCTTGGTCCGAAGATCAGGCGGGGACCCCGGTCCCAGGTGAACCAGCTCCAAGCCCAGTTCACGAACACCGCTATCCGGTTGCGGAAACCAGCCAGGAACACCAGGTGCAGGGCCAGCCAGGCCAACCAGGCCGGGAAGCCCCGCAGTTCGATGCCAAGGGGTAGCTCGGCCACAGCCCGGCTCCGGCCCACGGTGGCCATGATGCCCTTGTCGTGATAGCGGAACGGCTCGGTGGTCTGACCCTCCACGACGCGCACGATCTGTTGGGCGGCGTGACGGCCCGACTGCATGGCCACCGGCGCCAGCTGGGGTAGCGGGGCCCCGTCGGTGTTGCCAGGATCCACGATGGCGGCCACGTCGCCAACGGCCCACACCCCCTCCACGCCCCGCACCTTCAGGTCGGGACCAACCGGTACCCGCCCCGCTCCCACCTGCGGTAGCCCCAAGGCCGCGGCCACCGGGTTGGCCTTGACCCCCGCGGCCCACACCAGCGTGTGGGAGCGAACGACGTCGCCGTCGGCCAGTTCGACACGAGTGCGGTGCACCCGGTCGACGTGCATCTCCGTGCGCACCTCGACCCCACGGGCCTCCAGGGTCTCTCGGGCATGCTGTCTCGACCGAGCGCTGAACGGGGTCAGCAAGTGGTCGCGCATCTCCACCAGCACCACCCGGGCTCGGGTCACGTCGAGGTGGGTGAAGTCGCGACGCAGCACCATGTCGATGAGCTCGGTCAGCGCCCCGGCCACCTCGACACCGGTGGGTCCGCCACCGACCACCACGAAGGTCAGGGCCCCGTCGTCCACGAGGCTGGGATCAGCGTCGGCCGCTTCGAACCGTTCGAGC
Organism: Aquihabitans sp.; assembly: GCA_039924035.1. Lineage (GTDB taxonomy): Bacteria > Actinomycetota > Acidimicrobiia > Acidimicrobiales > Iamiaceae > Aquihabitans. The sequence continues at coordinate 1,358 of JBDTBS010000046.1, read as the reverse complement.
ACGTGGTTGCGCAGTTCGACAGCATCTTGGAGGTTGTAGAGCGGAAACCCGTACTGATCCACGCCCGGGATCCCGAACGTGTTGGTGGTGGCCCCAGCGGCCACGATCAGGTGGTCGAAGTGCAGGTCCGACACGTCGTGGTGCTCGCCGTGGAGATGGAGCCGTCGTTTGTCGAGGTCGGCGCCGGTCACCGTGGCCTGCCGAAAGGACATGTTGTCGTCCCCGGCGATGATGCCTCGGACGGGCATGGCCACATCGGCGCTGGCCAGCCCAGATGTGGCCACCTGGTACAGCAACGGCAAGAACGTGTGGAAGTTGTTCTGGTCTACCAGGGTGACCCGGACCGGCGACCCGGCCAGTTCCTTCGCCGCGGCCAGCCCCCCGAACCCAGCCCCGACGATCACCACGTGCTCGCGATCAGACGCCATGCCCGCAGGCTACGGGGGCCGGGACCCGGTCCCTCAGCGTGCTCCGCGCCTGTCGGCTAGGCCGGCGGACCCTTGGCTTCGTCGTCTTCGTCGGTGCCGAACCACTCGTCGTCGTCGTCCTTCCACTTCTCGTCGCGCTCCTCCTTGGTCGCCTTCCAGTTCTGGGCCGCGGCCGCAGACGGGTAGGGACCCAGGCAGTTGTCGACGTCGTCGCGGTCGTCGGCGGCCTCCACCCGCTCGTGGGTGAGGCACCAGTAGTAATCGGTGGAGGTCATGGTCTGACCGTAGCGCCGGACCGAGAAAGGATGGCCGTCAACGGTGGCGGATGACGAGGCCTCGGTAGCCGTCGACGAAGCCAACCGACCGCAGGACATCGGCATGGTCGGATTCGCGGGCCGTGGCCCCGTCGATGCGGGAGAATTCGAAGGACCGACGTCGGCCCGACCGCACAACGGCAGCCAGGCCCTCGGCCCAGCGGGTGTCGGGGCCGTCGTCGCCCATCACGTCGGAATCGGTCAGATCGGAAGTGGATGGCGGGAAGGTGACGAGGCTGCGTCCGCCCCGATCCACGAAGGCCGCGGCCTGGCCGTCGACCAGAGCCACGAGCCCACCAGCCACCCGGGCGGGACGGCCAGCTTCCGACGATGGCCAGGGCAGAGAGGCCCCGTAGGGCTGGGCTGGGTCGGTGGCTGCCAGCACCACCACATCGTCGACCGGCTTGCCACCGCGGCCATCACGTCCACCGAGGGCATCGCCGCGGCGGGGATCGCGAGCCGACCGCAGCCGGTCTACAGCCCCGGGCAGCGCGAACTGGGCGGCCCCCAGGCCGGCCACGAAGTAGCCCCGACGGACCTCACCTCGTTCTTCCAGCGCCTTGAGCACCGGGTACACGCCGGCAAAGCCGCCTTCCAGGCCTTCGCCCAGGGCCGC
>JBDTBS010000045.1:0-6373 GCA_039924035.1 Aquihabitans sp. | reverse complement strand
GGCAAGGACGACAATGACTCCGGCTCTCGACCCTCCGTGGCCGAGATCAAAACGGAAATCAACAAGGTCCTCGGCGCCGATGCCGAAATGCCCGGAGCCGAGGGGATCGTCGACTGCCTGGCCCAAGAGTTCCACGACTCCAAGCTCCCCAACGGAGTGCTTCGCAAGATCGTCGCCGGCGAAGATGCCGAGGTCGACAAGAAGAACGAAGACGAATACAACCAGATCACCGAAGAGATCGAGATGAAGTGCACCGGCGCTCCCGCCGGTGTTCCCGTCGACTGATCTGATACTCGCCCTTCAGGGCTGAAGCCAGTACGCAACGAGCCCCGGGTCTTTCGACCCGGGGCTCGTCCGTTTTCATGACCACTCGCTGGCGCCGCCTCCACCCGTGTTGCGCTGGTGGAGCAGGGCAGCGTCGACTCAGATGTTGCCGCTTAGAGCCGAGAGGTGGATGTAGTTGTCGCGGCTGCCACCGGGGTTGGCGTGGATGTGCTTCACCTGCTGGTAGGCACGCAGCCCCTGGATGCCGAGCTCCCGACCGATACCCGACTGCTTGTAGCCACCGAAGGGCCGTTCGGGGGAGATCAGGTGGTAGTCGTTGATCCACACGGTGCCGGTGCGCATGCGGTTGGCGATGCTGCGAGCCCGGTCCATGTTGGTGGACTGCACGCCGCCGGCCAGGCCGTAGATCGAGTCGTTGGCGATGGCCACCGCTTCGTCGTCGGTCTCGAAGGGGATGACCGACAGCACCGGGCCGAAGATCTCCTCTTGGGCGATCTTCGCCGAGTTGGGGACGTCAGCGAAGATCGTCGGACGGTAGAAGGCAGCGGGGTCGAGGCCGTCGGCCAGGCCGTCGGGACGGGAACCGCCGCAGATGGGCTCGCCGACCTCTTCGCGGCCGAGGGCCACGTAGCGCTCGACGGTCTCCACCTGGCTGCGGCTGACGAGCGGACCGAGGTCGGTCTCGAAGTCCATCTGGCTACCGATGACGATCTTGCCGGCCTTGTCGACCAGCAGGTTGATGAACTCGTCGTAGATGCTCTTGTGGACGATGGCTCGGGTGCCGGACTCGCAGACCTGACCGTTGTGGAAGAACGTGCCCCACAAGGTGATGGCGGCGGCCAGGTCGAGGTCGGCGTCGTCGAGGATGATGTTGGCCGACTTGCCGCCCAGCTCGAGGGTCACCGGCTTCACGGTGCCCGAGGCCAGCTGCATGATGCGACGGCCCACCTCGGTGGAGCCGGTGAACGCGGTCTTGTCGACCATCGGGTTCACGGCCAGTTCCTCGCCGGCGGTACCACCGGGGCCGGCGATGATGTTGGCCACGCCCGGCGGGAGGTCGACCTCCTGGAAGACCTCACCGAGCATGAGGGCGGTGATCGAGGTGAACGAAGCCGGCTTCAGCACGGCACAGTTGCCGGCGGCCAGCGCAGGGGCCAGCTTCCAGGCGGCCATGATGAACGGGAAGTTCCAGGGGATGATGCCGGTGGTGACACCGTGAGGCTCGTAGCGGAGCCAGTTCTGCGACGGCGGGAACGGGGTGCCGGGGATCTCGACCTCTTCGGCCTCTTCGATGGCCAGCTTGGCGAACCAGCGGAAGGCTCCGGAGGCACCGGGCACGTCGGCGAAGGCCGCCTTCTTTATGGTGCCGCCACCGTCGCGGGCCTCCATCTCGGCGAACTTCTCGGCCTTGGCGTCGATGGCATCGGCGATCTCGTTGAGCTTGTTGCCTCGTTCCTTGCCCGACATCTTGGGCCAGGGGCCTTCGTCGAACGCCTTGCGGGCGGCTTCGAGGGCTCGGACCGAATCTTCGCGGCCGGCCTTGGCGATCTCGCCGATGGCCTGACCGGTACCAGGGTCGGAGGTGGTGAAGGTCTCGCCCGACTGGGCGTCGACGTACTCACCGTCGATGAAGAGCTTGTAGTCGGCCATATGCCGCGATCCCCTTATGTCAACGTGTGTCTACCGGACCGATTGACCCGGCGGTCAAGACGGTACCCCGACTGGAGCCGGCGGGGCGAGGGACCTGCGTCACACCTCGGATTTTGGTTGGCCGACCACAGGGGCGATTGGCTCAGACGGGAGTCCAGATGGAGTCGGGGTCGTCGGCATCGACCGCGGCGGCATCACCGTCGTCGGCCAGCTTGCGCAGATGCGACCACACGCTGAAGCGGGCCACAGGCCACAGGAACTCGGGGACGTCGGTGTAGATGGCAGCCACCAACTCGGCAGTGTCGCCACCGGGAGGACCAAGGTCGACGAGGGCATCGCGAATCTGGGATTCACGGGCCCGGCGATGGGTGAGGTACTCGTCGAACTTGGCCGCCGGGTCTTCGATCATGTGGCCGTGGGCAGGGGCGATCGACCTGATCCTCGGACGCCACGCGGCCAGCCGTTCGAGAGATTCCAGGTACTGGCCCATGTCGCCGTCGGGTGGGGAGATAACCACCGTGGAACCGTCCATCACGTGGTCACCGGTGAACAACATCCGGTCGAGCTGCAGCAGGAAACACAGGTGGTTGGAGGCATGGCCGGGGGTGTGGATGGCCTCGAGGGTGAACTCGGTACCTTCCACGGTGTCACCGTCGGCCAGGTGTCGGTCACACACCAGACCGTCCTGATCGGAGAAAGCCAGCACCTCGGCGCCGGTGAGGGCCTTGAGGCGAGCAGCCCCCGGTGAGTGATCGGGGTGGGTGTGGGTGCACAGGATCCAACGGATCCGGCCGCTACCGGCGGCTGCCACTGCGTCGAGATGATCGGCATCGTCGGGTCCGGGGTCGATCACCGCGACCTCGTCGATGCCCACCAGGTAGGTGTTGGTACCCGGTCCGGTCATCATGCTCGGGTTGCCGCACAGGACCCGGCGCACGAGCTTGCCCACGGTGACGGGCACGTCGACCACGAGGTCGGGGCGAATGGGTTCTTCTACATCGGTCATGGGGCCTCCGCCACATCGAAGCCAGTGGTTCCCGCCGCTGATGAGATGCGATTCCAGTCGACATCGGGGGGCAGGTCTGCCCGGTCGTCGTCGTAGGCCGGTTCGCCGGGCAGCACGATGCGCACCCCGCCGTCGACAGCGATCACCTTGGGCAAGATGCGAGGCACGGTCACGATCTCGGTGGCCGCACCCAGAGCGTCGGCCACGGTGTCGAAGCGGGCCATGGCTCGCAGACTCGAGATGGTGGGGGGCAGCATCATCAGCTCGCCGGTCTCGGCCCGGCGCAACCCGTCGGCAGGGCGGACCCACACGTTGTCGATGACCTCATGGTCGTCGTGCAGCGGGGTCTGACGTTCGGGAGCGGCAGCCAGGAAGAAGCGGGTGTCGTAGCGGCGGGGGGCACCGATCGGGGTGATCCAGTGACCGAAGTAGTGCATGCCGTCGACGGCGAGGCGCAGACCCTCAGCGGAACAAACCTCGATGAGCCGACGACGACCGGAGTCGACCTCGGTGCGGTGCTCGGACCAGCGGGCCACCGCTGCGGCATCGTCGAGGTCGACGATGTCCCCGTGACGGTCATAGGCCAACAGCAGTCCGGCCTCCTCGAAGCTCTCGCGGATGGCAGCCACCCAGTAGGCCAGGCCGCCCCGATCTATCCCGAGACGACGCGAGGCCTCAGCATCGGTCCGCCCCACGCACACCGGACCGAGCTCGTCCTCCCGGTCGGCAAGGTCCACCGCACCGCCGGGGAACACGTAGGCCCCACCGACGAAGTCGGAATTGAGGTTGCGCTTGAGCATGAAGACCTCGAGGCCTTCACGTCCGTCGCGCAGGAGCAGCACGGTGGCCGCGTCCCTCATGGGTACGTCGTTGGGATCTCCGATGGGTGGCTTCACGGGTCGAGCGTCCGCCGGTCACCTTCGACATCGATGACCCCGTCGTCGTGGGCTTCGTGACCGGTGGTTTCGTAGGTGGTGGCCCGGAACGTGCCCACGAACCGGCCCCCTCCCGCGCTACCGACCGTGCCCATGACGGTGCTCCACTTCCCGGCCCTGAGCTTCGACGTGATCGGCATTCGGATCAGTGCCCGGGTAGGCGGAAACAGCAGGACCAGACCAATGGCATCGCCGACGAACCCGGGGGCGATCATGAGCGCTCCGGCCACCAAGATGAGCAAGCCGTCGACCATCTCCTTGGCCGGGGGACGACCTTCGGCAACAGCCTCGGAGATGCGTGCGAGGACGACGAGGCCCTGCATCTTGAGCAACCAGGCCCCCAGCACGCCCATCAGGAACATCAGGGCGATGGTCTCCCAACCACCGATGACGTGGGCCACCTGGATGGCCACATAGATCTCGATGATCGGGGCCACGATCAGCAGCAACACGATCAACATCATCCGACCAGGCTACCGGCCTATCTGCAGGGTCGTTCAGCGGTAGGCGGGGCGGGTCACCGGTAGGCGGCGTGGAGCCACCAGCGTTGGTGTTCGGCCACCACCAGGAAGGCGGCGCCGTCGTCGGTCACTACCTGCATCCGTGCGAGACGGCGTCGGCCGGCGAGGTCCCACCATCGTTCGTCGACCAACCAAGGGCCGGCCCAACCGGTGACCAACCGGGGTACCCGACCGGCCACCGACAACGTGACCGGCGGCGCGCTCAACTCGCCACGGCCGCTCACCCGCACCGACCGGCCATCGTCGCTGCGCAGGTCGGCCGACTCGGGTTCGGCCAGCACCACGGTGGGCGACGGCGACGGCAGCGAACCCGGCCACGGCCGGTCCCTTCCGTGGTTCAAGCGGTGGGTCGAAGCCCGAGGATCGGCCAGGTCTACGGCCGCGGCCGGCACCCACCGGTAGCGGTCGGTGGGCAACCGCCCGCCCTGCCAAGCCGGGACCAGCACCGACCGGTCGCCCACCAAGGTGGTGAGCCGAGCCACCGCCCGCAAGGCCCGGTCGTCGGCTTCGGAGCCGCCGCCCCACAACGCCACCTGCTCACCGTCGTCGCGGCGGATCTCCCCCGGTTCGAGGCGCAGCAGCACCACCCCGGCAGTGAGGTCGCCCGTCTCCATCCACCCCGCCAACTGCCAGCGAACCCGCTCCACCATGTCGGGGGCCGACAGCCCCACCGAGCGATACCAGGACCGTTCGTCGTGTTCGCCGTGGTCGGTCTCAGCGGTGACCACCAGCCGGGTACAGGTGATGCCATCCGACGACAGCTGCGCCACCAACTGGTCGGCAATGGTCTTGGCGGTGAACACCAGCGGCTCGAGGGTCTGGACCGGGTTCTCGAAGAGTTGCTCCACCGCCAGGCTGACCGGCGGTTCCTGGCCGGTTGCTCCTCGCTGATCGATGCCGGCGGCCAGGCTGCGAGCCTGGTGGCCATCGGGCCCGAAGCGGGCCAGCACGTCGGCCGGCCGCAGTTCGGCCAACTGACCAAGGCGGTTCAGACCCATGCGGGTGAGCAGGCCGGTGAGCTCCGGGTCGATGCCACCGACGTGGTGCAACCACGACATCGATAGGGGGGCCAGGAAGGCCGGGGTGTCGCCCGACGGGATCACCAAAGGACCACGTCCCGCTCGGTGGGCGGCCACCGCCGACGCGAACCACCCGTCGGCCACCCCGATGCGCACCGCGACGGTGGGTGCGGATACGACCTCAGGCACGGCCCCGGGAGCGGCACCGCCCACGGTCGATGCCGGCGCGTGGGTACCCGTTGCCAAGGCCTCGGCGACAGCTACGGCCAACTGGTCGGTCAAGGCTTCGTCGCCGCCGAAGTAGCGCGATGGTCCCCGGGCAGCCAGGCAGGCCCAGCCCGGTTCCACCACCTCCACCCGGGGCGAGAAGCGGCCGATGGCCCGGGCCACCGGTTCGAAGGCAGCAGCATCCCGGTCGGGGTCATGGGCCAGCAGTTCGGCGCCGGGGCACGCCCGTTGGGCTTCGCGGCGACGGTGACCGACCCGGACTCCCTCAGCGGCGGCCGCGGCCGACCGGGCCACCACCCGGTTGGCCCGCAACACGATGGCCGGGGTGGTGGGGGCCACCCCGGCGGCCACCACCGGCCAGTCGGGGCACCAGAGGGTGACCACCCGATGGTCGGGGGCACGCGAGGTCACGGTCAGCCGGTGGGGAGCAGGTCGGGCCCGGCCGGGCCGGGACGGACGGGCCCGGGGCGCGCCGGGACCGGGCCTGGGTCGGCCGGGATGGGACCAGGGTTGGCGCGCGGGCGCAGCACCGTCGGCTCGGTGACCGCGGCGTGGATGCCACCGCCCTCCGCCGGTAGCCACAGGTCGGTCTGACGGGGGCGGGGAACCCGTCGACCCGATGCCTCGGCGGTGACCCGTCGGGCCTGGAGGTGACCGTGGCCTTGGTGGATCCCGTCCCATCGCACGTCGGTGGCGGTGACGGTCACGTCGGCCGACAGCGGACCGGGC
>JBDTBS010000044.1:0-6339 GCA_039924035.1 Aquihabitans sp. | reverse complement strand
GCGGCGTCCACCACTGCCTCGGAGCGGCCCTGGCCCGGCTCGAAGGCCAGGAGGCAATCGGTCGTCTCATCCGCCGGTTTCCCCACATCGAGGCCGCCGGCCCGCCCACCCACAACGGCCGGATGGTCCTACGCGGCTACGACGTACTCCCAGTCATCCTCAACCCCTAGCTAGACGTCTAGGAAACGGCGGGTGGCCAGCGCGGCGCTGACCACGCTGAGCAGGATCGCAGTGCCGAGCACGACGAAGCAGGCCAGGATCACGTCGCCGCTACTCACCGAGAAGTTGCGCAACAAGCCAATGGCCTCGGTGCGTTCCACCATGTCTTCGAGGAACCGGCGGGTACCGAACACCGCCCCCACGGCAAGAACCCCACCAATGAGACCGTGGACGAGCCCTTCGACCATGAACGGCACGCGGATGAACCAGTTGGTGGCCCCAACCAGTTTCATCACCTCGATCTCGCGTCTTCGGGCGAACATGGCCGTGCGGATGGTGTTGAGGATCAGCAACGACGAAGCCACCAGCAGCACACCGGCCACGATCGTGAACCCGACGTTGAGGAAGTTGGTGAGACCCTTCATCTGCTTGATCACATCGAGCGCAGCCCGGACCTCGTAGACGTTGGGTTGATTTCGATAGTGCTTGACCAGGTCGTTGACGGTCTCGGTGCTCTTGTCGGTGGGTTCCACCTTGAAGCGGGTGGGCAGGTCTTCGGGCTGAACGTTCTCCAACATCACCTGCCGGTCGGCGAAGATCTGCTGGAAGTCCTTGTAGGTGGCCTCACGGTCGACGTAGACGGCACGCTTCACCAACGGGTTCTCGTCGAGCTCCCCCTTGATGACCTTGAGCTCATCGGGAGTGATGTCGGGCATCACATAGACCATGAACTCGATACCACCATCCCAGTCCTTGGTCATGTTCTGGGCGCCCTGACGGACCACCACGGTGGCACCGAGGATGGCGAGCGACACGAAGACCGTGAGGATCGAAGCCACGGTGAGGGTGATGTTGCGAGTGAGGTTGGCGGCCGTCTCACGCAGGATGTAGTTGCTGCTGGCGGACATGGGTTCCTGACCTACTCGTAGACGCCGCGGGCTTGATCTCGGATGATCGAGCCCCGGTCCAGTTCGATGACCCGTCGCCGCATGGTGTCGACGATGCTCCGGTCGTGGGTAGCCATTACCACCGTGGTGCCGGTGCGGTTGATCCGGTCGAGCAGACGCATGATCCCCACCGATGTGGCCGGGTCGAGGTTGCCGGTGGGCTCGTCGGCCAACAAGATCAGCGGCCGGTTCACGAAGGCCCGGGCGATCGACACCCGCTGCTGCTCACCGCCAGACAGTTCGTCGGGGTAGTTCTTCTGCTTCTTCGACAGGCCGACCAACTCGAGGATGGCCGGAACCTGCGTCTTGACCACGTGACGCGGTCGGCCGATGACTTCGAGGGCAAAGGCCACGTTCTCATAGACCGTCTTGTTGGTGAGCAGCTTGTAGTCCTGGAAAACGCAGCCGATGTTGCGTCGAAGGTAGGGAACCTTCCAACTGGAGAGCTCACCGATGTTCTTGCCGGCGACGTAGATCGCTCCCGTGCTCGGCTCGTCCTGCTTGTTGAGCAGGCGGATCATGGTGGACTTGCCCGATCCGGAAGGGCCGACGAGGAAAACAAACTCGCCCTTGTTGATCTCGCAATCGGCTTCACGCAGTGCGACGACGTCGCCTTTGAAGACCTTCGAGACGTTTTCGAGTTTGATCATGCAGGTGCGACCTCAGGTCGGCGATTACGAACGTGGAGCGGTAGGCGGCCGTGCCGACACCGCAGAGATGTTACCAGCGCGTTACAGGCGATCCGTGGCACCAAGCGCCGGTGAGCATTCGTGTGCTGACCGTGGGCGACGTCAGTCGGCCTCGAGGGCCTCTGCTCGCTGCCAACGCAGGTAGGCCTCCATGAAGTCGTCGAGATCTCCATCGAGCACACCATCGACGTTGCCGGTCTCGTGCTCGGAGCGCAGATCCTTGACCATCTGGTACGGCTGCATCACATATGACCGGATCTGCGACCCGAAGCCCACCGAGTGTTGCGTGCCCCGGATGCTGTCCAGTTCCGCTTGCCGCTTCTGCCGCTCGAGGTCGGCCAACTTGGCCTTCATCACGGCCATGGCCCGATCCTTGTTCTGATGCTGGCTGCGCTCGTTCTGACATGACGCGACGGTGCCGGTAGGCAGGTGGGTGATCCGCACCGCCGAGTCGGTCACGTTGACGTGCTGACCACCGGCTCCCGATGACCGGTAGGTGTCGATGCGCAGGTCCTTGTCATCGATGACGATGTCGGGGATGTCCTCGAGGAACGGCGTGACCTTCAAGGCCGCGAACGCCGTCTGACGCTTGCCCTGCGCGTTGAACGGGCTCATGCGGACCAACCGGTGGACACCATGCTCGGACCGGAGCAGGCCGTAGGCATGCCGGCCCTTCACCATGAACGCGGCCGACGAGATCCCGGCTTCGGATCCTTCGGAAACCTCGTTGAGCTCGACATCGAGACCTCGGTGTTCGGCCCATCGCAGGTACATGCGCAGCAACATGTTGGCGAAATCTTGGGCATCGGCGCCGCCCTCGCCCGATTGGATCTCGCACAGGGCATCGCACTCGTCGTGCTCTCCGGTGAAGAGGCTGCGCAGCTCGAGCGAGGCGAACTCTTCGAGCAGCCCGCCCAAGGTGGCTTCGATCTCAGCGGCTACCGAATCGTCGCCTTCTTCACGGGCCAGTTCAGCCAGGACCTCGACGTCGTCGATCCGTTCGCCGAGAGCGTCGTAGATCTCGAGGTCGTCGGTGATCGCCGACAGCTCACCGGTGACGGCACGGGCTTTGTCGGCATCGTCCCAGAGGTCGGGGCGGGTGGCCTCGGCCTCCAGTTGGGGCTGGCGGGCCCGCAGTTGATCGACCTTGAGATAGGTACCGGCATCGCGGTATCGCTTGCGCAGGGCGCTGACTTCGTCGCTGACGTCTCGCATGGTCCTCTGATTCTCGCCGCTGACGCCCCCCGGTCGGCAACCGGCGGCCACATAGATCCATCCCGCATCGGAGGCCGACCCTCGCCGACGCGCCACCCACGACCATTGGAACCCGATCGGATGTTGATCGCCCTACGATGCAAACAGCGGTTCTGAGCAGGACTGCGGTCACGGATCGGGAGACACAATGGCCCTAAGAAAGATCATCGTCGGACACGACGGGTCGCCGGCTGCGCACCGGGCAACCGAATGGGCCGCGGCCCGGGCCGGAGAGTCGGGAGCCGAGGTCACCGTGATCACCGTGATGGACCCGGACACTCAGTTGGCCCTCGACGTCCTCCCCCGGCGGGGCAACTGGCGCGAAGACGTCCACACACTCCTGCGTACCACGTGGACCCAATCACTACGAGACGCCGGGGTCACCTTCCACGTCAAGGTGGTGGAGGGCCGGGTAGCCCCCACCCTCATGGAGATGGCCGCCGACCTCCCCGCCGATCTGATCATCGTCGGCTCGCACGGCCACGGCAACGTCGGTGATCGCCTGCTCGGCTCGGTCACCTACCGGCTGGTGCACCGGGCCCCCTGCCCCGTCACGGTCGTGCCACCCGCCTGATTCCGGCCGTGTGCTGACACACTGGCCCACGTGCCTCCCACTGATCCCTCCTCTGCCCCGCTGGACCTCGTCACCGGAGCCTTCGGCAACACCGGCAGCGCCATTGCTGACCGCCTGCTCGACCAGGGCCGCCAGGTGCGGACCCTCACCGGACATCCCCCTGCCGATCCCGACCCCCGCATAGAGCTTCGGGCGTTCAACTGGGGCGACCCAGAGCGGCTGGCTGCCTCCTTCGATGGGGTCACCACCTTCTACAACACCTATTGGATGCGCACCGGTGACGACAAGGGCCACTTCGACCTGGCCGTGGACCGGTGCAACCAGTTGATCCAAGCGGCCGAGACGGCCGGAGTGGAACGCATCGTGCACCTGAGCGTGGGCAATCCGTCGCTCGACTCGCCCTACCCCTATTTCAGAGGCAAGGCCCAGGTGGAGCAGCGCTTGGCTGAAAGCCCGATCCCAGCCGCAGTGATCCGGCCGTCGCTCATCTTCGGCGGCGAGAACGCCATGCTCAACGATCTGGCCTGGGTGCTGAAGCGCCTACCAGTGTTCGCCGTGCCCGGCGACGGGCAGTACATGGTGCGGCCGGTGCACCTCGACGACGTGGTCGATCTGTGCCTCGACGCCGGTACCCGCCGTGAGCGCACCACCATCGATGCCATCGGACCCGATCGCTTCACCTACCAGGTGATGATCGAGTCCGTACGTGATGCCGTCGGGGCAAAGTCCCGCATCGTGCACACGCCGGCGCCGCTGGTGCTGGCCGGCGCCCGGGTCCTGGGAGCAGTCCTGCGAGCAAAGCTGCTCACGCGCGACGAGCTGCTCTCCACCATCGATGGCATCGCCGACGCGGAAGGTCCCGCCACCGGCTCCGTATCGTTCTTCGAATGGCTACCCACCGAGGCCGACGACCTCGGGGTGAAGCGGGCCTGACGACCCGCTACTGCTCGGCTGTCACTGGCCGTGGCAGGCCTTGAACTTCTTGCCACTACCGCAAGGGCAGGGAGCGTTGCGGGGGGTCTTGTCCCAGTCGGACTTCACCACCGGCGCGCTGACCTCTTCGTCGGCGACCACCGGTGCCGACCCACCACTCGAGGAGGCCTGAGCCAGTGCTGCAGAGCCAGCCTGGGCCAAGGCGACGGAGCCCATGTTGGCTCCGCCACCGCCTTCTGCAGGACCAGAGAGGGCCATGTTGGTCACGTCGCTGGCCGTCTCGGGCTCGTCGGCCACCACCTGCACGTGCATGACGTACTTGACGAAGTCTTGGGCGATCGTCTGCATCATGGCCCCGAACATCTCGTAGCCTTCTCGCTGCCACTCGACCAGCGGATCGCGCTGGCCCATGGCTCGGAGGTTGATGCCCTCTTGGAGGTAATCCATCTCCAGGAGGTGCTCACGCCAGTGCTGGACGATGATGTTGAGCATCACCTGACGCTCGATCTGACGCATCGTGTCGGGACCGAGTTCCAGCTCCCGCTGCTCGAAGTGGGCAGTGCCTTCCTCGATCAGCAGCTGGTGGAGCTGGCGGGTGTCGCTGGCACTGCCGAGCGCCTGCTCGGTGAGGGCGGTGGGCCAGTAGCTGGTGACCTCGGCGTGGAGGCCTTCCAGGTCCCACTCTTCGGTGGCCTCGGACACGCAGTAGGTGGCCACGGTGGCCGACACGGCATCGTCGAGGTAGTCGAGGGTCTCGTCACGCAGGTCGGCGTCGTCGAGGATCTGATCACGGCGCTTGTAGATGACCTTGCGCTGCTCGTTCATCACCTCGTCGTACTTGAGCACGTTCTTGCGGATCTCCGCATTGCGCTGCTCGACGGTGTTCTGGGCCCGCTCGATGGCCTTGGTGACCATCTTCGCTTCGATCGGGATGTCGTCGGGGAGGGCCTTGCCCATCACCCAGTTCATGGCCCCAGTGGCGAACAGACGCATCAGCTCGTCTTCGAGCGACAGGTAGAACCGGCTTTCGCCCGGGTCGCCCTGACGTCCGGCGCGACCCCGCAGCTGGTTGTCGATGCGTCGGGAGTCGTGCCGTTCGGTACCCAGCACGTATAGCCCGCCGACCTCTCGTACCTTTTCGCGTTCTGCGTCGGTCTGGGCCTTGTACTTTACGGTGAGGGTCTCGAGTCGCTGCGCGCCCTCCTCGGTCTCCGGATCGAGGCCTTCTCCGTGGACATCGCGCAGGGCGAGCCCATCGGGGTTGCCACCGAGAAGGATGTCGACTCCACGACCAGCCATGTTGGTGGCCACCGTGACTGCACCGAGGCGGCCGGCCTGGGTGACGATCTCCGCTTCACGGGTGTGCTGCTTGGCGTTGAGCACCTCGTGGGGCACACCCCGCTTGGCCAGCAGACGCGACAGCTTCTCGGACTTCTCCACCGAGATGGTCCCCACCAGCACAGGCTGGCCGGCGTCGTAGCGCTCGGCGATGTCGTCGACCACAGCCTCGAACTTGAAGTCTTCGGTCTTGTAGATCAGGTCGGGCTGGTCGATGCGCACCAGGGGACGGTGGGTGGGGATCGGCACCACCTGGAGCTCGTAGGTGCTGGCGAACTCGGCAGCCTCGGTGACCGCGGTACCGGTCATGCCCGACAACTTGTCGTACATGCGGAAGTAGTTCTGGAGGGTGATGGTGGCGAGGGTCTGGTTCTCCTCTTTGATCTTCACCCCTTCCTTTGCCTCGACGGCCTGGTGGAGACCTTCGGACCAGCGACGACCTTCG
>JBDTBS010000043.1:0-23123 GCA_039924035.1 Aquihabitans sp. | reverse complement strand
GAACTCAAGCGTGACGTTGCTCGTGCCGCAAGCGCGAAGGACCGCTTCATCCGGGCCAATCTGCGCTTGGTGGTGAGTGTGGCTCGCCGCTATCCCCTCCCGCCGTCGATGGACTTGCTGGACCTCGTCCAGGAAGGCAACCTCGGCCTCGAGCACGCCGTCGACAAGTTCGACTGGCGCAAGGGCTTCAAGTTCTCCACCTACGCCACCTTCTGGATCCGCCAGGCCATCGGCCGGGCCCTCGATCAGAAGGCCAGCCTGGTGCGCCTGCCCGGCGACCGGTCGGCCAGCCTCCGCTCTGCACTCCGGCAGGTGTCGGGTGACGGCGACGAGCTCGATGCTGAGCACGCCCACCTCCACCGACTGGCCACCCCCACGTCGCTAGACCGGGTGGTGGGAGATGAAGACGGCTCCGAGCTGGTCGACCTCCTGGCCGACGACAAGCCCGGCCCCGAAGATCTGGCCCTGGCCTCCGAAGCCGACCGCGAGGTCATCGAGCTCCTCGACGTGCTCGATGGTCGGGCCCGGTTCGCAGTGGAGCAGCGCTTCGGACTCAGCGACGGCCGCAAGCGGTCCTACCGCGAGGTCGGCGAAGAGCTCGGCGTGACGGCTGAGGCTGCTCGGCGCATGGTGAAGCGAGCGGTCAACGCGGTGCGCACCGAGGCCGAAGCCCGCATCGACGCAGCTTGACGCCCCCTGCGGGGAAACTCGCTTTGCTTCCCGCGGCCCCGTGGACCAACCTTTTCCCGTGACTGCCGCCTCATCCACTTGGTCTCCGCGCTCTTGGCGCGAGAAGACAGCCGCACAACAACCGGAGTGGCCCGACGACGCTGTCTATGAGGCCGTCCTCAAGCAGATGTCGACGCTGCCGCCGCTGGTGTTCGCGGGGGAAGCCCGGGCGCTCACCAGCCAACTTGGCGAGGTGGCCAACGGCAACGCCTTCCTGTTGCAGGCCGGCGACTGTGCCGAGTCCTTCCATTCGTTCAGCGCCGATTCCATCCGCGACAAGCTCAAGGTCATCCTCCAGATGGCTGTGGTGCTCACCTATTCGTCGGGGGTCCCCACCGTGAAGGTGGGCCGCATCGCCGGCCAGTTCGCCAAGCCTCGGTCGTCGCCCACCGAGACCATCGGCGATGTGGTCCTCCCGTCATTTCGGGGCCACATGGTCAACGACATAGCGCCCACCGACGCCGCCCGCGCTCCCGATCCCACCCGGCTGCTGCAGGCCTACCACCAGTCGTCATCCACGCTGAACCTGCTGCGGGCCTTCACCAAGGGGGGCTACGCCGATCTGCACCAGGTTCACACCTGGAACCAGGAGTTCGTTGCCTCCAGCCGTGAGGGCCGCCGCTACGAACGGGTGGCCGACGAGATCGACCGCGCCCTGCGGTTCATGACGGCCTGCGGGATCGATACCCGCACCCAGCCCAACCTCCATGAGGTCGACTTCTACACCTCTCACGAGGCATTGGTTCTCGGCTACGAGGAGGCGCTCACCCGCCAGGACTCGCTGACTGGCCAGTGGTACGACTGCTCCGCCCACATGATCTGGATCGGCGAGCGGACCCGTCAGATCGACGGTGCCCACGTGGAGTTCTTCGCGGGGGTGAACAACCCCATCGGTGTGAAGCTAGGCCCCACCACCACCCCCGAAGAGGCGTTGGCTCTGTGCGAGCGGCTCAACCCCGAGAAGATCCCCGGTCGGCTCACCTTCATCACCCGCATGGGAGCCGACAAGATCGAAGCCGGACTGGCTCCGCTGCTGGCCGCGGTCCGTGATGCCGGCCATCCGGTGGTGTGGACCTGCGATCCCATGCACGGCAATACCTTCAGCGCTCCCGACGGCCACAAGACCCGACGCTTCGACGACATCCTCGCCGAGATCGCCGGGTTCTTCGCGGCCCACCAGGCCGAGGGCACCTGGCCCGGCGGCGTCCACGTGGAACTCACCGGCGACGACGTCACCGAATGCCTCGGTGGCGCTGAGGAGATCCTCGACACCGATCTCGGTTCCCGCTACGAGACCATGTGCGACCCACGACTAAACGGCCGGCAATCGGTCGATCTGGCCTTCTCGGTGGCTGAGCTCCTCCGGGGCTGACCCTCTCCTACCGAGACCGATCTATCGGCGTCGGTCAGGGGCGACGGGCCAAGGCCACCCGGCGTCGAGCCGCAGCAACCGTGGCCACCTCACCCGGGTCGAGCACCGAGTCGGCCAACTTGGCCAGCACCGATTCCCAGCGGTTCAGCAGGGCATCGGTCTCCGAGCCGGTCATGGCCTCCCCACGGGCTATCCACCACAGGTCCCGGTCGAGCAGCGCCACCTGATGCTCCACCTCGGTCCAGCGGGCTACCACCACCGGAAGACGGTCGGCCTTGGCCAACGGATAGCTGGTTCCGGCCACCAGATCGTGGGGCTCCATACCGAAGCATCCGGCCAGCAAGGCCACCGTGCGCTCTCCAGCCACGTTGAGGTCGGTCTCCAGGTGAGACACGGCCACCCGAGATATACCGAGACGGTCGGCCAGCTGCTGTTGGGTCCATCCTCGCTCGGCCCGCAGGTCGGCGATCCGTCGGCCCAGTGAACCGCCGCTGAGACCACCACCGGGTCGGGAGGGCTCCCAAGTGTCCACTGGCGGCACCTCCAACCGGTACTCGAATCGTGCCAACCCAGTTGGCAGACGGCAGGGCCGCCGACCGGTACAAAGGTAGTCATGACCAAGCGCGCGCTCATCACCGGCATCACCGGCCAGGACGGCTCCTATCTCGCCGAACTGCTGCTCTCCAAGGGTTACGAGGTGATCGGCATGGTCCGCCGGTCCTCGACGGTGAACTTCGAGCGCATCGCCCACATCCAGGACAAGGTCACGTTCGTGCCTGGAGACCTCCTCGACGAGGTCTCGATGATCCACATCCTCCAGGAGCACCGGCCCGAAGAGGTCTACAACCTGGCCGCTCAGTCCTTCGTCCAGACCAGCTTCACCCAGCCGGTGCTCACCGGTGAGATAACCGGCCTGGGCGTGACCCGCATCCTCGATGCCATCCGCTTGGTCGACCCCGAGATCCGCTTCTACCAGGCCTCGTCCAGCGAGATGTTCGGCAAGGTACAAGAGGTCCCCCAGACCGAGGTGACCCCGTTGTACCCCCGCTCGCCCTACGGCGTGGCCAAGGTCTACGGCCACTGGATGACCATCAACTACCGGGAGAGCTACGACCTCCACGCCAGTTCCGGCATCCTGTTCAACCACGAGTCCCCCCGTCGGGGCCTCGAGTTCGTGACCCGCAAGATCTCCAACACCGCGGCCAAGATCAAGCTCGGCATGACCGACGAACTGCGGCTCGGCAACCTCGATGCCCAGCGCGACTGGGGTTTCGCTGGCGACTACGTGGAAGCCATGTGGCTCATGCTCCAGCAGGACGGCCCCGACGACTTCGTGATCTCCACCGGCGAAACCCATTCGGTGCGTGAGTTCTGTCAGCTGGCCTTCGATCGCGTTGGTCTCGACTGGGAGCAGTACGTCAAGATCGACGAGAAGTTCTTCCGGCCCGCCGAGGTCGATCTGCTGGTCGGAAGCCCGGCCAAGGCCAAGAAGGTCCTCGGCTGGGAGCCCACCACCTCGTTCCCGGACCTGGTGACCAGCATGGTCGATGCCGACATGGACCTGCTCAGCGGCAAGCTCGACCACCTGGCCCGCTGACCCGGCCCCGATCCGGCCCTCACGCCCAGTCACCCATACCCGATCACTTAGGGTCGCCTCGATGGAATCGATGACGACGACCGTGCTCTCTGGTGGTGTGGGCGCGGCCCGGATGTTGTCGGGCATCTTGGCCGTGGTGGACCCAGCGGCGGTGACCGCTGTGGTCAACGTGGCCGACGACCTCGAACTACATGGCCTGCGGATCTGCCCCGACCTCGACACCATCACCTACACGCTGGCCGGGGAGATCAACCCCGACACCGGTTGGGGGCTGAAGGGCGAGAGTTGGCAGGCCATGGCCACCGTGGGTCGCTATGGGGGCATCGACTGGTTCGGACTGGGCGACCGAGACCTCGGTACCCACATGTACCGGACACAGCGGCTCTCCGAAGGGGCCAGCTTGGCCGAGGTGACCGCTGAGATCACCGCGGCCTGGGATCTCGGGCTCCGTCTCCTCCCCGCCACCGAAGGCCGGCTGCGGACCCGGATCACCCTGGCCGACGGGCCCGACGCTGGTGCCGAGGTGTCCTTCCAGGAGTACTTCGTGAAGCTCCGTCACGGTGTACCAGTGCGGTCGGTTCGTTTCGACGGGGCCGACGGGTGCTCGCCGGGCCCTGGAGTGCTCGAAGCCATCGCCGACGCCGAACGGGTGGTCATCGCACCGTCGAACCCGGTGATCTCGATCGACCCGGTCCTGGCGGTACCTGGCCTCCGAGCGGCAGTGGAGGCCCGCAGGGCCAACACCGTCGCCGTCTCCCCCATCATCGATGGAGCCGCCCTCAAGGGCCCCGCCGATCGGCTCCTGGGCGAACTCGGGCTGGAGTCCACTGCGGTGGGCATCGCCCGGCTCTATGCCCCGCTGGCTGCCACCTTGGTGATCGACGAGAGCGATGCCCACCTGGCCGACGCGGTGGCCGCCGAGGGTATCGAACCGGTGGTCACAGCCACGATCATGCGCACCCCCGAAGTGGCCGCGGCCCTGGCCCGCACGGTACTGGGACTATGAGCTCCGAGCTGAGGGTCTTCGGCATCACCGGCATCGGTGAGATCGGACGCGGTGATGATCTGGCCGGGATCATCGCGACCGCCGCAGCCGACCACCACGATGGGCTGGTCGACGGCGACGTGGTGGTGGTCACCCAGAAGATCGTGTCGAAGGCCGAGGGCAAGCTCGTACCCATAGATCCCGACGATCCGCTCAGCCACAAAGCAGTGGTGGAGGCGGAGACGGTTCGGGTTCTACGCCGCCGGGGCGACCTGGTGATCTCAGAGACCAAGCATGGTTTCGTTTGCGCCAACGCCGGTGTCGATCTGTCGAACGTCGACCGAGGGTTCGCGGCCCTCCTTCCTGACGACAGCGACCGTTCGGCCCGCCGGATCCGTGACGGCATACGCGCCCGCGTGGGCGTGGAGGTGGCCGTGATCGTGAGCGACACCTTCGGGAGGACGTGGCGGCGTGGCCTCACCGACGTGGCCATCGGTTGCGCGGGGATCGGCGCGGTCGTCGACTACCGGGGTACGACCGATGCCAACGGCCGGGAACTACACGTGACCGAGGTGGCCGTGGTCGACGAGTTGGCCGGGGCCGCCGATCTGGTGCTCGGGAAATCCACCGGGCTACCCGTGGCCGTCATCAGGGGAGTCGACCCGACCTGGCTGCGCCGGGGGAACGTGCGCGAAGAGATCGTGCGCGACCCCGCCGAAGACCTCTTTCGCTGAAACCCACCCACCGGACGCCATCAGGAGCGCTCAGGCAGAGCGGGGCGGGTCCTGTCGGGCTGGGCGGCCTTCAGCCCGAGTGTTGAGCTCGATGGCTCGTCGCAACAGGCGAGCTCGATCGGCGGTGCGGCGACTCACGTGACGGAGGTTGGCCTCCGCGTCCCAAAGGACATCGTCGACCGCTCCAGCCAACTCTGCTCGGCGCAGGGTCTGACGAAGCTCCGACAGTTCCCCGATCAGCACGTCGAGCTCGTCGATCGTTTCACGGAGGGGCATGGCCCCAGCCTACGGAACGCTTGCTAGCAACAGCAAGCACCATGCTGACTTTTGCATGCATACCTGTTTGGGGCAGGTCGTGCGGCTAGCGGGAGCGGAAATAATCCAGAACGGCAGCGGTACCGGTGGCCATGTCGGTCCAAGGCTTCCAGCCCAAGTGGATCTCGGCCCTTCCCGCGTCGAGGGACGACCGGGCCAGTTCGCCGTCTCGTGCCGGAACCAGTTCTGCGGCCCGGTCGACACCGGCCACCCGGGCCATGGTGGCGTAGAGGTCGTTGACCGAGGTCTCCACCCCGGTCCCGATGTTGATCACCAGGCCACTCCCCCGGCCCGCGGCCCGAACGAACGCATCGACGACATCGTCGACGTATACGTAGTCACGGGTGGCTTCGCCGTCGCCGAAGATCCGACAGGTCTCTCCAGACAGGAGGCGGCCCGCGAAGATGGCCACCACGCCCGCCTCACCGTGCGGATCCTGGCGGGGGCCATAGATGTTGGCCAGTGCCAGCGAGGTGAACTCCAGGCTGTGGAGCTCCCGGTAGGCGAACAGGTAGTCGCTGACCGTCTTCTTGGCCACGCCATAGGGCGAGATCGGGTGCTGGGGGTGCGACTCGTCGACCGGCAGGCGGTCGGGAGCGGGTTCGCCATAGATGGTGCCGCCACTGGACGCGAAGACCACCTTGCGGCTTCCGGCCCTACGGGCTCCTTCGAGCACGTTGAGGCTGCCGATCACGTTGATCATCGCATCGCGTACGGGATCGGCGACCGACACCCGCACATCTACCTGGGCCGCCAAGTGGAAGACCACGTCGGGGGCCTGGCGTTCGATCAGGTCGGCTACGCCGGCGTCGCAGATGTCTATCCGGTGCAGGGTGAAACGATGGTCGGGGGTGGCCCGGGCATCGGCCAGGTTGGCCATCGTTCCCGACGAGAGGTCGTCGATCACGTCGACCTCGTGGCCTTCGGCCAACAGTCTGTCGACAAGGGTGGATCCGATGAACCCGGCGCCGCCGGTGACCAAGGCTTTCATCTCAGTGTTCTACTTCCAGGTGTTCGTCGACACCAACGGTTCCGCCCGACACCCGCAGGTTGGGACCGACCACGGCCCCATCGCCGAGCACAGCCAGATCTTCGATGCGGGCTCCAGCGCCCACCGATGACCCGCTACCCAATATGGCCCGGTCGATCACGGCCCCGGCCCCCACCTTGGCGCCAGGTAGGAGTACCGAGGCGCTGACGCGCGCCCCAGCCCCGATCTCCACGTCGGCTCCGAGCATCGACCGCTTGACCACCGCATCGGCGGCCACCGTCGCGGTGGGGTGGATGCCGTCGACCGGCTCACCCCGGACGCCGTCGAGCAGGTCCATCTGCGCGCTCAGGTACTTGGGCGGGGTCCCGGTATCGATCCAGTAGGTGTCGCCAGACATTGCGTATAGCGCACCGTCGGCCACCATGGCCGGGAACACCTCACGCTCGATGGATACCTTGCGTCCGTCGGCGATCCGGTCGAGCACCGAAGCTTCCAGCACGTAGGTACCGGCATTGATGAGATCGGTGGGGGCCTCGTGGCGGGGAGGCTTCTCCACGAAGGCAATGACCCGCCCGTCGGGTTCGGTGGGCACCACGCCGAAGGCCGACGGATCATCGACCTGGTGCAGAGCAATGGTGCCCTCACCGTGGTGGCTGTCATGGAACTCGACCAGACGACCCAGATCGAGGTCTGTGAGCACGTCGCCGTTGACCACCACGAAGCGCTCGGCAATTCCAGCGTCGAGGGCAGCGAAGCGAATGGCGCCGGCGGTATCGAGCGGCTCGGGTTCGATGGCGTAGTGGAGCTTCACCCCGGCGCAGATGCCATCGGGGTAAGCATCAGCGAACGCATCGGGCCGGTAGCCCATGGACAGCACGGCCTCGTCGATCCCGTGGGAGGCCAGGTGCTCCAGGACGTGCTCGATCATCGGCCGGTGGACGATGGGCAGCATCTGCTTGGGCCGGGTGAGGGTGAGGGGGCGAAGACGGGTTCCGAATCCTCCGACGAGGACTACGGCCTTCACTGACCAGCCCCGGTGTCCGGCGAACCGGCGGGAGCCGTTTCGGTGGTCTCACCAGGCTCAGTGGCGGCCGGGTCGGCGGGAAGCGTCTCTGGCGACTGGTCGCCTGCGGCCGGGGCATCGAACGGTGTGGTCCCTCCGTCGATGGCTCCGAGCTCAGCTGTCTGAGCCGAGACCTCGGGGGCCGCGATGTCGGTATCACCGGCGGGGACGAAGGCCAGGGTGTAGGCCCCCAGGTCCTCGGAAAGGAGAACCGATGAGAAGTCGTCGCGGATGATCTGGTCGGGCTTGCTGACGTTGGCCACCGACGCGTCCTTCCAGTGGGCCAACACCCATTCGGCATCCTGTCCACCGCAGGTGGTCTCGCCCGCCCTGTACAGCGTGTCCTCGGCGAGGCCGACAGGAAGTTCGACGGCCTTGTCACTGACGGTGAGGCCCACCTGGTCGAAGTAGCGCTTCAGGGTGGCCCGTGGACCCGCAGCACGAGTGGAGAACGGGTGAATGTGGATCAACCCGTCTTCGTGGGTGTGGATGCCGAGCAGGTCGGGGCCAGTGTCGTAGAGCACCGGGAGCTCGTCTCCGCATACGTTGACGGCGAAGGCTGCGTGCCAGTGGTCAAACGGCGAAGTCTCGTTGAGGCGGGCCCGTGGCGGCGTGTCGTTGGCCCCGACGCTCTCGTTCTCGCCCCGAGCGAACACCACCAAACTGATGCCGACGGCGATGATGACCACGATGACCAGCGGAAAGAGCCAGACATTCTGCTTTGCGGCCTTCCCTCCGCCGCTGCCTCTGGCAGAGGCGCGGGCAACTTTGCGAGCGGAATCAGACGAAGGCATAGGCGGCAACGATACTCGGCCCCGGCGGGGGCCTAAGAGTCGGCCACCAGTTCGGTGAACAGGTCGTCATAGGCCTCGGCCACCG
This sequence comes from Aquihabitans sp., assembly GCA_039924035.1. Taxonomy (GTDB): domain Bacteria; phylum Actinomycetota; class Acidimicrobiia; order Acidimicrobiales; family Iamiaceae; genus Aquihabitans. The sequence goes on along the minus strand of JBDTBS010000043.1, from coordinate 14,458 downwards.
CGGCCGGTGATGCCCAACGTTCCACGAACCGTCGGCCGGCCAGCCCCATGGCCGCGGCCTCCGCTGGGGCCGTCACCAGACGCTCCACGGCCTTGCTGAACGCCTCGGGGTCATCGGGGGGCACGGCAATGCCAGCCCCAGCCTCATCGACGGTACGGGCCACTTCTGTACCCAGGTCCACCGAAGCCACCACCGGGCGTCCGGCAGCGAGGATCGTGTAGAGCTTGGATGGCACGCTGGAGCGGGCCAGGCCCGTGCGCAGTGGCACCACGTGTAGGTCAGCGGCAGCAGCCACCTCTGGGAGGCGCTCCTTTGGCTGCATGTCGACGAAGCGCACGTTGGGGAGTCCGGCAGCCTGTGCCTCGAGGTCGACTTTGGCCGCTCCCCCACCGTTGATCACGAACACAACGTCGGGATCGTGGACCAGGTGGGTGGCCGCGGCCAGAACCAACTCGAGCGACTGGGAGTAGCCGACATTGCCGGCGTACATGACCACCGTCTTGCCTTCGAGTCCGTACTCACGCCGGTAGGCATTTTCCTTGGGCGCCGGTGTGATCCAGTCGGTGTCGATGAAGTTGGGGATCACTCGGACCTTGTCGGGGCTCCCGGCTGCGCCCCGGCGTCCGGTGATCTTGGCAGCAACGTTGTCGCGCAGGTCTTCGGAGAGCACGGTGACCGCATCGGCCTTCAGGTACGTCTCCCGTTCGAGCCACGACGCCGCCGCTATCACCTGCGGGTTGGAGATGGCCCCGACCTCGACAGCCACGTCGGGGAACACGTCTTGGATGTTGAACACGAACGGCACCCGATGGGCCTTGGCCGCGGCCCATCCGGCGGCACCGAGCGTCAAGGGCGGCGACATGGCCAACACCACGTCGGGGCGGGCCCGGCTGACCAACGCTGCTGCACCCGACAGAGCGGTGAAGCCGGCGAAGGCCAGGGCTCGGGCCGGGATGTTGCTCTTGTCGGTCGGGAACGGGTGCACGCGGGTGATGCGGCCCCACTCGGTGTCGGTGTGGCGGACAGCCCGGCCGCTCCAGCCCGGTTCGATGGCATGGTGCTGGTACCACGGCAGCGACGTGACGATGTGGAGTCGGTGGCCACGGGCCACGAGGCCGTCAGCGATCTGTGTCATCACCTCGCCGGTTGGGGCGACGTCGGGGGCGAAGTGCGGGCACAGGACCAGGATGTTCATGCGTTGTCATCCTCGTCGGCGCTGGCCGCCAAGCGGTAACCCTCGGCCAGAGCAGCACCAGAACGGGCCCAGGTGAAATCGGCGGCGCGGGCCCGACCGCGTTCGGCCAGTCGGGCCGCCTCCGCCGGATCGTCGAGCAGGCCACCAATGGTCGAGGCCCAGGCCTCCACATCGCCGGGCGTCACCAGCAGACCACCGTCGCCGACAACCCAAGGCAGGGCCGTGGCATCGGCGGCAACGAGGGGACGACCGTTGGACATGGCCTCCAGCGCTGGGGCACCGAAACCTTCGAAACGGCTGGGGACGGCGACCACGTCGGCCAGGGAATACAGGGCATCGAGGTCCGACCACGGCACCCGCCCGGTGCGCCGGACCTGACCGCCCACGCCGGAGGCACGGATGGCCCCTGCCACCTCGGCCTCGGCCGGGCCGACCCCTCCGCACAGCACGAGCGTGGCTTCAGGACGGGACCGAGCCACTTGGGCGAAGGCGCGGATCAGCGTGAGGTGGTCCTTGTGGGGATAGGTGATGGCTGGGTACAGGATCACCGGACCCCCGAGGTGGTAGCGGTCGCGCACGTCAGCGGTCTGCTCGGCCGGTACCGGCGGCGTCGGTTCCACACCGTGAGGGACCGTGTGCACTCGCTGAGCGGGGATGCCGAGAAGTTCCACCACCGACCTGGCGGTCGGATCGCTGGGGGTCATCACCATGCGTGCCCGTCGGGCCGACCGGGGCAGCATCATCGTCAGCCAGCGGCGCTTAACCGCTGAGAAGTTTTCGGGCATGGCCAACGGTTGGAGGTCGTGGATGGTGAGCACGGCGGGAATCCGACCGACCGCCGGACCCGGGGGGATCACGCCTCCGGCGTGGTGGAGCAGATCGATGTTGCGACGGGTGGCCTCGTAGGGCAACCACGTGGACTCGACGGCCACTCGTTCGGCTTTGCTACGGCCATCGAGCCTGGTGAGCACCGTGGGATACCGAGCCACCAGGTCGGGGTGGGCTTCGGCAAACGGAGCCAGAGCGAACAGCGTGAGGTGGAGGTCGTCGTGGTCGATCTGGGCCAGAGCCCGCAGCAACCGGGTGGTGTACTCCTCGCTACCACCGACCACTCCGGGCACGAGCCACAACAGGTTTACGCCCACCCGGAACTGTCGGGTGGGTTCGGAGGCGTCGACGGGTGCGGCATCGGCAGCCAAGGGAGTGACCATGTCGTTCAGGGTGCCACCTCCGCGTACACCGCGGCCGTCAGCTCGGCCGTACGGTCCCACGTGAAGAGCCGAGCTCGTTCCTGTCCAGCGGCCCGCAGGCGTTCGGCCAGGCCGGGTTCGTCGACCAATCGGAGCAGAGCGGCCCCAACCGCCTTGTGGTCGATCGGGTCCACCAGCAGTGCGGCGTCGCCGGCCACCTCGGCAGTGGCAGTACCAGCCGAGGTGACCACCGGAGCACCGTGAGCCATGGCATCGAGCACCGGAAGTCCGAAGCCCTCCCGCAGGCTCGGGTAGCAGAAGGCCACGCAGCCGGCGTAGAGCGGAGCCAGATCGGCCTGCGGAACGAAGCCAAGCCGCTGGACCCGCACCGACGTGGAACCGAGGGGTGACAAGCGGGCCTGCAGGTCCTCGTTCCAGCCGTCCGGTCCGACCACGGCAAGATCTATGCCTCGCCCGTCGAGTTCGGCCATGGCCGCAACCACCGCGGCCAGGTTCTTGCGGGGCTCCACCGTGCCGACGAACAGCACGTAGGGCCGGTCGAGCCCGTGACGGCGCCGCACCTCGTCCACGTCGGGATCGGCCACCGGCTGCGGGGTCACCCCCCACGGCACCACTCGCAGAATGGTGGGGTCGAACCCAGCGTCGACACACTCGGCCGCGGTGGCCTCCGACGGCACGATCACCCGTGCCGCCCGGGCTCGGGCCAGGTCGGTACCCCGCCGGAAGAACCGGTTGCCGTGCTTGGTGGCGTGGGTGGGGTCGGCCAGAAAGGCCAGGTCGTGGATGGTCATCACCAGCGGCGCGCTGGTGGGCGGCACCGCCACTGCAGTGCCGTGGACCACGTCGATCGCACCGGTGGCCCGCTCCACGCGTGGCCAGGCCAAGGCATGCCAGGTCTCGTACATCAACCGTCGGGGCACGGGCAGTTGACCAACCGGAATCGACGGCACGAAACGCTCGGGTGGGGCGGCACGGTGCCGGGCGGCCACCCCGATGATCTCCACGTCGTCTCGGCGAGCCAACGCATCCACCAGTGCCAACGTGGACGTGGCCGTTCCTCCAGGCACCCGATGCCAGCACTGCTCGACGGTCACCGCCACTCGGCGCCTGCGTTCCACGACCCCGATTCTGGCCGCTGGGACGGGTGTTGCCAGCACGCTGCCCCTCCGTCACGCGCCAGATGGTCGCCAGGTCAGTACGATGCGACCCCATGACCGACTTCTGGGCCGACCGTCGAGTGCTGGTCACTGGAGGCAGCGGCTTCCTCGGCCGGGCCGTGGTGCATCGACTGGAAGCCGCCGGGGCATCCTCGATCATCGTGCCTCGCAGCGAAGAGACCGACCTGCGAGACCGCGTCGCCACCGCCGACCTCTTCGCCACGACCCGGCCCGACCTGGTCATCCACCTGGCCGCCAAGGTGGGCGGTATCGGCTACAACCAGATTCACCCCGCCGAGCTATACCTCGACAACCTGCTCATGGGCACGTACGTGGTGGAGGAAGCCCGCCAACACGACGTGGCCAAGACGGTCCTGGTGGGCACGGTGTGCTCATACCCGAAGGAGCCGCCGGTCCCGTTCCACGAGGAATCCCTGTGGGCCGGCTACCCCGAAGAGACCAACGCCCCCTACGGGATCGCCAAGCTGGCTCAGCTGGTGCATGCCCAGACAGCTCGTGAGCAGTACGGGCAGGACGTGATCTACCTCATCCCCACCAACCTCTACGGTCCGGGCGACAAGTTCAATCCGGCGGTCAGCCACGTGATCCCCGCGCTCATCAAGAAGTGCGTTGAAGCAGTGGAGGCCGGTAACGACCACATCGAGTTGTGGGGCACCGGATCAGCCAGCCGAGAGTTCCTCTACGTCGATGATGCCGCCGAGGGCATCGTGCTGGCCGCCGAACGCTACGACGACGGCGACCCCGTCAACTTGGGCACCGACCACGAGATGCCCATCCGGGACCTGGTGGTGGAGATCGCTGCCGCTACCGGGTTCGAGGGTGAGATCCGGTGGGATCCTTCCAAGCCCGACGGCCAGCCCCGGCGCCGGGTCGACAACACCCGGGCTCGGGAACGGTTCGGGTTCCAGGCCTCCACGTCGTTCGCCGAAGGCCTAGAGGCAACCGTCGAGTGGTACCGCGCCAACCGGGTCGAGGCCGAAGCCCGCATCAACTGATCGGGCCCACCGGCCCGGGCCGTCAGATCTGACCGGAGGCCGTCAGGACTTCGCGCAGGTACACGGCTGTGCGCTCGATGCCCTCCACCAGCTCGACCTCCGGCTTCCAACCGAGCAGCTCGGTGGCCCGGGTGATGTCGGGTTGCCGCTGCATGGGGTCGTCCACGGGGAGCGGCAGCGTGATGATCTCCGACGATGAACCGGTGACAGAGATGACGGTTTCGGCCAGCTCACGGATGGTGAACTCGACCGGGTTGCCGATGTTGACCGGTCCGTGCACGTCGGAGTCGAGCAGGGCCAAGAAGCCCCGAACCTCGTCTTCCACGTAGCAGAAGCTCCGGGTCTGGCTGCCGTCGCCGTGGATGGTCAGCGGCTCGCCCTTCAAGGCCTGCACGATGAAGTTCGAGACGGCCCGACCGTCGTCGGGGCGGATTCGAGGACCGTAGGTGTTGAAGATTCGCACGATGCGCACGTCGAGCCCGTGGGCGCGGTGGTAGGCCATGGTCATGGCTTCGGCGAAGCGCTTGGCCTCGTCGTAGACCCCGCGGGGACCGATCGGGTTGACGTGGCCCCAGTAGGTCTCTGGTTGCGGGTGAACCTGCGGGTCGCCGTAGACCTCGCTGGTGGAGGCCAGGAAGAACTTGGCCTCCTTGGCCTTGGCCAACCCGAGGGCATTGTGGGTGCCGAGGCTACCCACCTTCAGAATCTGGATCGGGATGCGCTCGAAGTCGATCGGCGAGGCCGGGCTGGCGAAGTGCATCACCGCATCCACGGGACCGGGTACCCAGATGTAGGAGCTCACGTCGTGGTTCACATAGGTGAAACCAGGGCGACCGAAGAGGTGCTCGATGTTGGAACGTGATCCGGTGATCAGGTTGTCGAGGCAGATGACCTCGTCGCCCCGGTCGAGCAGGCGATCACAGAGATGGGAGCCAAGGAAGCCGGCGCCGCCGGTGACGACGATGCGGCCCATCAGCTGCGGCCGATCCCTTGGTAGTCGAACTCTCGACGGAGCAGTCCGGCGCGGTCGAGCAGGTTGCGGCCGTCGACGACCCGACGAGCGGCCATGGTTTCGGCCACCTTGTCGAAGTCGAGCCACTTGAACTCGTCCCATTCGGTGAGGACGGCCAGCACCTCGGCATTGGCCACCGCCGCGTAGGGGTCGTCGTGGACGGCGACGCCGTCCAGACGGGGATCGTCAGCAGAAGGACCGGACGGGTCGTAGGCCTGGATGATGGCCCCCCGTTCGAGCAATCGTCCGATGATGTTCAGCGACGGGGAGTCACGCATGTCGTCGGTGCGGGCTTTGAAGGTGAGGCCCCACACGGCCACGACCTTGCCGTCGACCGACCCGCCAACGGCGGTTTCGATCTTGTCGGCCACCCGCTGGAACTGGTCTTCGTTGACGTCGATGACGCCCTTGAGCAGTCCGAAGTCGTAGCCGGCATCTTCGGCGATCTTCACCAGGGCGTGGGAGTCCTTGGGGAAGCAGCTGCCACCCCAACCGGGGCCGGGGCGCAGGAAGGCTTCGCCAATCCGCTTGTCGTAGCCCATGCCGAGCACCACGTCGTTGACATCGGCGCCGACCGCCTCGCAGACCGCGGCGATGGCATTGACGAAGCTGATCTTGGTGGCCAGGAAAGCGTTGGACGCGTACTTGATGGTCTCTGCGGAAGCCGGGTTGGTGACCTGGAGTGGAGCGGCCAGCCCGAGATACAGCCCGGCGACACGGATGGCTGCCCCCTGGTCTTCGGCTCCGATGACCACGCGGTCAGGGTGCAGGAAGTCGTGGACGGCCGAACCTTCGCGGAGGAACTCGGGGTTGGACACCACGGCCACATCGCTTCGTCCGAGCGCCTTCTCCACCACTCGGGTGGACCCGACGGGCACCGTCGACTTGTTGATGACGATGGCCTCAGGGCACAGGTGGGGGGCGATCTGTGCCGCCGCTTCCTGGATGTAGGACAGGTCAGCGGACCCGTCACCGCCTTGAGGGGTGGGAACACACAGGTATACGAACTCGGCATCGGTGACGGCGTTCTCGGCTCCGAGCACGAAGCTCAGTTGCTTGGACCGCAGCCCTTCGACCACCAGGTCCTGCAGTCCGTCTTCGAGGATCGGTATCTCGCCACGGTTGAGGGCTTCGACCTTCTCGGGCACGATGTCGGCACACACCACGGTGTGTCCGAGGTGGGCCAGGCAGGCCCCAGTCGTGAGGCCTACGTAGCCCGTTCCGATGATGGCAACTTTGCTTCCCACAGTTCTATCCCTGGTCGTGCTCATGTCCGCGTACCACTTCCTCGTGATCTCGGTCGGCCGCCGTGCGCGACCGCAATCCACCAGACAGCGCCCGAAGCGGGCGGCGGCCCGAGCCATCGTACTGTCGGCCAACCCCACCCATGACCAATCCCCAGGCCAGGGTCAGCAGTCGATGCCCTCGGGGACCTCGCCGGGCACGTAGCCCTTCACCGGCGATGACTCGACCTTCGACGGGGCCGTGGTGGTCATCGTGGTATCGGTGACTTCCCCATCTGCCCCCACAACCGTGGTCGAGGTCGTCGTCGAACTGGTCGTGGTGGTGGCGGTGTCGAGGTCGGTGGCGGGCAGCGGCACGGCGAGCACGCCCTTCAGGTCGGGGCCGGTCACCACCGTGACCTCACCCACGGCATCGTCCATCACCAGGATCGGGTTGCCGTCGAGGTAGCGGGCCACCAGCGCGGCAGCGTTGTCCTGTCCGGCGGGGAACCGCACCTCGGTGCGGGCGACCTGCTCGGAAGCGTCACCGGGCGAGGCCACCTGGAACCCGACATCGGCGATGGCATCAGTGGTGATGGCCCCCTCGTTGAGGCCACCGGTGCCGTTGAGGACCCTGACGGTGACGTTGGAGGGATCGATGTCGGCTGCCACTCCGGCGGCCCCGGTCCCCCGGAACTGGTCGAAGATTGGCTCGGCCTCGTCTTCGATCAGCTCGAGGACCCAAGCACCGCCGCGCTTCACGTCGACCACTGGTAGCGAGTAGGTACCGAGGTCCTCGGGTTCGAAGTCGCGGAAGGCCTGGCCCAGATTCAAGAGATCTTGTGGCGTGGTGTACTTGTCCAAGGGGGGAAAGTTGGCGGTATTGGTGAGCAACCGGTTCAGGGTGGCCGGGTTGCGGGCCCCTTTGTTGATGGCCTGTTCGAGCGCCCGCTTGATGAGTTGCTGCTGACGGCTGATGCGGCCGTGGTCGCTGGTGCCGTCGTAGACCCACTTGCCGTCAGCGTTCTGCCACTGAAGGCGGCGGGCCCGGGCGTAGGCCAGCGCCTGGCCTGAATCGAGCAGTTGGCATCCGGTGTTGGGTTGCCACAGGTTGGCGTGGCCATCTCGAAGCGGGTGGGAGAGGTAGAGCTTCACGCCCCCGATCTGATCGATGACGCTCTTGAAGGAGGCGAAGTTGACCTGGACGTAGTGGTTGATGTCGATGTCGAAGTTCGTCTTGAGGGTCTCGATCAGCAGGCTGGGGCCACCGTCTTCCCCGTAACCCACCGTGGTGTTGATGCGCTCGGAACCGCGACCGGGCACGTCGACCCACAGGTCTCTGGGGATCGACAGGATCCGCGCCTCTCCGCCCTTCGGATCGATCCGCACCACCATGATCACGTCGGGACGGAGTGTGCCTTCCTGGGCATCGCGGCCCACCCGTTCCGGGGCATCATCGGGCAGGCCATCGGCGGAATCGTTGCCCAACACCAAGAAGTTCTCGGGCTCGCCGGGCGGTAGCTCGGCCACCGGGGTGATGCTGCCGGCCCGCAGGTCCACCCGGGGCACGTCCGTCAGCGTCTTCTTGCCGTAGGCCACCAGGCCCGCGGTGGACAGCGACGCCACGATGGCCATGACGTTGAAGGAGATGAGCAGCCGTTGCGGCCAAGTTCGGCGCAGACGACCGCCGCCTGAGCGAGATGCCATGGCGGCGGACGATACCAGCGCTACCGCGCCGCACCCAGGCAGGGCGATGCCACTACCTGCGCATTGGTTCAGGCGCGGTGGGCGAACACGAATGCTTGGGGCGTCGTCTCGTGGTCGAGCTCGGGGTCGCGTCGCGTGGTTGCATGCACGTTGAACGAGGCCGAGCACAGCCGATCGGCCACGTCGTCAACCGAGTGTCGGTAGCTGCTGAGCGGTAGCCCGGAACCCTGGGCATCGAGTCGACGTACCGCCTCCCCGTCACCCTCTTGAAACGCCAGTAGGAGAAGTCCTCCCGGCTCGAGCACCCTGGCCAGTTCGCCGAACACAACATCTAGCGCCGACGGAGGGGTGTGAATGATCGAGTACCAACACACCGCACCCACGAGCGAACCGTCATCGAGCGGGAGATCGTCGAGCTGGCCATTCTCGAAGGGCAGAGCGGGATGCGCGGCACGAGCATGAGCGAGCAGACCCTCGGAGACATCCAGACCGATCACGCTGATGTCGTGCTTGGCGAGGAGCGATGCCACTCGCCCCGGACCGCAACCGACATCAGCCACCAGCCCATAAGGCCGGGCCCGGACCATTTCGACGAACGCAAGGAGTAGAGACCGGTCGATCGGGCCTTCGGTCGCCTCGCTCACCTCGGTACCCACAAAACCCACGTAGAGGTCGGCCGTCAGGTCGAACACCGCCTCGGCCTCGGTCACATGATCGTTCTCATCCCCCTGCCAGCTCACACGGGCAGGCCGAGTTCTCGAGCGATGACCATGCGCTGGATCTCGGAGGTGCCCTCACCGATCTCGAGGATCTTGGCATCGCGGTAGTGGCGGGCCACCGGGGTCTCGTCGATGAAGCCGTAGCCACCGAAGATCTGGGTGGCTTCACGGGTGGCGGTGACCGCGGCCTCGGTGGCGTAGAGCTTGGCTATGGCCGCGTCCTTCTTGAACGGGCGGCCATTGTCCTTCAGCCACGCGGCCCGGTAGGTGAGGGCGCGGGCGGTGTCGGCCATGACGGCGAGGTCGGCGCACTTGAAGGCCACGGCCTGGTAGGAACCGATCGGTTTGCCGAAGGCATTGCGGTTGTTGGCGTACTCCACGCTCTGCTCCAAGCAGGCCTGGATGACCCCGACGGCAAGGGCGGCGATGGCCACCCGGCCGTCGTCGAGGATGGCCAGGAAGTTGGCGAAGCCCCGTCCCCGTTCGCCGAGAAGGTTGGCCTCGGGCACACGACAGTCGGTGTAGGTCAGGCCGTGGGTGTCTGAAGCGTGCCAGCCCATCTTGCGATAGGCGGGCTGCACCTCGAAGCCGGGCGTTCCGGATGGAACGATCACCGCACTGATCTCGGGCTTGCCGGTGCTGCCGGGCTCGTCGGTGCGGGCGGTGATGGTGACCAGGCTGGTGATGTCGGTGCCGGAGTTGGTGATGAACGCCTTCTCGCCGTTGACCACGAACTCGCCGGTGGCCTCGTCGAGCACGGCCCGGGTGCGAGTGCCGCCGGCATCACTGCCCGCTTCGGGTTCGGTGAGACCGAAGCCGCCCAGGGCCCGCCCGGCGCACATGTCGGGCAACCACTGCTGACGTTGCTCCTCGGTGCCGAACTGGAAGATCGGGTTGGCTCCCAGGCCCACGCCGGCCTCCAGGGTGATGGCCAACGACTGGTCTATCCGGGCGATCTCCTCGATGGCCACGCACAGGGTGATGAAGTCGGACCCGGAGCCGCCGTACTGCTCGGGGAACGGCAGACCGAAGAGTCCGAGCTCACCCATCTCCAGGACCACGTCGGTCGGGAAGTGGTGATCGCGGTCCCAGGCCTCGGCGTGGGGGGCGATGGCCGTCTCGGCGAAGTCGCGCACGACCTTGCGGAATTGCTCGGTCTCGTCGGGCAGGTCGAAGTCCATGAGCGCTGAGACTATTGCCGCAGAACGGTGGTGGGTTCACGGTTACCTACGTCGACACCGGCCCATCGGCTGGCTCCCTCGTGAACGGTGACCTCCTACGCTGCGTTCATGGCCGGCCCTATCGACGTACCACCACTGGCCGTGGTGGGAGACCGGTTGCTGACCGACCTCCAAGACGTCACCGCCGACCTCACCGCCCTCGACAGCCGAGGATTCTGGGCGGTGGTGCTTCCGGTCGACGGTGCCCCCGTGTGTGCACGGTTCGCATCGGTGCAGCCGGCCCGACCGTGGCGGGGGCGGCCGTGGGTCGGAGTCGACCCCACTTCTTGGCGGTCGTCGCTCGACCGGGATGCGTACTGCTCGGGTGTCGATGCCATCCGGGCAGCCATCGGCCGCGGCGACGTGTACCAGGTGAACCTCACCCGAGTGCTGTCCGCTCCCCTCCCCGACGGGGCCGACGTGGCCGCGCTGGGCGCGGCCCTGGCCGAAGGCAATCCCGCGCCGTTCTCCGCGGTGGTGCGGGTGCCATCCCACGGTGTGCACGTGGCCTCGGCGTCGCCCGAACGATTCCTCGAACGCGACGGTGACCGGGTGTGGAGCTCGCCGATCAAGGGCACTGCGGCCACCGCCGACGACTTCCTGGTGAAGGACCGGGCCGAGAACGTGATGATCGTCGACCTGGTCCGCAACGACCTCGGCCGGGTGTGCGAGTGGGGGTCGGTCCAGGTGCCGTCGTTGCTGGCCGTGGAAGAACACCCGGGCCTGGCCCACCTGGTGTCCACCGTGGAGGGCCGCCTGCGGCCCGGCCTCGGCTGGGCTGAGACCATCCACGCCACCTTCCAGCCGGGCTCGGTTACCGGTGCCCCAAAGGTCGCTGCTCTTCAGCACATCGCCGGGCTGGAAACGGCGCCTCGGGAGATCTACTGCGGGGCCGTGGGTTGGGTGGATGCCGACAATGGCCGGGGGGCGCTCAACGTGGCCATCCGTACGTTCTGGTTCGCCGAAGAAGAGATCCGCTTCGGTACCGGCGGAGGCATCACCTGGGATTCCGACCCGGCCGGCGAATGGGAGGAGACCGAGCTGAAGGCTCGGCGGCTCCTCCGGGTGGCTGCCAACCAGACCACCGCTCCCCTCCCGCCAGATGGCAACCGATGACCACCGTGGCCTGGATCGACGGGCAGGTCCGGCACGGTCCCGCGGCTGTGGTGGCCGTGACCGATCCCGGACTCCTACACGGCATCGGCGTGTTCGAAACCACCCGGGTGCACGACGGCGTGCCTTTCGCCATGACCCGCCACCTCCAGCGGCTGCGGCGGGGCGCGGCCACCGTCGGCATCGAAGTGCCCTGGGACGATGAGGCATTGCGGGAAGCCGCTTCTACGGCAGTGCGGGCCACCGTGGCCGAAGTCGGCGGGCCGCTACCTCACGACACCTTCCTCCGCCTGCGGCTCACCGTGACCGGCGGCGGAGCACTGGTGGCCACCGTCGCAGTGGCCGACGAATGGCCGACGTCGGCCGTTGCCGTCACTACCGACCGTCCGATCAACGAACGCAGTCCCACGGCCGGGGTGAAGGTCACGTCCCGTATCGACGGGGTGCTGGTCCTGGCCGAGGCCCACCGCCTAGGGGCCGACGAGGCCATTCGATCGAACACTGTCGGGCGGCTGTGTGAGGGCACCGCGGCCAACGTGTTCTTGGTGGTCGACGGGGTGCTGTGCACGCCGTCGCTGGCCACCGGGTGTCTTCGCGGCGTGACTCGCGAGTTGGTGTGTGAGGCCGTCGAAGCAGTCGAGCGCGACGACCTCACGTTCGCCGAACTGGCTCGGGCATCCGAAGTCTTTCTGACCTCGGCCACACGGGGCGTGCACCCGGTGGGAATGCTCGACGGCGCACCGCTGGTCACCGGCCCGGTGACGATGGCGACCGCAGCCGCATACGACGAGCTGGTGCTTGCCTCGCTCGATCCCTGATGGCGAGCGGGTTGGTTGGCTGGTTCGTCGGTGTCAGTCGACCGATTCAGCCGCGGTCAGCAGCTACGGCTTCCCGGAACTGAGCAGCACGCGTTTCCCAGTTGCCGATCCGCTTGGGGGTGGCAGCCGCCGGCGAGAACAGCACGGCCGGCTGGCCTTCTGGAGCATCGGGATGGCGGGTCTCGGCCAGGGCATGGCGGACCGCGTCGGCCACGTCGTCGGCCTCGGCCACGACCGTGATTCCAACGGCATCGGCCAGCTCTCGACCGTTGTCGGGTAGCACGACGGCCCGCAGTCGACCCTCATCCCAACAGGCCACCTCATCGGCCAACGGCGACGAGTCGACGCCCCGGTCTGTTCCCCCGAGGAGCACAACAGTGGGGCGGTCCATGGCCCGCAACCAGGACAGGGCGGCAGCAGTGGCCGACGGGTTCGAGGCCAAGGCATCGTCGAGGCACAGCACTCCGTCAGGACCGGCGCAGGCATCGAGCCGTCCCGGCAACCCTCGGCGGGCAGCAGCAACGATCTCCACGTCGACCAGTTCAGGCCCGTTCAGATAGGTGAGCGCCGCCGCGGCCAGGGCCGCGTTCTGCAGCCGGTGGACGGGGACCAGCTTGTCGGCTGCCGGCGGGAAGATCACCTCGGCGACGACACCCATCTCGGCCAGGACCTCGGCGGCCCGTCCCCCGACGGCAGGTATCAGCACCCGGCTTGCGGTACCCGCTTCGTTGCTGACCACGCGGAGTTTGTCGGCCACGTAGCGCTCGACGCTGCCATGCCACGACAGGTGGTCTTCGGCCAGGTAGCTCACGATGGCCATGTCGGGTACGTGGTGCAGATCGGCAGCCTGATAGCTCGATACCTCGAGCACGATGATCTCGGCCTCGTGGTTCCAACCGTCGGAGAACACGGGGACCCCGAGGTTGCCGGCCACGCCCACCGATAGCCCCGACCGGGTGACCAACTCACCGAGGAGGTCGGTGACCGTCGACTTGCCCTTGGTACCGGTGATGGCCACCACGGTGCGGTCGGCCCCGTGGGTGCCCATCCACAGGTCGAGCGGGGTCGTCATGCGCGCCCCCCGCTCGAGAGCGGCGGTCAGCGGAGCCTGGTAGCGGGGGAAGCCCGGCGACCGGACGAAGACGTCGGCATCAGCCGATGCCGCCTCCAGGGTGACCGCTTCCAACCCAGCCGGAACCGCTGACGGGTTGGCATCGACCACCACCACCGAAGCGGGTCCGGCACCCACGATGGCCGGAAGAGCAGCCGATACGTCGGCTCCCATACCGAGGAGGACGACCTTCTGGTCGGTCAGGTCATGCAGTTGCATCGCGACGTCCCGGCACACTTGCCGTCTGGTCGACCAGGGAAGCCACCGCCGGACGGTACTCCTCGGGCAGTAGCTCCAGTGGGCCGGGCTGGAGGAAGTCGTCAGGCGAAGTGTTGGCTTCGGTCAGGAGCGCGGCGGCCTCGTCGGCCAAGGCTCGCACCACGGCCTGGTCGCGCCAACCGTCGGTGTGGGCCAGCAGGTCGACGGCCGCCGCAGATTCCAGTCGTTCGCCCACGCAGTCGAACGGCTTCTCGGTGGACCACAGTTCCCGCACGCCTTCTATGTGGGCCGGCTCGTCGAGCAGCGCTCGGCCGTACTGTTGCTCCACCTCGGCAGGAGTCAACGACGGCGCCAGCATCAGCGCGGTGAACAGACACTTGGCGCACTCGCCGCAGGGTCGCTGCTCGCGACTCGACGACGACTCGTTCCACACGGTGAACACCCGGTTGCAGGACACGATGTCGGGAGCCAGGCCCCGGCCCGCCACCCCGGCGCCGATGGCCAGTTCGGTGAGCGGACGCAGCAGCGACAGGTAGCGGACCCCTGCCGGTTCGAACACCGCCCGCATCAACAACTCGGCTTCATAGGACTTCGAGAACTGGTGATTGACGGGCACTCCCTCGGCGGTGACCACCGTGGGCTCGTCGGCCGACCGTTCGATGCCCATGAGCACATCTCGGCGCCCGAGCGCCACCGCGGCCAACACCGAGATGGCCGAGGTGATGGCTGTGACGGGG
>JBDTBS010000042.1:0-8622 GCA_039924035.1 Aquihabitans sp. | reverse complement strand
CCGAACCGCATCGGCCAGGGCATCGAGTTCGACTACTGCTGCGTCCACGCCAGCTTCGCTCTGCGAGATGCCAGCTACGAAACCATCATGGTCAACTGCAACCCCGAGACGGTGTCCACCGACTACGACACCTCGGACCGCCTCTACTTCGAGCCCATCACCTACGAAGACGTGATGAACGTCATCGACGCCGAACAGGCCGCCGGCACCGGTGGCATCACCGGTGTCATCGTGTCGCTCGGGGGCCAGACCCCGCTCAAGCTCTCCGGGCTGATCCCGTCAGAGCTGGTGCTGGGTACCCCGCCAGCATCCATCGACCTCGCCGAAGACCGTGAGGGGTGGAACGTGTTGTGCACCAAGCTCGGCATTCCCCAGCCGGCTGGCGGCACTGCCATCGACTACGCCGGGGCGCAGGTCATCGCCGACGGCATCGGCTATCCGGTACTAGTACGCCCGTCGTATGTGCTCGGCGGCCGGGCCATGGAGATCGTCTACGACGACGCCCAACTCGAACGGGCCATGGGCGAGCTCGTCGGCTTCGGTTCGCTCGGCAAGGAGGGTGGCCTGTCGGCCAGCCGTCCGGTGTTGGTCGACCGCTTCCTGGAGGACGCCACCGAGGTCGACGTCGACGCCATACGAGACCACACCGGCGACCTCGTCATCGGTGGGGTCATGGAACACATCGAAGAGGCCGGAGTTCACTCCGGTGACTCGGCCTGTGCCATCCCGCCCTATTCGCTGTCGGTCGAGACCATCGGCGTCATCGAGGACTACACGCGTCGCATCGCCGACGCGCTCGGAGTGGTCGGTCTGATCAACGTGCAGTTCGCTGTACGTGGAGACCAGGTGTTCGTCATCGAGGCCAACCCGCGGGCCAGCCGGACCGTTCCGTTCGTGGCCAAGGCCACCGGGGTACCGCTGGTGAAGGTGGCCAGCCGGGTCATGGTTGGGGCAACGCTCGTCGAGTTGCGGGCCGAAGGACTGCTCATCGACCCCGACACCAAGAACCATGTCGCCGTCAAGGAGGCAGTGCTGCCCTTCAACCGCTTCCCCGACGCCGATCGGGTCCTCGGACCAGAGATGCGTTCCACCGGTGAGGTCATGGGCATAGACCGCTCCTTCGGTCTGGCCTTCGCCAAGAGCCAGATCGCGGCAGGCGACCGGTTGCCCGAGTCTGGGCAGATCTTCTTCTCGCTGGCCGACCGCGACAAGCCCGCAGGCGTGCGGGCCGCTCAGCAGTTCGTGGACCTCGGGTTCGACCTGGTGGCCACCGACGGCACCGCAGCAGCCTTGGAGGCAGCGGGGGTGCCGGTGGTACGCCGGGTGGCCAAGCTGGGTGACGAATCCGGAGGTGAGACGGTCGTGGACCTGATTGCTGCAGGAGATGTCCAAATGGTGGTGAACAGCCCCAGGGGTCGGGGTCCCCGGGCCGACGGTGGCTACATCCGGGCCGCCGCCGGGGTGGCCAACATTCCGCTGCTCACCACCGCGGCCGCGGCCCTCGCCGCCGCCGAGGGCATGGCCGACTGGTCCACCCACGACCTTCAGGTGAAGGCCCTTCAGGAGTTCCACTCCTGATGCGCCTGGGCGTCGGACGGCTCACCGACATCCCGTCGCTACCGACCACCGTCGGAAGCCTGACCTTCCACAACCCGGTGCTCACCGCATCGGGCACCGCCGGTCATGGTGCCGAACTGGCCCCCTACCTGGACCTGGCCAAGCTCGGGGCCGTCGTCACCAAGTCGGTGTCGGCCGACCCGTGGCCCGGCAATCCCGCACCTCGGGTGCATCAGGCCACCGCCGGCATGCTCAATGCCGTCGGCCTGCAAGGCCCGGGGATCACCGCCTGGATAGCCGAGGAACTGCCTCCGTTGCTGGCCACCGGGGCCACCGTGATCGCATCGATCTGGGGGCGCAGCATCGACGACTACCGCCGAGCGTCCGAGCTGCTGGCCGATGCCCCTGCCGGGGTCGTCGCCGTCGAGGTCAACCTCAGCTGTCCCAACGTCGAAGACCGCTCGGGCATGTTCGCCCACTCGGCCGAAGCCACCGAGGAGGCCATGGCCGTCACCGTCGGCTGCGGCCGGCCTCGGTGGGCCAAGCTCAGCCCCAACACCGGAGAACTGGTGGCCATCGTGGATGCGGCCATGGCCGGCGGTGCCGAAGCCGTCACCTTGATCAACACGGTGATGGGCATGGCCATCGACCCGGTCACCCGTACCTATCAACTCGGCAACGGTGGCGGTGGCCTATCGGGTCCGGCCATACATCCGATCGCCGTGCGGGCTGTGCACGATGTGGCCGCGGCCCGGCCCGACGTGCCCATCGTGGGTGTGGGCGGGGTCGTCGATGCCACCACTGCTGCCGAACTGATCGTGGCCGGTGCATCAGCCGTTCAGGTGGGCACGGCCACCTTCGCCGACCCTCGGGCCCCCGGTCGCATTGCCCACGACCTGGTCGACTGGTGCCGACGCCACGACATCACCGATCTCGCCCAACTGAGCGGAGCGATCCATGGAACCAGCTGAGAGCAACCCCTTGATCCCTGCCGACGGTGACATTCGTCGGAGGCTGGCCCTGGTCCTCGATGTCGACGACCTCGAGGTGGCCCGCCGCCTGGCCCAGACGCTGCGCCCGTGGTTCGGTGTGGCCAAGGTGGGCTTGGAGCTGTTCAGCGCTGCTGGTCCTGATGCCATCGAGACCATGGCCGAGATGGGCTACGAGGTGTTCGCCGATCTCAAGCTGCACGACATCCCCACCACGGTGGGTCGGGCCAGCCGAGTGCTCGGCTCGCTCGGGGCCACCTACGTGACCATGCATGCCTTCGGTGGGGTCGACATGCTCCGAGCCGGAGTGGAGGGCCTGACCGAAGGGGCCGAGTTGGCCGAACTTCCGGTTCCCACTGCCCTCGCGGTCACGGTTCTCACCAGCGATGGGGGAGCGCCATCCCACATCCTGCCCAAGCGGGTGGGCATGGCTCTAGAAGCCGGTTGCGGCGGTCTGGTGTGCGCCGTCTCCGACGTGGCCGAGGCCCGACGGCTCGGACCCGACCTGACCATCGTCACCCCTGGCATCCGCCCTGCAGGCTCGCCCACCCACGATCAGACTCGGGCAGCGACACCCCAGGAAGCCTTCGCTGCGGGTGCCGATCTGTTGGTGATCGGTCGGGCCGTCACCGCCGCCGACGACCCCGTGGTGGCCGCAGCTGCTCTGGTGGAGAGCCTCGACCTCTGAACCCGGCAGGGTCGCTTGGACCACGAACGACGAGATGCCATGAACGAACTCGTCATGCGGGGGTAGGGTTGGTTCATGGCACAGCCCCCGGTTCTGACACCCGAACAGCGAGCAGCAGCCCTCGAGAAGGCTGGCGCGGCCCGCAGGGCACGCGCCGAGTTGAAGGAACGACTCAAGCTCGGTTCCATCACCCTGGCCGAGGTCTTGGCCCAGGGACAGTCCGACGACCTGGTCGGCAAGACCAAGGTCTTGGCCGTCCTGGAATCGCTTCCCGGCGTTGGCAAGGTCAAAGCCCGTCGCACCATGGAGGAGATCGGCATCGCCGAGACCCGTCGGGTCCGTGGTCTCGGCGTGCAGCAGCGTGAGTCGCTGCTCGCCGCCTTTGCCTGAAGCGTGCTGATCACCATCTCGGGCCTACCGGGCTCGGGGACCAGCACCGCAGCTCGGATCGTCGCGTCCGCGTTCGATCTCGAGCATCTCGACGGTGGCACGGTCTTTCGAGCCATGGCCCAAGAGCGGGGGATGTCGCTCGCCGACTTCGCGCTCTTGGCCGAACGCGACGACACCATCGACCGGGCGCTCGACGAGCGGCTGTCACAGCGGGCCCTGAGCGGCGACGTGTTGATCGAATCGCGCCTGGCCGGCTGGTTGGCGGCTCGGGCCGGGGCGGTCGGCCTCAAGATCTGGGTCGACTGCGACGAGATCGAACGAGCCCGTCGGGTCGGCGGCCGAGATGCTCACGATGCGGAGGAGGCCATGGCCACCAACCGTTGTCGTGAAGCCTCGGAGCGGGCCCGCTACCAGGCGTACTACGACATCGACCTCCGCGACCTCTCGGTCTACGACCTGGTGGTCGACTCCACCACCACCAACGCGGAGTCGGTGGCGGCGCACATCGTGGAACAGGTCAAGGCCAAAGCCTGACCGTGGGGGTGGTGCGGTCCTGGTCGGCCAGGAACCACACCACCGCACCACCAACTCATCAGGCCATGCAGGCCTCGGCCTCGGCGAAGACGGTCTGAAGTTCTTGGTCGCCGTCCACCTCGACCAGGCCCTTGATGAAGGCCCCTTGCACCGCTTCGTCGTTCAACGCATCGTTGACGCAGGCCTGTTGTTCATCGCTGAGATCAGGTGAGGTCGAAAGTTCGCGGAAGATGCCGGGGAAGTCCAACCCACACCCCTCGAAGGCTCCATAGATCTCTCCGGCTTGCTCGTTGCTCAGTCCGAGCTCGAGGTAGCTCTCGGTATCCAGCGTTCCGAACGCGACGGGTGAGACATCAGCGGCGACGATGGCATCGAAGCCGATGGTCTCGACCCAGGACCTGCCAATGCACTGCCCCTGGTCGGGGGTGGCTATCCCGTCGCTGCTGACTGCGGCGGTGAGCTCGTCGATGTAGTCCTGCGGGTCATCGGTGGCCCCGGTGGGCGCGGGAACGTCGGCCTCGGGCACCGTCGTCTCGTCGCTGGCCACCATGGTGGTCGTATCCCTGTTGCTACCGGCATCGTCGGAACCATCTGACGAACAAGCAGCCCCGCCCACGAGACCGACGGCGAGTAGTCCGACGGCCAGCGTGTGGGCCATCTTCGAGGAACGGAACATGAAACGTCCTTGTAGGTGAGCGGCGGGGCCGCAGGGGAAGCACCCATTGTGACGTCTCCCGTCCCTCTTACGGCCGTCGGCGACCACGAGTAGGGGTTTCGTCCGGCCGAGATCGCTGGTGGGATGGTCCAGTTGGTAGCATCGGATGTTCCCTGCGCAACCTCGAGGATCGGCACTCCAACCATGACCTGGCAGCACGACACCATGATGAACCCGGCCGTGGAAGGCCTTTTGGACCGGGCCGGTTCGAAGTTCCGCCTGGTGACCCTCGGCGCCAAGCGGGCCCGAGAGATCAACGCCTACTTCGGTCAGTTGACCGACGGTCTCGGCCAATTGATCCCACCGCAGGTCACCTCGGTGGCCCGCAAGCCACTGTCCATTGCGTTCGAGGAGATCGCCGCCGACAAGATCGAGGCTGTCGAGATCGACCCGGAGGCCCAGGCCGCCGAAGAGCAGGCTGCCGCCGACGCAGCATCCGCCGAAGCCGGCGCCTAGACCCGCCCGGTTCGATCCCCTCGCCCATGCTGGCAGGATCGCGCATCGTCGTCGGGGTGACCGGTGGCATCGCGGCATACAAAGCGGTAGAGGTCTGTCGTCGCTTGGTCGACGCCGGGGCCCACGTATCTCCGGTGATGACCGCGGGCGCAGCCCGATTCATCGGAGCAACCACCCTTTCTGCGCTGGCGTCAGAGCCGGTCCAGACCTCGCTGTGGGACGAGACCTCCCCCATTCCCCACACCCGACTGGGTCAGGACGCCGATCTGATCGTGGTCTGTCCGGCCACGGCCCGCCTCCTGGCCGACTACGCCAGCGGTCGCTCTTCCGACCTGCTCACAGCAACGCTGATCGCCACCCGGGCGCCAGTGCTCGTCTGTCCAGCCATGCACACCGAGATGTGGGAACACCCGGCTGTGCAGGACAACCTCGACACTCTCCGCCGGCGGGGTGTCCACATCCTCGAACCCGAATCGGGCCGCCTGGCCGGCGGGGACATGGGTCACGGGCGGCTGGCCGATCCGGCTCGGATCGTGGCTGCCGCCGAAGCGATCCTCACCGAACCAGACCTGACCGGCCTGTCCTTTCTGGTCACCGCTGGTGGTACCCGTGAACCCATCGACCCCGTCCGCTTCATCGGCAATCGCTCCTCGGGCAAGCAGGGCCATGCCCTGGCCCGAGCGGCCCGCCGGCGTGGAGCCGACGTCACGCTGATCACCACGGCCCCGTCTGGTGCCCCCGCCGATGTCACCGTCGTAGCCGTGGAGACCGCCGATGAGATGCACGATGCCGTCATGTCGGTGGCCGATACGTCCGACGTGGTGGTGATGGCCGCCGCGGTGGCCGACTTCAAGCCTGTGGCTGTTGCTGTCGACAAGATCAAGAAGGCCGACGGAACCCCCGACATCCGGCTGGTTCCCACCATCGACATCTTGGCCACCCTCGGTGCCCAGAAGCGTCCGGGTCAGACCCTCGTGGGCTTCGCGGCCGAGACCCAGGACCTCGAAAGCAATGCCCGGGCCAAGTTGACGGCCAAGGGCGCCGACCTGCTGGTGGCCAACGATGTCTCAGCGCCCGACGTCGGATTCGAACATGACACCAACGCGGTGGTTATCTTCGGAGCCACGGAACGCATCGATGTGCCGTTGCGGGACAAGGCGGAGGTGGCTGATGCAGTCATCGATGCCGTCGTTTCGCACCGCCTACAGTCCTCCCCGCCAAAATAATCAAACGCTGATCGCTTTATTCAAGAAGCTTTTGTGAACGAAGGAGTTCGCTTGTGACCCGTTGGACCTTCACCTCAGAGTCGGTGACGGAAGGCCATCCCGACAAGATGGCCGACCAGATCTCCGATGCCATCTTGGATGCCATCTTGGCCCAAGACCCCATGGCCCGGGTGGCTTGCGAGACGCTCATCACCACCGGTCTGGTGGTGGTGGCCGGTGAGATCACCACCTCTGCCTACGTCGAGTTCCCCAAGATCGTCCGCGAGACCGTCAACGGGATCGGCTTCGACAACGGCACCACCGGATTCGACGGCAACACCTGCGGCGTCATCACCTCCATCGACCCCCAGAGCCCCGACATCGCCCAAGGTGTCGACACCGCTTTCGAAACCCGGACCGGTAGCGCTGGCGAGGACGAGCTCAACAGCCAAGGCGCTGGCGACCAGGGCATGATGTTCGGCTACGCCTGCAACGAGACCGAAGATCTCATGCCGCTGCCGATCTGGTTGGCCCACAAGCTGTCGGCCCGTCTGTCCGAGGTGCGCAAGGCCGGGATCCTGCCCTACCTTCGCCCCGACGGGAAGACCCAGGTCACCTTCGACTACGAGGACAACATCCCCGTCCGGTTGAAGACGGTGCTCATCTCCACCCAGCACCAGCCCGGCATCGATGCCGAGACCACCATCAAGCCCGACCTGATCGAGCACGTCATTCGCCCGTCGCTGCCGGCCAAGTTCGCCGACGACGACTTCGAGGTGCTGGTCAACCCGACCGGCAAGTTCGAGCTCGGTGGCCCCCACGCCGACGTGGGGCTCACCGGTCGCAAGATCATCGTCGACACCTACGGGGGCATGGCCCGCCACGGTGGCGGCGCCTTCTCGGGCAAGGACCCGTCCAAGGTCGACCGCTCTGCGGCCTATGCCGGCCGTTGGGTGGCCAAGAACCTGGTGGCTGCCGGTGCCGCAGACCGGGCCGAGGTCCAGGTGGCCTACGCCATTGGCGTCGCCCACCCCGTCTCGCTGCTGGTCGATACCTTCGGCACGGCCAAGGTCGACGAGGTCAAGATCGCTGCTGCGGTCAGGGACGTGTTCGACCTGCGCCCCGGGGCCATCGTGCGTGACCTCGACCTGCGTCGACCGATCTACCAGAAGACCGCGGCCTACGGGCACTTCGGTCGCCCCGACCCAGACTTCACCTGGGAGGCCACCGACAAGGCCAAGGACGTAGCTTCGGCGCTCGGACTCTGATCTGACGCCTTCGGGCGACCAGCGATCTGGTGACGATGGGGTGAGCTCGGCTCACCCCATCTTCACGTCCGGACCGTGACCGGGTGGCCTGCGGCGCGCCTACGGTGACCCAGTGACCGGCGACCACCAACCCACGTTGGGTCTGAACCTCGACGAGCCCGACGACGGCAAGTCGACGAAGCGACGCGCCGCTCGGGCCAGCGGTACGAAGCGATCTCGTCCCGCCGCGCCCGAGGGGCGCGTCGTGCGGGTGATGCCCGATGTGGTGGGCATCGACAAGGAGTTCGACTACCTGGTCCCCGAGGGCACCGACGTGCAGGTGGGCGATGTGGTTCGCATTCGCCTGGCCGGGCGCCAGATCGGCGGGTGGGTGACGGCGATCGACGTCGAGCCGATCCCTGGAGTGGTGCTGTCGTCGGTCACCAAGGTGAGCGGACGAGGTCCGACGGTCGACCTTCTCGAACTCTCGGCTTGGGCCGCGTGGCGGTGGGCGGGTCGGCGCCCCCATCTCCTACGCACCGCCTCGCCAACAGCGACCGTGCCAGCCCTTCCCGCTCCGTCGCCGGACGCGCCCCCAGCCCCGAACGTGCCCGAGTACCAGCGAGTTGCTCTGGATCTCGATCGAGCCGTGCTGCGCCTGGCGCCCGGCGTCGACCGCTACCCGCTCCTTCGAGCCGCGGTGGCTCAGCCCTCGGGAGTGGCCGGGGGACGGACACTCGTGTTGTGTCCATCGGTGGACGAGGCCAGGTCGCTCGGGCGGCGTCTCCGACGCGATGGCGTGGCCACCGCGATCCTGGCCGGGGAGGCGGGAGCAGCAGGA
>JBDTBS010000041.1:0-7102 GCA_039924035.1 Aquihabitans sp. | reverse complement strand
GCTCTCCTCGATGTCGGTCACCGCCCGCATGCGGATCGAGCCCCGGCCGGTGCGGTACGCATCCATGATCCCGGCCCGCCCCATGACGAGGCAGCCGGTCGGGAAGTCGGGGCCGTGGATCAGGTTCTGGGCCAGCAACTCTTCGACGTCGGCCTCGGGGTGGTCGATCAGGTAGTTGGTGGCGTCGATGACCTCGCCCAGGTTGTGGGGCGGGATGTTGGTGGCCATGCCCACCGCGATGCCCTGGTTGCCGTTGACCAGCAGGTTCGGGTAGCGGCTGGGCAGCACCAACGGCTCGGAGAACTCACCGGAGTAGTTGTCGGCGAAGTCGACGGTGTCTTCGTCGATGTCGGCCAGCATGGACATGGCCAGAGGCGCCAACCGGCACTCGGTGTAGCGGGCGGCGGCGGCCCCGTCGTCAGGCGAACCGAAGTTGCCGTGGCCTGATACCAGCGGGTGAAGCAGGGAGTGGGGCTGGGCCAACCGCACAAGAGCGTCGTAGATCGCGCTATCGCCGTGGGGGTGGTACTTGCCCATGACCTCGCCGGTGACCCGGGCGCACTTCATGAACGTGCGGTCGGGGCGGGCCCCAACGTCGTGCATGCCCCAGAGGATCCGTCGGTGTACCGGCTTGAGGCCGTCGCGCACGTCGGGCAGGGCCCGAGACACGATGACCGACATCGAGTAGTCGAGGAACGAACGTTCCATCTCCTCTTCGATCTCGATCGGCTCGATTCGACCGTAGGCGGTGATCGTGGGATCGAGGCCGTCGTCGTCGTCGTCGGTGGGTGGGGTGATGTCGTCTGCCATGGTCTCTCGTCAGTTCAGATGTCGATGAAGCGGGCGTCTTTGGCGTTGGTCTGGATGAACTTCTTGCGAGCTTCCACGTCTTCGCCCATCAGCGTGGAGATCGTGGTGTCGGCGGCCGCCGCCTGGTCGACGGTCACCTGCAGGAGCGTCCGGGTGTTGACGTCCATGGTGGTGGACTTGAGCTCCTGCCAGTCCATCTCGCCGAGGCCCTTCAGGCGAGCGAACTCCTTGCGGTGGTTCGGGTTGGCGGCCAGGAATTCGTCCTTGGCAGCATCGTCCTTCAGGTAGATCTTCTCCTTGCCCACCACCGTGGAGTACAGCGGGGGCTGAGCGATGTACACGTGCTTCTGCTCCACCAGATCCTTCATGTGACGGAAGAAGAAGGTGAGCAGGAGGGTCCGAATGTGACTGCCGTCTACGTCGGCGTCGCACAGCAGGATCACCCGGTCGTAGCGAGCCTTGTCCACCTCGAACTCCTCGGAGAACCCGGCCCCGATGGCCGCGATCAACGCCTGGATCTCGAGGTTCTTCAACATCCGGTCGAGACGAGCTCGTTCGACGTTGAGGATCTTGCCCCGGATGGGCAGGATGGCCTGGACCCGAGGATCGCGGGCGCTGGTGGCCGAGCCGCCGGCCGAGTCACCCTCCACGATGAACAGCTCACACTCGGAACGGTTGCGACTGGAGCAGTCGCGCAACTTGTCGGGCATGCCGGCTCCGTCGAGAGCCGACTTGCGGCGGGTGGCATCACGGGCGGTGCGAGCCGCGGCCCGGGCCCGCTGGGCGTTGATGCCCTTCTTGACGATCTTGTTGGCCTCGGCGGGATGCTCCTCGAGCCAGGAAGCCATCTTGTCGTTGGTGGCCCGCTGGACCATCGACTTGATCTCAGGGTTACCCAACTTGGCCTTCGTCTGGCCTTCGAACTGGGGCTCTCGCAACCGCACCGAGATGATCCCGGTGAGACCCTCACGCACGTCTTCGCCGGCCAGGTTGGCGTCCTTCTCCTTGAGATGACCCTTGGCCCGGGCGTACTTGTTGACAACCGTGGTGAGCGCGGCCCGGAAACCCTCTTCGTGGGTACCGCCCTCGATGGTGGCAATGCCGTTGGCGAAGCTGTGGAGTCCGTCGGTCTGGTAGCCCTAGTTCCACTGGAACGCCAACTCCACCTCGTGGTCTTCTTCCACCTGTTCGAAGTAACCCACCCGGCTGAAGAGCGGAGACTTGGTGGCATTGACGTGCTTGACGAAGTCGATGATGCCGCAGGCGTACTTGTAGACGACGGGTTCGTTGCTGTGGCCCTCTCGCTCGTCTTTGAAGCGGATCTCCAGGGCCTTGTTGAGAAAGGCCATCATCTGAAACCGGTCGAGCATGGTGCGGGCCACGAACTCGGTGGATTCGAAGATCGAGGTATCGGGCCAGAAGGTGACCGTGGTACCGGTGCGGCCACGAGGCGAGTCGCCCACGACCTCGAGCTTGGTGCTTTGGGCGCCACCGTTGGCGAACTCGATGTGGTGACGTTTGCCGTCTCGGTCCACTTCGACCACGAGCTTCTCGGACAAGGCATTGACCACCGACACGCCCACGCCGTGGAGACCACCGGAGACCTTGTAGCCCTCGCCGCCGAACTTGCCGCCGCCACCGAGCTTGGTGAGAGCGATCTCCACGCCGGTCATCTTGAACTCAGGGTGCACGTCGGTGGGGATGCCACGCCCGTTGTCTGACACCCGACAGGCACCATCGGGTAGCAGGGTGATGTCGATCCGGTCGCAGTGGCCAGCCATGGCCTCGTCGACGGAGTTGTCCACCACCTCCCACACCAGGTGGTGGAGACCAGAGATACCGGTTCCACCGATGTACATGCCCGGCCGCTTCCGGACGTGGGCCAGCCCCTCGAGGATGGTCATGGAACTGGCGGAATATGAGGACTTGGCTGCGGCCACGCGCGACCTTTCAGAGGTTTGCGGTCAACGGTGTGCGACTGCCCGGGAATCCGCTACCGACCAGGTTGGGGGCGGCTCGACGGGGCGCATCACGATGACTCAAATACTACCACGCCGGAGGGCACTTCCAGCTCATTCTGGGGCCGAAAGATTCGGGGCCAAAATGGTGCCTGACAAGGCTTCCGGGCCAGCTCTTGGGCTGCCGACCGGCCACCTGGCACCCGATGTCGAAATGGGTCAGCGACGACCGACCGACACCACCAGCGAGGTCACCTGGCCAGCACCGACAACCTCAGCCAGACGAACCAAGATCTCGGGCTCGGCCCAACGCAGATGGCTGGCCCAGGCCGGCCCATCGACCTGCACTCTGAGGCGGCTGTCGTCGATCCCGAGCGGTTCGGCGTGGAGGGCCACCTCGGCCCCCACGATGTCGTCCCACCGCTGGTGCACAGCAACGATGGCCTGGACGCTCGGCCCCCCAAGCGAAGCAACCACCGCTTCGAGCGCCCCGGCGATGGGCGCCGGGGGTCGACCGCCAGAGGTGGGAAGAGGAGACCAGGGCATGGCTCTATTGGACCATGCCGTCGTGCACGCGCAACAGCAGCCCCGGTTCGGCTCCTGCAGGGAGCTCGGTGGCACTGGTCAGCACGGTCTGTCCTTCGGGAAGCGAAGCGAGGAGCGCGGCACTGCGGTCCACGTCGAGTTCGGAGAACACATCGTCGAGCAGCAGAACGGGCGGCGTGTCGGTTCGACGACGAACCACCTCATGGGAGGCCAGCCGCAGGGCCAGGGCTACCGAGCGCTGCTCACCCTGTGAGGCATGGGTGCGGGCCGGAAGCCCGTTGAGCACGATCTCCACCTCGTCTCGATGAGGACCCACGGTGGTCACACCTCGCCGTAGATCATCCCGGCGGGTGTCCAGGAGGGCGGCGGCCAGGCCCTGATTCATCCACGGTGGGTCGTAGGTGACACTGATGTCGGCATCGATTCGGGCCACGTTGCCGTAAGCCTCAGAAAGGACCGGCCCCAGTTCTTCGACCAGCTTGTGACGGGCCCGGGCCAGTGACTCCCCCGCGGCGGCGAACTTGGTGTCGAACACATCGAGGGTGAGTTCCACCTCCGGACTGAGGCGGCCACCTGATTGCTTGAGCAGGGCCCCCCGCTGACGCAGGATGCGGTCGATGTCGAGCCGGGCCTGATCGAAGCGGGAGTGCAATGCCACCAGTGTGTCGTCGAGGTACGTCCGCCGCTCCCCTGGGCTGCCCTTGACCAGCGTCAGGTCGTCGGGCGAGAACACCGTGACCCGTAGGGCCCCCAAGAGGTCACGGGCCCGCTTCAGAGGTTGTCGGTTGATCTGGGCCCTGTTCCTGCCGTTGGCCACGATCTCGGCCTCCAACAGGAGGCTACGTGCCTCCCGGGAACCTTCGGCCCGGACGATGGCCCGCTCTGCGCCCTGTCGGATGAGGGCATCGTTGGGCGCACCGCGAAACGATGTGAGGGTGGCCAAGTAGGCAATGGCCTCCAGCAGGTTCGTCTTGCCCTGCCCGTTGGGCCCGACGACCGCGGTGAGTCCGGGGTCGAAGGTGACGTCGGCCTCGTGGTAGCCCCGGAAGTCGGTCAGCCAGAGGCGCCGGAGGTGCACCGGCCCCAGCCGTCAGGACACCCGGACGGGCATCAGCAGGTAGAGAAACTCTGTGGCCCCGGCCGAGCGGACCACTGCCGGCTTCTGACCGTCGACGGTATCGAGCGTGATCTCGTCTCCGGGGGTGACATCGACCCCGCTGAGCAGGTAGTCGGGGTTGAAGGCAACGGTGAGGTCTTCGCCGCTGTATTCGGCATCGAGCCGCTCGTGAGCCTGACCTACGTCTTGGGTGATGGCCACCAACTCGAGCCCTTCAGAGCTCATGACCATGCGAACCGGAGTGTTGGGCTCCCGGGCCATCAACTTCACGCGGCGTACCGCTTCCACAAGTGCCTCACGACCAACGGTCAACCGATTGGGGTGACTGGCTGGGATCAGACCCCGGTAGTTGGGGAAGTCGCCTTCGATGAGGCGGGTGGTGAGTCGGGTTTCGCCGACCTCGAAGGTGGCCTCACGTTCGCCCAGGCGCAGGGTGATCTCTTCGGCCGAGCCGAGAAGACGCTGCAGTTCCTTGAGCGCCCGTGAAGGCACCAGAACGCTCTGTCCTTCACTGAGCACCGAGGTTCCCGGCAGGTCCCGCACGGCCAGTCGGTAGGAATCGGTGGCCACCAGGCGGAGGCCGCCCTCTTCGGCCGCCAGAAGCACACCGGTGAGGATTGGACGGGCATCGTCACTGCTGGCGGCCGGAACCACCTGCTGCAATGCAGAGGCGAAGTCGCCAGCGGCCAGGGTGACGGCCTCGTCGGTGGGGGTGGCCAAGCGAGGGAACTCGTCGGCGGGCAGGAGCCGCAGCGACGACTCGAAGCGGCCAGCGGTGATGTTGGCTTGATCCCCCTCGACCGATACCTCTACGCGGGGATCCCCCAGGGAGCGGACGAGATCTGTGGCGATCTTCGAAGGCAGCACGGCAATGCCGTCGACCTCCCCGGCAACCGACAGCTCGACCTCGATGGTCAGCTCCAGGTCTGAACCAGTGAGCTTGAGGCGATCGCCGATGAGCTCCGCACGGACACCAGCGAGGACGGGTAGAGCGCCTCCACGGTTGGCCACGGCACGGCCTGCGGCAGTGAGGGCTTCGACAAGGGTGTCACGCTCGCAACGGAACTTCACAGCGGTACTCGCTTTCTCCGAAGAGGATGCTTATGAAAACAGGGTGGTGGTAGTAGAGCCTGTGGATTGGGGACAACCGGTCATCGCGGCTGGTCAGGACCGATGAGGTTGTCGGCGAGATGTCCACAGCGTCCCACAGGATGACCTCGGTGCGGTGTATCCCCGGTGGATGAAGGGCCGGTTGTCCACCGGTGAAGCACCCGTGTCCCCGTGTCGTCCACATCCAATATCTGATGAGGGCCGAGGTTATACCCAGGCTCCTGTGGACAACGGGGGAAAACCTGTGTGACCCCGGGCACGCATACAGATATGAATGGCATGGAAGTCACCCGCCTTTACGGATCTGCTGGACCAGTTCGGTGACCTGATCGTAGATCTGACGACGTTCCCGCATCAGGACCTTGATCTTCTCTACGGCATGGATGACCGTGGTGTGGTCTCGATCACCGAACTCTCGGCCGATGGCCGGGTACGACAGGTCGGTCAGCTCGCGAAACACGTACATGGCGATCTGTCGAGCAGTGACCAGGGGGCGCCGTCGGCTGCGGCCCTTGAGATCTTCGATGGTGAAGTCGAACATCTCAGCCGTGGTCTCCAGGATGAGCGTGGCTGTTATGGGCCGTGGGCGTCGGTCGCCGAGGATGTCCCGCAGGTGCTTTTCGGCCTCCAGCAGGGTGAGTGGTTCTTTCACCAGGTTGGCCAAGGCCACCACGCGGTTGAGTGCCCCTTCGAGCTCACGAATGTTGTCGGTGATGTTGATGGCGATGAACTCGAGGACCTCGTCGGGGATCTCGACGGATTCCGAGACGGCCTTCTTGCGGAGAATGGCCAGCCGGGTTTCGAGGTCCGGTGGCTGGATGTCGGTGGTCAGGCCCATCTTGAACCGGCTGCGCAGTCGATTCTCGAGCGTGGAGATGGCATCGGGCGGCCGGTCAGACGACAACACCAACTGACGGCGCCCTTCGTGGAGCGCGTTGAAGGTGTGGAAGAACTCCTCTTGGGTCTCCTTGCGGTTCTCCAAGAACTGGATGTCGTCGACCAGGAGGACATCGACCTCCCGATACCGCCGTTTGAACTCGGCGGACGACCGGAGCCGGATGGACTCGATGAACTCGTTGAGGAAGGTCTCGCTGGTCACGTAGCGAACCACGTAGTTGGGGTAGTTCTCCTCCACGTAGTGGCGGATGGCCTGCAGGAGGTGGGTCTTGCCGAGGCCCGCGTCTCCGTAGATGAACAACGGGTTGTAGGAACGACCGGGGGTCTCGGCCACGGCCAGGGCTGCCGCGTGCGCAAACCGGTTCGACGGGCCGATGACGAAGTCGTCGAAGGTGAGGTTGCGTGGGCGAGGCCGATCGCCGCTCTCGGCGCGCTCGACGGTATCGGCCCGATCTTCGATGGTCTCGGGTACCCACTGGTCGAGGTCACCCAGGTGATCGTCGAACAGCGTGGCTTCCTGAGCGGTGGGCTGCACCTGGATCTCGATGGTCATCGTCATCCCACTGATGTCGGTGACGATCGATTCGACGAGGTGTTGGTAGCGCGTTTCCACGCGGTCCTTGACCAGCATGTTCGGGGCCGTGAGCAGCAACGTCCCATCGGT
>JBDTBS010000040.1:0-23785 GCA_039924035.1 Aquihabitans sp. | reverse complement strand
ATCGGGTCGACGGCGCGATAGCCCGAGGGGGCGTTCCAGTTGTTGGTGCCGCTGTAGTTCCAGTTGATGCAGTGGCAGGCGGCGTAGACCTCGCCGTCGATGACCTCGATGGCCTGGAAGTCGCCGCCCTGCTTGGTGATGTGGGAGTTCAGGAGGGTGGTGCGGTCGTGGTCGTACATCTGGAGCGTGTGCTCGGCGCCGCCGACCAGGATCCTGTCGTCGACTTCAGCAACAGCCTGCTGGTACCAGTTGTTGGGCCGTGACCCGGTGGAGGGCTGGTAGGCGCCGATCCCCGGCACGGGGCTGCCGTTGGTGCGGTTGGTGATGGCATAGAAGCCGTGGTTGGTGTCGTTGTTGACGCCATTGAAGAACCCACCCATGTAGACCCGGGAGCCGTCGGCAGATGCTCGGACACGGGCCGCCGAGGCATGGACCACTGGGCGCCACCGACCCGGCTGGGCATCGTTGATGCGGAGGCTGACGGTATTGGGCACGCCGATGTTGGTGGCGGTACCGCCAGTGGCCCGGTTGAAGCGGCCGGTGACATAGACATAGTCGCCATCGGAGTCGAGACCACGGACGATGGGCCGGTCGCCGTTGCGGGTGACGCTGCCGTTCCATGAGGGGATCACGGCTCCGGTGGCCGGATCGAGGGCGGCCAAGCCCGAGGTTCCGCTGGTGCCATCGACGCTGAGAAAGTCGCCACCGACGATGAGTTTGCCGTCGGCAGTCATGGTGAGGTCCCAGACACGGCCGTCGAAGGTCGGGCGGAAGGTGCTGATCCAGTTGCCTTCGAGGTCGAACGCGGCCAGGGACGGCTGGGGGATCGGGGTGGAGCCGGGGCCCTGCTGCACGCCGGTGAACCGGCCACCCAGGTAGACCCGGTCGCCAAAGACCTTGAGGATGCTCACGTTGTTGTTCCAGGGCGTCACCATCGTCTCGTTGGTGTGGTCGACGCCGACCACACCCCACGGGGCGACCTCGGAACGGTTCTTCAGCGCCAAGGGCTTGGTCTCGGCGGGGAATCCGGCAGTGGGGATGGCCGTGAAGCCGGCGGCATCGTTGGCGATCTGCGGGCGCAGCCAGACTCGGGTGAAGGGAATGGGGGTTTGCTCGCCGGCGTAGGTCCACAGGTGGTTGTTGGCGGCACTGCTACCACCGTTCAAGCGGCCGAAGCTGAAGCCCTGCACGTTGTTGTGATCGGCGGTGGCCGTGGTGACGAGTCGGCGTTGGTTGTTGGTCCCGCTCAACTGGTTGACCTTTTGCCCGACGACGGCAGCGCTGGTGTCGGCGGTGTTGCTCCCCCTGAAGGTGGAGCCGTCGATCACCACTCGGTCGAGGAGTTGGCCCGCGGCCAGGTTCCACGTCCAGCCGCGAGCGGTGGGGTAGAGGCGGTAGTCCTGACGGGTACTACCGGAGGTATTGAGGGAACGCTCGAGTCGGATGCCGTCGGGGGCCGCGGCCAGGTTGGCGTGGTCCAGGAGTTGGTCGATGGTCTCGGTGCCGAGTGCGGCTGGGGCGAAGGCTTCGGGGCCATCGACGGTGTCACGCACCGCGGCGGCGGCCCGTTGGCCGGCGGGGTTGAACGACCAGCCTTCCCGGCCTCGGGCAACAAGGACCCAGCCGCCACCATCGCTGGTCATGTCGCAGTGGAACTGCTCGGGGCGGTCCATGGATGCGGTGAGCAACCAATACGAGCCGTCAGCGCTGTCGGGGTGTTGCTGCTTGATGCCCCAGCACGATGCTCCGGCGGTGGCCGACATGGAGCCGTCTCCAGGGGCCGATGCTGCCGCCTCGGCCCCGGTACGGGTGAGGGCGGCGGTGATCGGTACGAGGCCGAGTAGGCCCAGTACCACCAGTCCTGCCACCGTCCGACGCCGATTCTGTGCCTGCTTCACGTGACCCTCCCAGAAAACGACCAATACTTTTCGTAGTGGGAAGACAGCGGCCGTCACGTCGCGTGAGCAAGTTAGCGGACCTCACGTTCCGTGGCAACCGGTCGGGGTCAGTTACGCAGGGTGAGGTACGCGCGCCGGAACGACCGGATCGTGAACAGGCAGGTGGACACGAACAGAGCGGTGTAGAACCCGAGGAACAGTTGGGTGGAAGCCAGGGTGGCGAAGATCAGGCACAGGGTCCCGTAGTCCATCGGTAGCAGGGCCAGCGACCGGGTCAGCGAGGCCGTCCCAGCGTCTCTAGGCGGGCGACCGCCGAGTTGGTCGCGGAGCATCATGCCGAAGAAGAACGTGACGTTCACGATGCCGAAGCCCAGGGGCACGAGTAGCCACGGGCTGCCGGCCAGGTCGGTGAATCGGTACAGCGATACGAGTACGGCCCCGTGTAGTGATGCTGTCTTGGCCACGTCGACCACGTGGTCCAGCCATTCGCCCGACGGCCGCCCGTCACCGCGCACCCGGGATAGTTGGCCGTCGGCGGAGTCGAAGGCGAACCCGACCAGCAACGACAGGGTGACGGCAGCGGCCATCAGGGTGCTGGGGTGAATCAGGCACAGCACCGCAATGGCCGCGAAGGAGAAGGCGGCGCTGAGGGCAGTGAGGTGGTTGGGGGTGAGGTTCAAGGCATAGCTGGCCGATGCCAGCCAGCCGCCGGTCGGGCGGTTGACGTAACGCAGGTAGGCGGGCACGCCCACCCTCGACTTCTGGGCGGCCCCGAGCCGTGACCGAGCGTGGCCGTGCCGCAGCGCAACTCCCTCTCGCTCAGTGGTCGTTTCATTGTTCACCGCACGGAGCGTAGGGTCTCGCCATGGTTTCATCCCGAATCGGCTACGCGCCAGGTATCTACGACCTGTTCCACGTGGGTCACCTCAACATCTTCCGGGAGTCCCTTCAGTTCTGCGACCACCTGGTGGCCGGGGTGCTCTCCGACGGCATGGCCCAGCGGGCCAAGGGGATGGCCCCGGTAATCCCGTTGGAGGAGCGCCTCGAGATCGTGGAGGCGGTCCGCTTCGTCGACGAAGCGGTGGTGGAGGACGTGCCCCACAAGCTGGCCATGTGGGAGCGGCTGCGCTTCGACGTGATCATCAAGGGCGATGATTGGAAGGGCACCGACAACGGCGACAAGCTCGAAGCCGACTTCGCCAAGGTCGGGGTCGAGGTTGCCTACCTGCCCTATACGAAGCGAACGTCGTCCACGATGCTCAAGGCAATCCTCCAAGAGGTCCTCGACGGTCGCTGACGGTCGCTGACGGTCGAACCGGTCGCCTAGGTACCGAGTGCGGGGACCTCGCTCGACGAAGAGCGTTCCCGGTGGGAGAGGCCGACGGCCACACCGAGCAACATCACGTGAGGGAGCAGGCCGTAATAGGGCACCTCGACCAGGCCGATGACCAGGCTGAGGTGGGTCCACCAGCCGAGCGGCGTGGTCACCTGGCCTGATCTGAAGACCTCGATCACCAGCCACCCGAGGAACAGAGCCAGACCCACGAAGCCGTGGATGAACATCAGGTACCAGAGCAGACCGTGGGTACCCACCGGCGGCGAGTTCGTGTAGTAGTCGGTGGTCCGAGGCACGCCGTTGCCCACCAGGGGTGAATCCAGCGCTCCCTGCCATGCATCTTCGTAGAGCTGTGAGCGTGAGGTATCGGAATCGTCTGACCCGCTGATGCGGTTCTGCACCAGCGAGCCGGCCGGTGTCACCACCAGCAGCGTGCCAACCATGGCGATGGCCCCCAGGAGCACGACCAAGGCCCCGAACCGCCCCCGCAGGGCCTTGCGGGCCGTGAAGTAGACGAGGCCGAGCACGAGCCCGATCCACAGGCCCCGGTTGGCCGACAAGATGATCGGCACCGAACTGGCCGCCAACAGAACGAACCCGATCCGGCGACGACGACGGCCCACGTCGATCAGCCACGACTGCACGAAGAACGGGGTGAGGATGCCGACGGCTGCCCCCCAACTGTTGGCTGCGGTCCAGGGGGCGGCCGGTCGAGCGAAGACCGTGGAGCTGAACTCGTCGACGTCGGCCAGGTTCCAGTCGGAGATGCGGGCCACGAAGTCGACCTTCCCCAGCGGTCCCATCAGCAGTGAGAGCGGCGAGGACATGTCCACGTTGCTGAGCACCTGGGCCAGGTAGCCGAAAGCGATCGTGGCGATCCACAGGGCAGCCATCCAATCGACGATCTGCTGGGTGGGCAGCGTGTGTCGGTCGATGTTGACGATCCACACCGCCAGGGCCAAGCACCCGACGAACAGCAACCATCGGTAGGTGAAGATGGGCAGACCGGATGCCGGAGCCGCCGCGAAGCTGAGCGGCGCCCAGCACACGAAGGCCACCAAGGGGATCATCGACCACGGAATGCGGGTACCGCGGTGGATGAGCAGGCGAACCACTAGCACCATGGCCACCAACGGCCAGGCCAGCCCCTGTAGGCCCACCAAGTAGCTGACTGGCATCCCGGCGGTGATCAGCCACAGCGGCCAGGTGGCCCGGGTGGGGCGCAACGTCCGGGTGGGGACGTCGGCCGCCACACCAACGGTCACGTCCAGACGACCTCGGTGATGGCCACGTCGGCTTCGACGAGCGCCGAGACGGCAGCCTCCACCGCGGGACCGTCGTCGTTCTCCACGATCACCGCGGTCTTGGCCACCCATTGGCCGAGAGCTGCTGCTGCTGCGTTGCGGGTCGGGGTGGCAGCCACGAACACGACGGCTTCGAAGCCCTCTCGACCGGCCCGGGCAACCAGGGCCTCTACCACCGCTCGACGCAGGAGCCCCGAAGCCTCAGCGGACCCTCGGGGACGGAGCCAGGTGACGGTGGGCGCTGCCGTACCGGTCGCTGTTCCGGCCACCTCGGGCAGGCTGGCGGGACCGGCCACGCTGGGTCCGGTGATCAGGTCGCTGAACGAGGTGACCACGTGGGCATGGCGAACGTCTCGCTCGGCGGAACCGGCCAGCACGAACAGCGCGGGGATCCCGGCGAAGGTCAGGCTGGAGGCCAGTTCCTCGGCCAGGGCCACCGGTGGTTCGCCCCGGGTGCCGACCAACAGGACCGAGGATGCTCGGCCCGTTCCGCCGGCGTTGACCAGTTCCACGGCGAGGCGATCGATGGCAGCATCGGCCTCGGCCGGTCCGACCTTGCGCCCGCTGGCGGTCGGCATGACCCTCAGGTTGGCCTGGGGGGCAAGTTGAGCGACCTTACGTCGGCCACCGCCGAGGCTGTCGCGGCGGTCGAAGAGCAATGCCACGCCGAGTCCGCCGATGATGAAAAGCCCGAAGACCCCCACACCCTTGGCCAAGGCCATCTTCGACAGGACCGAATCGGGCAGGGTGGCCCGCTTGGATACGTCGCCGCCGGCCGTTTCCGGGTCGCCGTAAGCATTGAGCCGGTCCTCGATGGCCCGTTCCTGGTCCTGGGCACCACGCAAGACCCGCTCGGCGCTCACCTGCTCTGACGCCGACCCGGCGGCATCGACGGCCGCGACCGCTTCGCCGACCTGGACCCGGGCATCGGTCAATTGGGCCTCGAGCCGGTCGGTGGCGGCCACCGCTTCTTGTCGACGTTGTTGCAGGTAGCCGTCGGCGATGGCATTGGCCAGGTCTCGGGCTTCGCTGGCCGACGACGACTGCACGGTCATCTCGAGAACGAGCGAATCCTTGTTGGTCTTCACCGTCAGAGTTCCGAACAGGCCGCGGTTGGTGGCATCGGGGCGGTCGAGCTCGGCCCTCACGGTGTCGGCCACGACATCGGAACGCACGAGGTCTCGCTCGGTACCGATGTCGACGGTGGATGAATCGGGTGACGTGACCGTGCCTGCTCCGGTGGCCAGTGGACGGACCTGGACCCTTGCCGTGGCGCTGTAGTTCGGTGGAGAACCCGCGAACACCATGAATCCGGCGATGAGTCCGAGCACGGCAGCCCCGACCACGAAGGCCGAGCGTCGGCGCAGCAGGTCGAGCAGGTCGGCCAGACGGAATCCGGATTCCAGGTCGGTCATGGAGCTTCCTGTGCGGACGCCCGCGAACGGAGCGGTGCGGTAGGTGGCGAACGCTGGACCCCGGACCACCAGGTATCGAGGTGGAGGGGAGACCGGAACCGACGCAGGCCGATGAGGTACAGAACGCCCCCGATGCTACCGGCCACCGTCAAACCGGCCAGCCCATCGCCGAGCACCAAGCGGGCGCCGGCGCCGACCACACCGACGGTGGCCGCGGCCAAGGCCACGGCCAGAAAGGCTGGGCGGCCGAGGGTGCGTACCCGCAGCGACCGGTTCGACTGCCAGCCGGTGAGCCCCTCGTTGACCAGGATGCTCAATGCCCACACGGCCCCGGCACCGGTGATTCCGTGGGTTCTCACCACCAGCAGGTTGCCGATCACGTTGATGGCCAGGACCACGAGTGTGTTGCCCATGGCCAGGAGGCTGCGGCCGGCCATGAGGATGACCGCTCCGGTGGGGCCGAGTGGGGAAACAACGAGCATGGCCAGCGACAACCAGATGAGGGCCCCGCGGGCGGCCACCACCTCGGGGCCGAACACCTG
Source organism: Aquihabitans sp. (assembly GCA_039924035.1). Classification (GTDB taxonomy): domain Bacteria; phylum Actinomycetota; class Acidimicrobiia; order Acidimicrobiales; family Iamiaceae; genus Aquihabitans. Next base: position 17,290 of record JBDTBS010000040.1, on the reverse strand, counting down.
AAGCAGGGGAGTGGGAAAGAGGACCACCAGTAGGTAGATCGGCCACATCACCGCCGTCTGCCATCCGGCCACCACCTTCACCAGCATGGAGGCCTCTTCGGTCTTCCCGGTGGACAAGAGGGCGCTCAACCGGGGCGATGTGACCTGGACCAGGGCATCGGAGGCGAACAACCCCGGTTGGAGGTAGCGGGTCCCCGACGCGTAGATGCCGGCCGCGGTAGTGGACAGGATGGCTCCAACGATGACCGTGTCGAGCCAGTTGACGGCCACGTTCGAGGTCTGGGCTACGGCCCGGGGAGCGGTGAATGCCCAGAAGGCACGGGTTTCGGCCCGTCCCGGTGGTGGGTGGGGTTCGTCGCCGCCGGCTCGTGCTTCGGCGGCCACCACCGCTTGCCGCACCCTGGTGCGCAGTGATCGGGCCGAGGCCACCAGGGCCACGACGTTGGTGGCGGCCCAGGCCACGCCGACACCTCGGGGTCCGAGGCCAGCCACGGTGGCCAGCAGGGCAGCGATCGGCATGGCTACCGAGCGCCCGATCTTCTCGATCATGACCTGGGGGAGCATCGTGTCGAAGCCGCGTGTGGCCTGAACGATGGTGGCGTGGAGGGTGGCTATGGGCACGAACGGGGCCATCGCTCGCAGTACCCCGGTGACAGCCGCGGTGTTGTCATCGGTGGTGAACAGGTTGGCGAGCCAGGGGGCTGCGAACCAGAGAGCAGCAGCAGCGGCCACACCTAGCCCGGCTACGGGAGTCAGGGCGATGCGCAGCATGTGGGGGATCTGCTCGGCCCGGCCGAGGGCTCGCAGCCGGGCGATGGTGCGGACCAGGCCGGTGGCCGTTCCCAGACCAGCCACCACGGTCAGGATGTTGAAGATGGCGATGGCCACCACGACCACTCCGGCGTCGGCCACCCCGATCCCCCGGTTGAGCACGATGAGCAGCACGAACCCGGAGAGCCCGTAGACAGCGGCGCCTATGAGGTTGGCGGTGCCGCCCCGGGCGACACCAGCTACGTCCAACGTCAGATCCCCCGCCCGTGCTTGTTGAGGGCCGCGGTGATCCGCTCGGCCGGGACCCCGGCCACCACGGCCAGGGCCACTGCAGCACGGGGTTCACGCCATGACGAGCGCAGGGCGCGGGCGATGTGGCTGAGAGCCTCGCGACGACGCCCCTGAGCGGCGATGGCCACCGCGATCTGGCCTTCCACTCGGGCCCGGCCCGCAGGTACACGGTCGAAGTCGGGGTTGTCGGCCAGGACCTGGGTGAGCGCGGCCTCCCAGTCGGGCCACTGGTCGCGGAAGTGGGACTTCACGATCCATCGCATCTGCAACAGAGGGGCGGCGTGCACGGGGACGGGTTGGTGGTGGGTGGCCCGCAGCATCCACTCGTAGTCCTCGGCGTAGCCGCCGGGGATGTCCTCGTCGAGGGGACCGATCTCGTTCCAGAAGGCATCGGCGCGGACCATGGCGGTGCCCATGTAGGCCTCCATGCGCCGATTGGTCAGCAGGTCGACGTAGCGCAGCACACCGTCGACGCCGTGCCGGGGGATGATGCGGCCGTCGATGAGCACGTCGAGGCCGCACGACACGGTGTCGGCACCGCTTCGTTCCAGTAGTTCCAGTTGGGTGCGGGCCTTCGATGGCAGCCACAGGTCGTCGTCGTCACAGAACCCGAGGACAGGAGCGGTGGCGGCTGCCGCACCGCAGTTGCGACTACCGGGCAGGCCGGGGGTGCGGTCGTTGGCCAGGATCCGAACCGGGCGGTGAGGGTCGTCGATGGCCAGATCCCACTCCGGTTCGGTCTTGTCCCACACCACGATGGTCTCCAGTGGGCCGGAATGGTTCTGATCCCGTATGGCGGCGATCGCTTCACGGACCTGCTCGGGTCGGCTGTGGGTGGATATGACGACGGTGAGGTCGGGTGAGATGGGCATCAGGAACGGAACCGTTGCGGGTGGGAGTAGCTGTTGAGTCGCGCGTAGATCAGTTCGACGTGGGTGAGCGAGGTGGGGGCGGCAACGATGGGGGACAGAGCCAATCGATGTCGACGCACGGTCGGGAACCGTATCTGCTGTCTGTCGATAGGTTCCTAGGGATGGACTCCGAGCTCACGCCCGAACAGGCCCTTGCCGGCTATGCCGCTGAACTGGCGGAAGGTGTTGCCGCGGCCATGGGACCGTGGGTGGAGCAGTGCGTGAAACGAGTGGCCGACCAGTGGCAGCCCGGTCTATCGGTCGAGCTGGCCGGCCAGGCCCGAGCCGCCGGGGTCGTGGCCACCGATGCGGTTGCTCCTGCCGTGCGAGATCTTCTGTCCCACGACGTGGACCAGCAACGGCAGAACCCGTTGGCCATCGTGCGACCCGCGGTGCGGTACCCGACGGAGGTCCTGGCTGCTGCCGGTGTGCCGCCGGTGGTCCGTGATGGCTTCGCTGTAGAAGCCTTTCCCGACGACATCTACGACCTCACGCCGGCGTCGTTCAAGGACCTCGACCCGAGCCTTGGCGACGCGGGCATCGCTTGGGGTGCGGCCAAAGCCTTCGTGGTCCGGGCGCGGCATCAGCCCCGGGCGTGAGCCCGTCGCCGGTGCTCGATTCAGCTTGGCGGTTCCTCGAAGCGCTGCCAACCGGCATCGGTGATCGAGCGCGGCTCGAAGAAGATGCAGAACTCCGGGCAGGCGAACGGTGCCTTTTCGTTGGCATCGACTCGACACCGCTGCACCTGTTCGCCGCTGGGCACGGTGCGGGTGGAGTAATGGCGGCAGTCTTGGCGTACTCCCATGCGTGCAGTCTCCCACGTGGCTGACCGTCGATTCGAGCCGCCCCGGTGAGGCGCGATCAGATCGACGGGTCGGACCAGCCCTTTGGCCTGACGGTCAGTCGCCGCGAAGGAAGCGTTCGACCTCTTCGACGAGGGCTTCGGGGTCGGTGTCGGCCAGATCTATGCCGTCGTCGTCGGCATGGTCGCCATCGTCTTCTTCTTCGACAAACGCGGCTCGCTCCCGGGCTGCATCTTCGAGGCTGGCCACATAGGCGGCGGTGTCGTCGTCGCTCGACACCAGATGGTCGATCTGGCGTTCGTAGTCGGCCATGGCGATCTCCAGGTCGGTGGTGGGCAGCGACAGACCCAACAAGGTGAGGGCCCGCTCCACAAGGGCCAGGGTGGCCTTGGGGGACGGGGCCCCCGACACGTAGGAGGGAACGGTGGCCCACAGCGACGCCGACGAGATCTCCGCCCGTCGGCAGGCATCGTGCAGTACGCCGATGATGCCGGTGGGGCCCTCGTAGTCGGACCGGATGAGATCGAGACGATCCACCAGTGCCTCGTCGTCGGCCGTGCCGGTGACCATCGTGGGGTAGGTGTGGGGTAGGTCGGTGAGCAACGCTCCGAAGGTGAGCACCATCGATACCCCCAAGGCCTCGGCCACCTCGATGACCGACTTGCTGTAGGTGCGCCACCGCATGTGGGGTTCCTGGCCGATGAGGAAGACCAGGTCTGCGGCTCCGGGCGTTGATGCGCTCCAGATCTCGGTGTCGGGCCAGGTGAGCGTTCGAGTGCCATCGTCGTCGGTGGATACCAACGGTCGAGTGGTGGTGAAGTCGAAGTACTCCTCTGAGTTGATGACACCGATCTTTTCAGCTCCGAAGCGGTCGGCCAGCCATCGCGCCGACGACGAGGCGGCATCGCCGGCATCGTTCCAGCCTTCGAATGCCGCCACCAGCGTGGGCTGGCGCAGCTTCGGACGGTGTTGCCATCGAAGCGAGCTCACGGGATCAGGGTACCGAGGACCGTCGTCTCTCGCGTCTCCCCTCGCTGTGGCCTGGGACTACCTCGGCGGATGACGGGGTGGCTGCGGCCTCCCCGCCGGAGGTGGTCTCGCCGGTTCCGATCGGCAGTCTGGTCACCACCTACTGTGCGGACCGTGGCTGTCACCGTCTCCATCGCAACTGAGGTCACCGACGAACTGGTCGACGCTTTCGTCCGGTTGACCCCTCAACTGTCGCGGTCGTCACCGGCCCCGAGCCGTGACGTGCTGGCCGAGATCGTGGAGTCGCCGGCCACCTATCTGTTGATGGCCCGAGGTGATGACGGGACCTTGGTCGGGTCGCTGACGCTGGTGCTGTTTCGCATCCCCACTGGCCTGCGGGCCTGGATCGAAGACGTTGTGGTCGACGGGGAAGCCCGAGGGCAGGGCGTGGGCGAAGCGCTCAACCGCTTCGCCATAGACGTGGCTGCCGAACGCGGCGCCCGCTCGGTCGACCTCACCAGCCGCCCCAGCCGGGAAGCGGCCAACCGCCTCTACCGCCGCCTCGGCTTCGAACCCCGCGACACGAATGTGTACCGCTACCAAGGCTGACCGCCTCCTAGACCGTCGGCCAGGGTGACCGCGCCCGGCATGTCGGCGGGCGTGGGTGGTCAGGTGGCGGAAGGCGGGAGCACGAGGCGCTGGTCTCCGCTGATCATGTTGCGGGCAACCCCACGTCCGACGATGACGCTGGTGATGGCCACCGATCCGAGGATCAGGAACATCACGGCAAGCTGCACCATCACAGCATCCTTCGGGGCCACACCAGCGAGCAGTAGGCCGGTCATGGTGCCGGGGAGGGCGACGAGCCCGACGATCTTGGTCTGCTCGATCTGCGGGGTCACCGCGGTGCGCAGGGCCTCGCTCACGTGCCGGCGCATCGCCGCCGCCCCGGTCTGACCGAGCGACATCCGCACCTCGATCTCATCGCGATGCTCGTCGAGCTCGACGAGGGTCCGCCGGGCCGCGAGCACCGTGGAACCGATGGCATTGCCGAGCAGCATCCCGGCGACCGGAACGATGGTCCGAGGCTCCATCGGGAAGATCCCGAAAGCGAAGACCACGCTAAGGCTGACGACGACCGCGACAGACAGTGCCGCACACGTCAGCGTGAACAGCCCCGCGATGGTCGGTACTCGACGGGCGACGGTGATGCCCCCGACCAAGACCATGCCCGCCACCCATAACCACGACCAGGCCAACGGAGCGTCGTCCGATAGCACCAGAGCAAGGCCCAACCCCACGACGCTCAACTGCACAGCGGCCCGCAAGGCGGCCCACGCGATCGAGCGCTCTAGGCCCAAACGGTCCCGACGCGATATGGCTATGGCGATGAAGACCAGGATCAACGAGGCCACCACTCCGGTCACACTGATGCCGCTGTTCACGCCCCACCGTCCAAAAATGTGGCTACGCCCGGGCAAGGGTCCGTCAGTACCTCGGCGACGGGACCTGATTGGGCGATCCTGCCGTCGATGACCACCACCAGGTGCGCAGCCAGTCTTTTCAGTTGGTCGAGGTCGTGGGTCACCCAGATCGACGTGATTCCCTGTTCCTCGAGGGAGACGGCCAGCCGCTCGATGCGCAGAGCGTTGGCTGGATCGAGCGAGCTGGTGGGTTCGTCGAACAGGACGACCTCGGGTTTGGTCGCCAACGACCGGGCCAGGCACATGCGTTGGGCTTCACCGCCCGAGAGATCCTGGGCATCGCGGTCGGCTAGGCCCGGATCGAGGCCCACGCGGTCGAGTGTCGCGGCTACCTGAGCGTCGTCGAGTCCTGGGTCGGCCTCCCGAACGTTGTCGGCGACGGTGCCGGGCAGGACCACCGGGCGCTGGAACACCATCGCGACCCGACGGCGGTGGTCGATGGGATTCGTTGCGGACAGGTCCTCGCCCATGTAGGTGACAGAACCGGCACTCGGAGCGTCGAGTCGGTTGAGCAGGCGCAGCAACGAGGACTTGCCGGCCCCCGACGGCCCGGCCACGACCACCGGCCCACGGCTAGGGATCGACAGTGTCACCGGCCCTAGAACTCGTCGTCCGTTTCGCACCACCTCGACAGCTTCGAGTCGAAACCGATCGTCCTTCGGCGCACGCACTGCGACAGCAGACCATGTCCCGCCCCACCGAGCAACAGCACCTAGCCGACACCTTCCAACGGAACTCGATGGATGTCGCGGATCCCGAGATGAGTTCCGGTGCGTCGAGTTCGTTGCGGTTCGCGAATCAGAGCGGACCTACCAGCCTCGGCCACGGGACTCGAGCGAGATTCCAAGGCGCAAGCTGAACAGGTCCGCTCGTTGTGGTCGACCGCCTCGGTGTACGCATCGGCGAACTCAACGCGGTTCTTCTCGCCGATCTCGATGAGGCACTCAGGCCTCATCTCGCTCTGTAGCGCGCCGTGTTGGGGCCGCGGCGGGCTCGCCGGTGTGCATTGGTACGGTCTCACCGATCGGCATCGTTGTTTCAGGGGGAGCGGATGAGGCAGACGTGGCGTTGCTTAGGGGTGCTGGCGCTTTTGGTCGCCGCGACCTCGTGCGGTGGGACCGACGAAGCGAAGATCGAGCCCAGCGTTCCGGAGCGATCGACGGTGGTGGACCTCGGCACGGCTACCCCGTGGGCGATCACGTCGGGATTCGGATCCATCTGGCTCCAGACGATCGATGAGACCTCCGGGGTGACTGAGGTTCGAGACGGCAAGGTCTCGCCCCTGATCCCGGTGATGGGCGAACAGGCTCCGGCTATTGCCGTGGGTGCTGGCTCGGTGTGGTCCGCCTTCACGACGAGACCGCTGCAAAGCGATTACGAAACGCCCGAGGGTCAGGCAAAATTGGCTCGGATCGACCCGGCCACCAAGAGCATCTCAGCCACCATCGACCTGGGTGAGGGAAGCGCGTTCGATGTCGTGGCCAACGAAGATCGGGTGTGGGTGGCCGTGGAGATCCACGACGGACCGGGCCGCGTCGTCGAGATCGATGCGGCGTCGAACCGGGTGGTCCGAGAGATCTCATTGGGCACGGGAGCCACTGCGTTGGCTCTCGGAGGCTCGGCGCTCTGGGCTGGAACCGGACCGGCTGAGGGAGGCGGTTATCGGCTGGTGTGCATCGATCCAGCGAATGGTCGTACGACAGGATCCATCGAAGTCGATGGGCGGATCCATGCCCTCGCCGCTTTGGATTCCTGTGAACAAAACCGTCGACGGCGACTTTCCAGACTCGGTCGCATCAGTGGTGCGAATCGATGACGCCACCGGAGCCGTGGAGCAGATCCTTGCCTTGGGCGACGGGATTACGCGAGGCGTCCTCGTGCGCGACTCTCAGCTACTCGCAATGGTCTTCGAATCCGTGGCCGAAGGGCTGCCGACCGGGCAGCTCCAGATCATCGACCCCTGATTGCGCTGAACTCTGATCGACTGCGCTTGCAACAGAGGTTCCCGGGGAGAACGGGTCCCTCGAAGCTGGTCGGCTGCAGCACAATCTGCTCTCGAGCATGCCGCTGTGCTTCAACCTCTTCGGAGCGCTCGGTGCCGTCGACCGGCGAGCCCCATTTCTGGCTCTCTTCAAGCACTTGTTCGACCCGGCCGCAACGTCGATCACCGACGTCATCTGTGAGTGGGCCCCTACCGAAGCGCAGGGGAATTTGAAGGACCGCACGGCCTTCGATGCGGTCGTGTTCTACGAGCGGACCGATGGGCCAGCGTTCGCCGGCATCGAGACCAAGTACACGGAACCGTTCAGCCAGAAGATCTCCGTGCTGGAGTCCAAGCCCCGGTACTGCGAAGTTACGCGGACGTGCGGGTGGTTCCACGACCCGGGAGGGGCGCCCGAGCGGCTCAACACCACCAAGGCCAACCAGTTGTGGCGCAATCTCCTCCTGGCCGGAGCGCTCGATGTCGGCGGTAGCAAGGGGCGTGGCCGCGTCGTGGTCGTAGCGCTGGCCGATGACCTTGGGGCCGCCAACGCCTTGACAGCGGTCTCCGCTGAGCTCAGACCCGAGGCCCAGGATCGACTGCGATCTGTGAGCTTCGAAGCGATCATCGATGCCGTTCCAACCGCCGCCCCAGAGCTCCAAGGCTGGGCCGATCGATTCCAACGTCGCTACCTGGATACCGGGCAACCTGACGATCCCGACGCGGTCGCCGACCCACATGGTCCACGCTTCGGTCGCCCCCTCACCCGTCCCTGATGGGAATGAAGCCGGCCAGCGCCCCAGCCTTCGGCTTCCGTCCAGAACGCTGACAATTCGGCTGACCAGCCAGCGGCAGCGGTCGTCTTTCCGCGACGGTCAGAGGGCGGTGGCGATGGCCTTGTAGAAGTCGTCCATCACCACGGGTAGGTCGGGGGAGGTGAGACCGTCGGTGGTGAGGAGAACGGCACAGAGGGCTCGGGTGGGGTCGACGATCCATCGGCTGCCGAGGCCGCCGTCCCAACCGAACGCGCCGGCTGGCGGCCAGGCCGTGGTTCCCTGTTCGCGGTGCACCGCGGTGCCGAGCCCCCAGCCGAGGGTGGTGCCGAGGCCGTCGATGCGGGCCACCTCGCGCTGGTGGTCGGAGAGTTGGTCGGTGGTCATCTCGGCCACGTAGCGGGGGCTGAGCACCGGCCCGTCAGATCCCTCTCCGTGGTGCAGAAACATCTGACCCAGCCGAACCAAGTCGGCGGCGGTGGAGATGAGCCCGGTGGCCCCGGAGCGGAAGGCCGGCGGGGACGACCACCGTCCATCTTTGGGATCGTCCCAGATCCGGAGCACTCCGTCGTCCTCGGCCATGCGACAGGCTCCGAAGCGGTCGAGTTGGTCGGGTCGGGCCCAGAACCCGGTATCGACCATGCCCAGCGGTACGAACACATCGCGGGCCAGAACCTCATCGAGCGTCGTGCCTCGAACCCGCTCGATGAGCACGCTGACGATGTCGGAACCGGTGTGGTAGCGCCAACGGGTACCCGGCTGCTCGGCCAGGGGCAGCACGCCCAGCTTGGCCAGGTATTCGTCGGGCGTGCACCCCGGGGCTGTCGGACCGGGGCCGATGCCCAACTCCCAGAGACGGTCGAGCAAGGGCTGGTCGACGCTGAAGTCGAAGTCCATGCCCAGCCCGCACCGGAAGGTGAGCAGATCCCGAAGCGAGAGGGGGCGCTCGGCCGGCACCGTGGCCTGGTCGACGGGGCCGTTGGGATCGCTGAGCACCCTCCGGTCGGCCAGCTCAGGAAGCGCCGCGTCGATGGGGGCATCGAGTTCGACCAGACCTTCTTCCACCATCTGGAGCGCGGCGATGGCCACTATCGGCTTCGACACCGACGCGATCCGGAAGATCCCGTCGAGAGGCATCGGCCGTAGGTGCCGATTGGGGTCGAGCCACCCAGCAGAGCCTGAAAGCACGTCGTCGCCAAGGCTCACGGCCCACGTCAGGCCGCCGACGCCGCCGTCGGTCACATGGGACGCCATCCGCTCCTGCAGACCTTCGAGTCGTTTCATGCCCTCGTGTTTGGCCATGGCGAGAGGGTAACGACTGCTGGTGACCGGACCTGCCGGCGTACCTCGACCCTCCGGGCCATGACGTACTGAGGAGGGCGGCCTGCGTTGATCTGCTTTCCTCATTCGCTTCTGGGGCGGAGAAACCTCGGTATGTCACACCCGTATAGCAAGTTGCTCAGCGCTACACTTGTAACACCGGAGGAGGTCGACGTGTCGGAAGCACAGGTTCTCGAACCCACGTTGGACTGGGCCGCGGTGGAGTTGGCTCGGCGTCGGAATCAGGCTCGGGCCTTGCTGCTCCAGTCGGGCCAGGCGGTCAGCCTGGAGATGCTGGCGAGAGGTCGAGACAGCAGCGCCGCCGCGGCCCGCCAGTGGGTGAGCCGCCACCGACGTAACGGCCACCTGGTCACGGTGACGCAGGCCGGCCAGGTTCTGGTACCCACCTTTCAACTCGATGAGGGCTTCGGGCGGGACCTTGCTGCGGCCTCGGTCGTTGCTCGGCTCATGGGCGCTGGAATGGATGCCTGGGAGATCTGGGATTGGGTGACCCACCCCAATGGATGGCTGGACGGCCGTCGGCCGCAAGACCTGCTCCACGAAGATCCCGACGCGGTGACTCGAGCCATCGATGGGCTCTTGCAGGAGTGACGTTCGAACCGGTTGCCGCGTGCGGAAGCGATACATGCCCAGTTCCCCAGCCCGCCGGTCGTGTGCTGACCCGACTTCGGACCGTGGTTCTCGATGCGGGGGTGGTGCTACGACGCGGTCACAAGACCGCCTACCCCAATGCCGACATCCTCGTTCCAGGGGCCGGGAACACCCGGTTCGCGCCGCTAGATGGCGTCGCCCACGCATACCTGGCCACCACCGCGTTCGCGGCCCTCCTCGAGTCGGCGCTCCACGAGGCTGCTCCGCCTGACCCGCGGATCTACGAGTCGCTGTTGCGCCGCTGGCAGGAAAGCGCGGTGGAGCTGACCAGCCCGTTGCGGTTCATCGATCTACGGGACCCGGAGTTGGATCGGCTGGGCCTGAATCGTGCCCAGTTGGTGGCCACCGCTCCGACCCACTACCCCTGCACGCGTGTCTGGGCCGCAGCGTTGCACGGGCGCAAGATCGGTGGCCAACAGACCCATGGCATCATGTGGCATTCCCGGCAACGTGAGCTTCATGCCACAGCCATGACCGATCGCCCCGCCCTCCGAGACCTGATCGTCGAGGTCCCGGCCGAAGTTCTCGTGGTGTGGTCACCGCCGGCCTCATCGGAGGTGCTCGAACCAGCCGCTGGCGGCCTGGGAAACCTCGCCGTGGGCCCTGGGTGGGACTATCTGGCGGACCTGGCCGCGCTGTTGGGCATCACCATCCCTTGACCGGCCGGGCCAAGGGCCGCAGGTGATCAGGGCCTAGGCGATCAGGGCTTCTTTGCCTCGGCTCGTGCCGACCGCTGATTGGACCACTCGCGACGGATCACGGGCACGAACGATGCCGTGACACCTATGGCCAGCACGATGGCGAACCAGTTTCGGCCCCGAGTCAGAGCCACGCCGCCCCATGAGCCGACGACGATGGCGATCAAGACCATCGGGAGCAGGCCGAGGCCGAGGGCCAACAGTGAGTTGAGGCTCCACAAGAAGGGCGTGGCCACTGCCCAGACAACTCGCATGAGACCCCGACGCACCCGACGATGTTACCGCCGTCCGTCCTGCGAGCCCGGTCCTGGCGCTCAGCATCCCGCAAGGTAGCGAGTAGGTCGAGGCGTGACGGGCCGTAGCTACGTCACCAGGTAGAGGTCCATGTGTACCAGTCGCCGGTCAGGTGGGTGAAGGTCATGCTCTCTGCACCGGTCACCTGGTTGACGAGCACGGGATCGGCACGGTCGGGCAGATAGGCGAACCCGGCCTCGAGAAAGCCGATGAAGCCGCCGGACTTGTTGGACAGAACGATGTAGACGTCGTCGCCCAAGCGGATGCCACGATCTAGGCCGTAGGTACCGGCGGTCGCTGGTACGTCGAACTCGAGCGGCCGACCATCAGTACTCGCCGGTGGGGCGCCTTCGACGATGCTGGCCAGCGTCGGTTCGGCGTGGCGCCATCGAGCCCTGAGCGGGATGTTCGTCAAGAACAGGCCGACGACGACTACGGCACACAGCGGGGCTATGAAAAACACGCGTCCGGATGGCCGTGGGTGGTCCGATCGACGGCCGAAGATCCAGATGATCAGCCGTGCGATCCAGACCAGCGCACCGAGGAACAGCACCCACACCGACAACATGCTCAGCGCGAAGTTGCCACCGGCAGGCGAGCTGATGGCCCACAACAACGGCAACGTTGCCAACGCCAGAACCAGGTGGAACTTCCATCCCGGGGTGGAGCGGAGGACCCGCTCCCGCCCACGCTCGAAAGCGGTGAGCAGTGGCGGCGGGTCGATGGATACGTAAGTAGATGCCCCGTCCATCGCCGCACCCTAGAGGTGGACCGGTCCCGCGAACGGTCAGCGGCCGTGGGTCAGATGTGTCTGGCGCGGCGGTCCTTGTAGACGTGGATGGCATCGGTGGCGACCAGGGCCCAGGCCACCAAGACCGGTTGGAAGACCAGGCGCACGGCCCGCTTGGTATCGGTGTCGAGGCCGAAAGCATCCACCTGGCCGGTGAACTGGCCGATGTTGCCCGGGAAGACGGCCACGAAGAAGGCGGCCACGGCTCCGCCGACCAACGCCCGCTTCGGCTGCTTCCAAGTGGCCAACAGCACCGCTCCCAAGGCCAACTCGATCACCCCGGAGGCCAACACGACCACATCAGCATCGACGGGGAACCACGACGGCACCTGGGCCTGGAACTCCTCGCGCTGATTGGTTAGGTGGCCGATACCGGCCACGAGCAGGACGGCCCCGAGGACCACCTGGCCGAGGACGCGCAGCGTCCGTGGCCACGTCGCTGCTTTCATGATCTTCGGCGTAGCCGGTCCGGACATAGCGGTTCCTCCGTGGGCTCGCTTCGTGGCGTCACGTTACGGGCGTCATTGCTTCGAAACGCCCATAACCTCGGGGCAACCGCCAACCGAGGAGCCACCCATGAAGGCCGCCGTGTACTACGAGACCGGAGCGCCCGACGTGCTGCGCTACGAAGATGTGCCCGACCCGACGGTGAGCCCCGACGGGGTGCTGGTCCAGGTGGCGGCCATCAGCATCGAAGGGGGCGACACGCTCAACCGGTTGGGTGGCGAGATGCTCGGGTCCCCCCACATCGTCGGCTACCAGTGTGCGGGCACGGTCGTGGCCGTTGGTCGCAGCGTGACGGACCGCAAGGTCGGCCAGCGAGTGGTAGCCACCATGACCCATGGTTCCCATGCCGAGTTGGCGGCGGTACCAGCCAACTTCACTTGGCCCATACCCGAGGGTCTGGACCTCCAGCTCGCGGCCTGCATCCCGGTGGCCTACGGGACGGCCGACGATTGCCTGTTCGAGTTCGGTCGACTCCAGGCCGGCGAGACGGTGCTCATCCAGGCCGGTGCTGGCGGGGTCGGCATCGCCGCCATCCAGTTGGCCAAGCAGGCCGGGGCCACCGTGCTGGCCACTTCCTCGAGCGACGAGAAGCTGGCCCGACTGAAGGACTTCGGCCTCGACCACGGCATCAACTACCGGACCGAAGACTTCGCCGTAGCCGCCCGTCGAATCACCGAAGGTCGTGGCGTCGACCTCGTGTTGGATTCGGTGGGTACGACCCTCGCAGGCAGCCTGAGCTCCCTGGCCTACCGGGGTCGGATCTCCTACGTCGGCGATGCCGGCCGTGACCCGCACCCCGTCGACATCTCGGGGATCAAGGCCGGTTGCCAGTCGATCACTGGCGTGTTCCTCGGGGCCGAACTGTTCATGGCCGGTCGGGCCTACGCCAACATCGCCCGCCTCATCGACATGGTGGCTGCCGACGAACTCAAGGTGGTGGTCGACCGGACCTTCCCCCTCGCCGAAGCAGCCGCGGCCCACGCCTACTTGGAGGATCGAATGGCGTTCGGGCGAGTGGTCCTCATCCCCTAACCAGGCTTATCTGCCGTAGTCGGACCGAGTTCGGACCGCTTCGGGTCGCGGGGTGTGCTGTACTCCGCCCATGGCCGAAAAGATCGAGATCTCCCGTGACATAGCTGCTTCCCCCGAGGCGGTCTATGCCGCCATCGCCGACGTGACCCGCATGGGGGAGTGGTCCGAGGAGTGTCACGCCTGCCTGTGGCACGACGGTGTCGACGGACCCGCGGTGGGCGCCACCTTCGACGGCCACAACCGCAACGGTGAACACGAGTGGACCAGCCAGGGCAAGATCGTCGAAGCCGACCCCGGGCGCTCGTTCGTGTTCGAGTGCTCCATGTTCGACTTCCACTTCGCCACCTGGGGCTACCGCATCGAGCCCACCGACACCGGCTGCCGGGTCACTGAGTGGAGCGAAGACCTGCGACCGGAGTCGGTCATGGAGATGAGCAAGGAGATGTCTGGGGTGGAGGACCGGGTGGCTCGCAACCAACAGACCATGAGCGGCACCCTCGAACGCTTGGCTGCCGCCGTCGAGAACTGACCCGACTCTGGCTCAGTCCTTGGCGTCGGCCCAACAGTCGATGACCGACAGGTCGGCCACGAAGCGGACCGCGCCGTCGGGTGCCCACCGGTGAGCGGCCTCCTGGAGGGCGTCGGCCACCATCAGCGCCGCCGCGTCGGACCGCTCGGTAGGCACGTGGACCAGCAGCTCGTCGTGCAGGCACAACACGATGCGGGCCCCGAGGTGGATACCGCGGGCCCGCACGGTCAAGGCCCACACCTTGAACAGTTCAGCGGCCGCGCCTTGCACCAGTGCGTTGCGGCCGAAGCGTCCCTGGGCGGCAGCCCGGCTGCGGGCCTCTTGGTCTCCGGCGGGGGCGGGCCCGTTGCTGGTGTGGACCAGACGGCCGCCGTAGGTGCGCAGGTCCCGACCGGCCTGACCCGCCCGATCGCCATCGTCCAAATACGCCATGGCCACCGGATAGGTCGACCGCAGCCGGGGGAGCACCTGAGCACCGTGGCCGGTGGTTTGGCCGTACATGGCCCCGAGCACGGCCACCTTGGCGGTGGGCCGATCCACGCCGATCTGTTGGGCGACCGGTAGGTACAGGTCGTCATCGAGGGTGGCTCGGGCCAGGGCCGCATCGCCCGACACCGACGCCAGAACCCGGGGTTCGATCTGGCCGAGGTCGGCCCGCACGAAACGGTGTCCAGGCGCGGCCCGCACGGCCACCCGCATGTCGGCGGGCAGGTTGTGGAGGCCGGCCGACGCGGTCATGCGCCCAGCAGCCCCGTCGCTGGCCGACCAGACGCCGCGCAGCCGCCCATCTTCGCCGACGTGGGTATCGAGCCAGCTGTAGCCGTAGGTGGTGGCCATTCGCTCGGCCTTGCGCCAGGCCAGCAAGGCCTCCACCACTGGATGCGCATCGCGGATGGCTTCGAGGCGCCAGGCCCGGGTGTCGGGAACCTCGATGCCCACGAAGCGCAATAGCGACTTCACCTGGCCGGGACTGCGTAGGTCGAAGTGGACGCCCGGGGGGAGGTGGCGCAAGACGTCGGCATCACGACGGGCCCGCTGTTCGGCCGCATCGGCCTCATTGCGGGGTCGACGCCCGATCAGCGGTTCCAGGAGGGCCACCGCTGCGGTCCGGTCGAAGGGCAGCCCGTCGACGGTCAGTTCGGCGCACAGCAGTTCCGCAGTGGATTCGGCGTGGGCCGTGGACCGGAACCGACGCGGCGCGGTGCTCTCGGTCAGGAGGGCTTCCTGGCGGCGGGCCACTTCGAGCGCCAAGCAGGCCCACCGCAGGACGGTGTCATCGGTGGCCGACCAGCCACCGTCGGCCCAGTCGGGGCGTAGGTGACCGTCGGGTCGAACTGGACCAGACGGGTCGGGATCGTCGGCCGCCGGTTGGTCGAACAAGTTGCCGGGTCCAGGACGGGGCACGGTGTCCACGTCGAGGTCGTGTGACGCCGCCCAGATCCGCCCGGGTTCCGCCGACCAACCACCACGGAGGAGTCGGTGGACGGCAACCACGTCCCAGCAGGTGGTGAGACGCACCCCTTTGGCCACCAGCCGTCCGGCGTGGTCCTGGGACCAAAGCACCCATCGGGGTCGGATGGTGCGGTCTAGTTCGGCCACCTCGTCGGCAGTGACCATCCGCGAGCCACCGCCACTGGGTCCGTCGATGGCCAGACCGATGCGGCCATCGGTGGTCACGACCAAGGCCATCGGTCGGCCGCGATCGCTCATTGGTTGGGTGCGGCCACCATGTGCTTCGGTGTCGACGGTCCGGGGCCTATTTCGGGGTGGTGACCAGAGCGACACCGCGGTTGAGCAGGTCGTTCAGGTTTGGTGCCTCCACGGTGGGGATCACCGCGGTGACCATCGCCCCGTCGACCTCCAAGTCGGTGGAATCGATGGACAAGGTGCCCCTCAGCACGGTGTTGACCTTGTCGACCACGTCGGCTCGACCAGCGGTGGCTGCCTTCTCGTTCTTGAAGACCCAGGTGACGGGCACGTTGGGTTCACCCTTGTTGCCGCCCACGCCGATGCCCGCAGCCAACGCACGGCTGTCGTCGCCGCTACCTCGTTGCACGATCACGCTGTAGGCCCCGTCGTTGCGGAGGCGATCCATGGCCGCGATCATCGCCTCGTCGCTAGCCATGCCGCCGTCTTTCGCCGGCTCCAACATGGCCTTCGGGTCTGCGCTACCTGTGCCCATGGCCAGGAGTTCTTCGGTGGCCGCTAGGTCGCCGTTGGACCCGGCCTGGCTGCCCTTGACGGCAACGGGGTCGAACGAACCGCTGAGCACCGACCGGCTTCCGGTGGACAATGCGCACTCGGCATCGCCAGGGGAGATTCCGGTGCGGGCCTCGAACTGCTCGAGGGTGGTCAGTTGGCTGAACCGGTAGCGGGTGCTGACCGGATCGGGGATGGTGCCGGTGGCATCCAAGGAGGCTCCGACCTCTTCGAGCGATCCGCTCTCGTCGTAGCCGGCCTTGCGGGCCTGCACCAGGTCTGTGCCGTAGGCGTTGGTGGTATCGGCGGGGAGGTGGACGGCCAGGTCGGTGAGGCAGGTTCCGGCATCGGAGCTTCCGCTGCTTCCACAGCCCCGTAGCAGCGTGAACAGAACCAGCGCGACGACTACCACGCCAGCGACAGGGAGAGCCCAAACGGGTAGCCCATCGATCAGCCCCTTGTTGCCACTCTTGCCGCCGTTGCGTCCGCTGCCGGATCGTGCACCCGACTTGACGTTGCCTTTGGATTTTCCGGTGGACCCCTTGGCCCTGGACCGGGCCGACCGGCTGCTGTGGCCGTCGTCCCAGCCTTCACCAGTTGGTGACTTCGATGCTCGCCGAGAAGACCGACCCTCGGTGGGTCGGTCTGATTCGCGGCCGGGACGTCTCTTTCGCTTGGGAGCGTCCTGGTCGAAGGGCTGGTCGGGCGGGGTCATTGGCTACAGCCTGCCTCACCCGGCACCGGTTCATGCCTACTCGAGGCCGATGGCGGCGTCATTGGTAGTACCGGGTTCATCAGGCGGCCGGTTCGATGCGGGCGACGGAACCGTCGCTGGCCAGCACGTAGGGCTCACCATCGGCATCGACTCCGAAGGAGACCGGCCCATCGACGTCGATTCCGAGGTCGTACTCGGCGGCTAGGGCCCCGGAAGCGTCGAGGCGCACGGCCCGCACGCGACCCGCACAGAAGTCGGCGAACAGGTAGGACCCCTGGAGGCCCTCGATGGCCGTGCCCCGGTAGACGAAGCCACCGGTGATCGAACAGTTGCCGTCAGCGTGGGTGTACTCGAACACCGGCATCACCGGGTCCTCAGGGCGGCGGCCGTCGCCGTCGAGGTAGGGCTCGGAGCCCTCGTACCCGCTCCACCCGAGGTTGGCACCGTCGATCTCATCGGCGGGGATCCGGTCGATCTCTTCGATCTCGTTCTGGCCGACATCGGCGATCCACAGGCTGTCGTCGGTGTCGAAGGAGAAGCGCCAAGGGTTG
>JBDTBS010000039.1:0-18153 GCA_039924035.1 Aquihabitans sp. | reverse complement strand
CGAGGTGGGCTGGACCCAAGAGCGTCCCGGCAGGGAGCACCGCGTCGCCGTGGGCGACGTCTTCACCGGCTGCCCGTATGTGACGTCCGGGAGCGGAGGCCTCGGTCAGATCGACGTGGGAGCCATCGCCCACCGGCGTCGACCGCTCCACAACGACCACGGCATCGGCACCCGGTGGAATGGGTGCCCCGGTCATGATGCGCACTGCTTCCCAGGGGCCGACGGGTATGTCGGGCGGCGCTCCGGCGGCGATCGTGCCCACCACCCGGAGCCGTACCGGCGACTTCTCGTTGGCCGTGGCCACATCGGCGGCTCGCACCGCGAACCCATCCATGGCCGAGTTGGCGAAGGGTGGCACGTCGGCGGAGGCAACGACGGTGTCGGCCAGCACGCAACCCTGGGCGTCGATCAGATCGACGGGTACCGGAGGTAGGCGGTGACAGCGCCCGAGCACTTCGGCCCGGGCGTCATCGAAGGAGATCAGAGGAGATCCTCCCGACGACAGATCTCCGCCAGGAACTGGCCGAACTCATCGCGCAGGTCGTCACGTTGGAGAGCCAACTCCACGATGGCCTGGAGGTACGCGGGCACGGTTCCGGTGTCGTAGCGGCCGCCCGCGAAGGTGACGCCGTAGACGGCTTGATCGGCCAGCAGCATGGCAATGGCATCGGTGAGTTGGATCTCTCCGCCCACCCCGGGTTTCACCTGCTCCAACTTGTCGAAGATCTCGGGGGTGAACACGTAGCGGCCCATCACCGCCAGGTTCGATGGCGCATCGGCGGGCTCGGGCTTCTCGACGATGTCGAGGATCTTCACCAGGCGGTCCGAGATCCGCTCGGGTTTGGCGCAGCCGTAGCGTCGGATCTCCTCGTGTTCCACCTCTTGGAGGCTGAGCACCGAACGACCGTACTGATCATGGATGGCGATCATGTCAGACAGCAACGGCACCTCGGGGGCCATGAACTCGTCACCGAGCAGCACCGCGAACGGGCTGTCGCCCACGTGCTTGCGGGCCACTGACACCGCGTGTCCGAGCCCAAGGGGCTCGCCCTGGCGTACGAAGTGGATGTCGGCCAGGCCCGCTATGTCGAGGATCTCAGTGAGCTCGCTGTGCTTGCCGGCCTGGTCGAGGTGGTACTCGAGCTCGAACTGACGGTCGAAGTGGTCCTCGATGGACCGTTTGGATCGTCCGGTGATGATCAGGATGTCGTCGAGCCCCGCCGCCACCGCCTCCTCCACGATGTATTGGATGGCCGGTTTGTCGACCACCGGCAGCATCTCTTTGGCCTGAGCCTTGGTGGCTGGGAGGAAACGGGTCCCGAGGCCCGCAGCGGGGATAACCGCCTTACGCACGACTGTCTGGTTCGTCACATTGGTGAGTCTCGCACGCACGGGCTGATCGCCCGCCGCCCGCCTGGGACTGACCGCCGCTACGGACCAGGACGTGCCGATGCCGTGACCGGCTCCGTAGACTTGGCAGTCGCGCCCGGCGACTGCCAAGTGACGCCCGCGACGGAACCCACGTCAGAGGAACAAGATGCCCACCTACGAATACCGCTGCAAGGATTGCAGCCACCAGTTCGACATCGTCCAGTCGTTCTCCGACGACTCGCTGACCGAATGCCCCGAGTGCAAAGGCACGTTGAAGAAAGTGTTCGGCAATGTCGGCATCTCCTTCAAGGGAGGCGGCTTCTACAAGACCGATAGCCGGCCTGAAGGTTCGTCGAAGGCGTCGAGCGACAGCGATCGCAGCAACTCCAAGTCGGACAACTCCAAGTCGGACAGCTCCAAGTCGGACAGCAGCACGAAGGAATCGAGCACCTCCAGCAGCAGCGATAGCAGCAGCTCGTCGTCGTCTGGCTCGACAGCAGCAGCGTCCGCCGCCCACTGAACCAAACCCTTCCCCTCAGCCGGCGCGCCACCTAGGTTGAGATAGGCCTTCCCACCTCGTCCACTCCGCATCCGGAGGTTCGCCCCGTGGGTCGTGTCCGTTCATCGGTCGCCCGTCACCGCCTTCCAATCCTCCAGCGACTCCTGCTCGATCCGAGGTCTTTGCGCCGCTGGGTCCTCGTAGCGCTGGCCGCCACTGTCACCGCTTTCATGGTGGCTCAGGTAGTGGTTCGCGCTGAGCACGCCCGCACCCGGTGGGGCACGCGCCAGACGGTGCTAGTCGTGGCTGATCCGGTACCAGCGGGCCAACCGGTGGGTCCCGCCCTGAGGGCGGAGGAATGGCCGATCATGCTCGTGCCGGTCGGAGCCTTCGATCGGCTCGATGCCGTGCCCGACGGGGCCACGGCCTTGGGACCGCTGGCCGCGGGCACACCGTT
Source organism: Aquihabitans sp. (assembly GCA_039924035.1). Taxonomy (GTDB): domain Bacteria; phylum Actinomycetota; class Acidimicrobiia; order Acidimicrobiales; family Iamiaceae; genus Aquihabitans. The sequence goes on along the minus strand of JBDTBS010000039.1, from coordinate 15,826 downwards.
GACCGACGTTGCCGTGACCGGGGCAGTTGATGGAGCAACCCGTCCCCGGGTGGCGGTGCCGTCCGGGTTGGCCGTCCTGCCCTTGTCCGTCGGCGACACGGTGGAGGTATGGGCCACCGTGGTCTCGGTTGATCCTGGAGCTGGACCCACCACGCGGCGGGTGACCGAAGGAGCGACCGTGGTCACCACCGACGACGAGACGGTCGTGCTCACCGTGGAGGCTCACGACATCGAAGCAGTGGCCGAAGCCGCGGCCCTGGCCACGGTGACCTTGGTGGCCACCAGTTGACCTCAGTTCAGCAATCCACCAGGGACGGTCAGCGGGGTTGGATCACGTCGGTGGCCAGCAGGGCGATCAAGAGAAGGCCGAGCCCGATCCGGTACACCACGAACACCATGGTGCTGTGATTGGCGAGCCACCGCAGCAACCAGGCAATGGCGGCGTAGCCGACCATGAACGACACCACTGCGGCTATCACCGTGGGGACCATTCCCGGTCCGTCACCGGCACCGATGTCCTTCAGTTCGAAGAGACCCGAAGCCACGATGGCCGGGATCGAGAGCAGGAATGAGAACCGCGCCGCGGCCTCACGGTTGAAACCGAGGAACAATCCCGCGGTGATGGTCGACCCAGAGCGCGAGACGCCCGGGATGAGTGCCAGCGACTGGGCCAAGCCAACGACCAACCCGTCCTTCGTGGTGATGTCGTCGATGTCCCGACGCCTAGTGGACACCTTTTCAGCCAGGAGCAGCACGAGCCCAAGCAGGATCAGGGTGACCGAGATGAGGCGCAGGTCTCGAGCCCCCGAACGGATCTGGTCCTGGAAGAGCAGCCCCAGGACCCCGATGGGGATGGTGCCGGCAATCAAGTACCAGCCCATCCGGGCATCGTGATCACCGCGAAGGGTCCGATCGGTCAACGAACGCAGCCACGCCCACCCGATGCGCCAGAGATCAGAGCGGAAGTAGAGGACCACCGCCAAGGTGGTCCCCAGCTGGATGACGGCGGTGAAGGACGCTCCCGGGTCGTCCCAGCCGAACAGAGCCGGGGCGATGCGCAGGTGGGCGCTAGACGAGATGGGCAGAAATTCGGTGAGCCCCTGGACGATCCCGAGGATCACTGCTTCGAAGGTCGACACCTACTAGCTGCCAGACACGGTCACATCACGGACCACCAGGCTGAGCCCGGCTGACCGACTAGGCAACCATTCCAGGTCGCTACCGATGGCGGCCACGTCGAGAAGCATGCGCTGGAGCGTAGATGCGATGGTGAACTCTCGAAGAGGTTGACCCAACTGTCCGTCCACGATCCGGAGCCCTTCGGCACCGGTGGAGAAGTCTCCGGATACGGCGTTGACCCCCGAGTGGAGGCCCTTCACCGAGCTGATCAGGACGCCGTCGCCCACTTCTGCGAGCAGTTCGGCCTGATCCTTGACGCCGGGCCTCAGCGAGAGCGCCCGACAAGCGACGCCGGGAGGTCCATCGATGCCGCCCACTGCGTTGGCAGTGGAGGTGGTACCGGCCCGTCGAGCGCTGTAGGAGTTGTGCACGAACTGCTCGAGGCGACCCGAGTCGATGAGCACGTTGCGGCGCGAGGCCAAGCCTTCCCGGTCGGTGTGTGATGCCGTCCACGCCAGAGGGTTGGTGGCATCGTCGATCAGGGTGAACCCGGGGGCCGCCACTTCGTCGCCGAGCCGGTCAGCGAACAACGAGCGGCCCTTCTGAACGGCACTTCCCGAGAGGGTGGAGCCGATGATCGACAGGAACTGTGCCGTCACGTAAGGGTCGAGGACCACGGTGACCCGACCGCTCGACGGTTGTATGGCCCCAAGCAGACGGGTTGCCCGTTGAGCGGCATCGGCCGCGGCACGGTCCAAGTCGAGTTCGTCGGGGGCCCGGCCCACCGAGAACCCGAACCCGGTCTGAGTATCTCCGTCGCCTTCGGCCACGCATGACACCGACACGTTGCACGACGAACTGCGGTCGATGGTCCGCACACCGGCGGTGGACACCACCACGCTGTCGGACACGCCGTCGAAGTAGTCGGAGGCATCGATCCCGGTGATGCGCCCATCGGCGGCCCGCACCGCCCGTTCGAGGGCCATGGCCAGATCGATCTTGGCCTCGGTGGACATCGAGGCAGCCCCGTCTCGGTACAGGTCGAGATCGGGGACGGCCACCCCGTCGGGGCCGGCCAGACCCAACCACTCGTCCTCGGATACGAAGGCTGCATTGTCGCGAGCATCGGCCAGCGTGTCGGCCACCACATCGTCGTCGAGGCTTCCAGCCGACGCGAAGCCCTGCCGCTGCCCGGTCAGTACCCGAACACCGATACCGGCTGAGGTGGCCGAGGCCAGGTGCTCCACCTGACCGTCGTAGACCCGGATGTCGGTGGAGGTGCCGCGGGAGACGACCACCTCCAACTCTTCGCCCTCTCGGGCCTGGGCGATGATGCGGTCGGCGATGACCAGTAGTTCGTCGCTCACGTCGCCGTACCGCCCACGGTGAGGCTGGCCACTCTGAGCGTGGGGACACCGTCGCCCACCGGGACACCCTGACCGTCTTTGCCGCAGGTCCCGGGTGGCCCCATCTCGAAGTCGTTGCCGACGGCATCGATGAGCTCGAGCACCTTGGGGCCGTTGCCGATGAGGTTGCCCTCCCGCAGTGGCTCGGTGATCTGTCCGTCCTCGATCAGGTAGGCCTCGGTCATTCCGAACACGAAGTCGCCGGTGGCCGTGTTGACCTGACCACCACCCAGATGAGCCACGTAGACGCCGTAGGGGGTATCGGCCACGATGTCATCGGGGTCGGTACTGCCGTTGGTGAGGATGGTGTTTGTCATCCGAACCATGGGCAGGTCCTGATAGCTCTGTCTGCGGCCGTTGCCCGACAGTCGGTTCCCGGCCTTGCGGGCCCGCAGTTGGTCCCACAGGTAGTCGGTGAGGATGCCGTCCTCGATCAGCACGTTGCGCTGCGCGGGGGTTCCCTCATCGTCGATGGCGAAGGTGCCCCACTCGTTGGCCATCGTGCCGTCGTCGATGATCGTCACCAGTGGCGAGGCCACCTGCTGACCGACCCGCCCCGCGAAAACCGACACGTTCTTCTGGATGTGATCAGCTTCGAGACCGTGGCCACAGGCCTCGTGGAAGAGCACGCCGCCGCCACCCCGGCCGATGACCACTGGTAGAGCGCCGCTGGGAGCGGGACGGGCCCGGAGCTTGGTGAGCGCTTGTTCGGCTGCTTCGCGAGCCAGGTCCTCGACCTGATAGTGGTCGAAGAGTTCGAAGCCCATGGTGTGGCCGACCGCTCGTCGCCCCGTCTGCATGCCAGCATCACCTGAGGCCACCACACCCACCGAGAAGAGGGTGCGGGTCTGATCGTCACCGGCCAGCAGCCCATCTGAGTTGGCCACCAGGATCCGCCGTCGGCTGTCGCCGAAGGACGCCGAAACCTGCTTGATGGCATCGCCGTGGCTACGAGCCGCCTCCTCTGCCCGCTGTAGCAGTTCGACCTTGGCCGCCTTGGCCACCTCTTCGGGTCGAATCGCCACCGCTTGCGAGGTCACGTCGGTCGGGGTGAGGGCAACCGTGCGGACACCGCCACCACCGCCACGGGCAGCAGCACCCGCCGCTTCAGCAGCGGCCAAGAGCCCGGCATCGGACAGGTCTGCAGTGTGGGCGAAACCGGTTGTATCACCGGCCACCACCCGGATGCCGGCCCCCCGGCTGCGACTGGAGCCCACCCGCTCTATGCGTCCATCGTCGAAGCTGCCCGAGGTACCGCGACGGTCCTCGACGAACACCTCGGCAAAGGACCCACCGGTGCGCAGCGCCACATCGAGCACATTGGCCACCACAGCTGAATCGATCACTCGGACATCTCCTCTGTCTGGCCCTCTGTTCGACCGGCGATCCCGGTCCGGCTTCGCCGGGACGGGGCCAAGGGGCTTATCGTAACGATGTGCCCGTGGAACCAGGCCGGACCGGCCATGCCAAGGTCTTAGTCTCCGAGGACGACACTGCGGTGGCGGCCCGATCAGGCGACGTCGCCGTCATCTCGACACCTCGCGTGGTGGCCCTGTGCGAGGAAGCGGCCATAGATGCCCTGGGCGACAGCCTGCCCAGCAACGAGACCACCGTTGGAATGCGCATCCAACTGGACCACCTGGCCCCCACCGGGCTCGGTGAGACAGTGACCGCCGATGCCAAGCTGGAGAAGGTCGAGGGCAAGCGCCTGGTCTTCTCGGTGGCGGTCAACGACGACCGCGGCCTGGTCGCAGCGGGCAAGGTCACTCGGGTGATCGTCGACCGGGAGCGGTTCCTCGACAAGAGCCGGTGATCTGCCGGTGACCGCATCGCGGGCCGTAGAGGTGGTAGCTCTCGATGCCGACGACACGCTTTGGCACTCCGAGGTCTACTTCGAGCGGACCGAACGCCGTTTTGCCGACATAGTCGGCCGTTATCTGCCCGATAGCGAGCAGGCGGCCCAGCACCTGGTCACCGTGGAACGTCGAAACCTTCAACGCTACGGCTACGGCATAAAGGGCTTCACGCTTTCCATGGTGGAGGCTGCCATCGAGGTCACCGGCGGCGCCATCGGCACCGAAGAGGTCGACGAACTGCTGGCCGCGGGCCGGACCATGCTCGACCACCCCGTCGACCTCATCGACGGGGTAGCGGAGACAGTCGACCACCTGATCGAAACTGGCTATCGGCTGATCATGGTGACCAAGGGTGACCTTCACCACCAGGAGCACAAGATCGCCGCCTCGGGCATCGCCCACCGGTTCGAGCGGCTCGAGATCGTCACCGAGAAGGACCCCGTCACCTACCGTCGGGTGATGCACTCGGTCGGCGTCGACCCGGCGGCGTTCTGCATGGTGGGCAACTCGGTGCGATCCGACGTCCTACCGGTACTAGAGGTCGGTGGTCACGCGGTGCACGTGCCCTATCACGTCACCTGGGCCCACGAGGACGTGCCTCACAACGGGGAGGTCAGCGTGCTGACGTCGATCCGTGAGCTTCCCGACTGGTTGGCGGCCAGGACCTGACCATCGCCGGGCCACAGACACCCGGCCCATGGGTCACCTGAAGCTGATCACCCGGCGAGGAAGGGAGCCACGGCCTGCCACCATCCATCGGGATTCTCGAACTGGGGGCTGTGGGCGGCATCGGCGATCACCACGACGTCGGCCCCCGGAATGGTCTCGGCCATCCGGCGGGAGGCTTCGATGAAGTCCCGATCCTGCGCTCCGACCACCACCCGGGTGGGCACGGTGATTGCCCTCAGTTCCGCCAGGCGGTCGGGGCGAGTGGTGAGCACCACGGCCATCGCCGCATACATGGCTCCGTCGCAGGCTCGCGGCTTGGACCTGGACCACTCCTCGAAGCCCGGGCGGCTGGCGTACACCTGAGCCTCCGATGGGCTGCGGTCGGGCGCGATCGTGTCCAAGAAGTCGAGCAGGAAGGACAGGCCTTCGGTGCGGATGGTGGAGACGGCCGACGCCACCACGTCGGGGGCCAGACCGGTGATGGGCCCGTGGTGGGTGTCCATCAGCACCAACCGCTCCACTGCTGAAGTGGGACGCAACACCAACTCTTGGGCCACCATGCCGCCCATGGAGTGACCGAGCAGGTGGTAGCTCTCCCAGCCGAGATGTTCCGCCAGTGCGGTGGCATCGTCGGCCATGTGGGCCAGCGAGTACTGGGCTTCGTCACCCAGCTTCGTGCTGCCTCCGTGGCCCCGCAGGTCGGGCGCGACCACCCACCATCCTTCGTGGGCGAACCGTTGCATCCAGTCGCCGAAGTCTTCCTTGGCCCCGGTGAACCCGTGCAGCAGCAACAACGGCCGACCGCCCCGCCCTGCCTCGACGATCGAGAGGTCTACCGGGCCGAGCGAGGCGGTGAATACGTGAGTGTCGTTCAACGACAGATCAGTTACCCGGCATCATCATCGACGTATCCAGATCGCTCACCTGCGAAGGATCGGGGATCTGGATGTCGACCGGCTCACCGAAGTCGTACATCTCGATGGTGAACTCCATGGACATGCCGTCGAGCTCGTCTTCGCCGAGGCTCGAAGCATCGAAGGTCATGGTGAACCGACGGATCATGCCGTCGGCATCGACCCAGGCCTCGACGGGGATCTCCGGCAAGGAGCTACCCATCGAGTCGAGCTGCTCTTGCATCTCGGCCTGTTCCTCTGCAGAGGCATTGGCCATGATGTCTTCCATGTCCAGCACGGTGCGGACGTGGGTGGTCTCGACCCCACGGACCTCTTCGGTGCCCAGTTCTTCGACGTCGCTACCAGAGTTCTTCAAGAAGTCGAGGAACTGGTTCGGGTCGCTCGGGGCCCCGCTGGTGAGCGAGTCCTGGTCGGCGGTGGGGATCTTCATCCACGGCTTGCTGTCGTCACCGAACATGCCGAACAGAGACGACTTCATGTAGGTGGTGTCACCGTCGACGATCATCTCCATGATTCCGGCATCGGCCGGCATGCCCTCTTCGGTGCCCATGGCCCCGAACATCGAGCTCATGTCCATGCTGATGCGGCTGAGGCCAGATGCGTTGTCGATCTCGCCGTCCATGGTCATGGACATGGTGCCCATGTCGGGCACGCCGGTCATCGTCATCTCCATCGTCATCTTCTGGGTCTCGACGGCAGTGGTGGCTTCGGCGGCCTGGTTGAGGAAGACGGCCCCGCCGGTGCCCTCGAAGCTGCCCGACTCGATCTCGACCTTGCCACCGCCACCGTCGTCCTTCGTTGAGGTTTCGGTGTTGCTGGTGACCTTCTCGGTGGCGTTGTCGTTCTGATCTACGCCACAACCGGCAGTGACCAACAAAGCTGCTGCGGCCAAGGTGGCCAATGAGGTGCGGATACGACTACTTGCCATGGGGTACTTCCTCCGGTTCGAGCGGTGGTGGCCAATGGTCCAGGTGGACGGGCCAACCGACTGCTGCATGCTAGTTACCAATCCATCCGACAACCGGTCGGACGGTAAGGTTCCCGGGATTCTGAGATCTCGCCCGAAGGGAGGTGCGCGGTATGGAAGATGATCCGAACCGGGCACCGACCCTGCCGTCTGGCACCTGAGGCCACCATTGCGCCTGTCCAAACCACAGCTGGTCATGCTTGCGCGTCTGGCCATCAGCGGCCTGCTGCTCTGGTTCTTGGTCACCAAGATCGGATCGAACTGGTCTGAGGCCATCCCTGACCCCACGGTCCACACCTTCGCCTGGCTGGCGGGGGCTTTGGGGCTCACCCTGGCCGGGGTCGTTCTCTCGGCGGCGCGGTGGGCAGCAGTCTTGGCGGCACTGGACCTACGACCTCCGTTCCGTCGGTTGTTGTCGCTCTACTTCGCCGGCCAGTTCATGGGCAACGTGCTACCCAGCACCATCGGTGGCGACGCTCTCCGAGTCTCCCGGCTTTCCAAGGACACCGGCGCCGGACCCACGGTGTTCGCCTCTGTCGTCCTCGAACGGCTCACCGGGTGGGTGGTCCTTCCGGTCATCACCCTCACCGGCCTGGCCGTCAACCCCGGGCTACGGGACCTGGGAAGAGCCTCAGCGCTGGCCTTCGCGGTGGCGGCCGGCACCCTCACCCTCCTGGTGGTGGTCGTCTTCCTCACCGGCCGTCCCGGCCAGGGCATCGAAGGCCGGCTCGAACAGGTCGACGGTTGGCGGCTCTTCACCTCGGCCACTCGCTTCGGGCTGCGGAAGTTGATCAGCGAACCGGGGCAGACCGTGCGCATCCTGGCCACCGGGTTCACCTACCAACTGATCATGATCGGGGCTGCGCTCATGGCGGCCCGGGCCCTCAACCTGCCGGCCGGAGCCGGGCCCACCGCACTACTGGCCTTCGTGCCCGCCGTCCTGATCGCTCAGGTCCTTCCGATATCCATCTCGGGGCTCGGTGTGCGCGAAGGGTTGTTCGTGCTCTTCCTCCACCCCCTTGGCATCCCCCGGTCACAAGCGATCGCCCTCGGCCTGCTGCTCTACCTGTTGAACCTCGTGGTCAGCCTGTTCGGGGCACCGGCCTTTGCGGTGGGGGCCAAGCAACGCGCCCAACAGGACGCTGCGACATGACCAACACCGGGCCCTCGATGCCCACAGAAGACGACGGTTCGTCGCCTCCCGCCGATGCCGAAGCGGCGACCTCCCCCACCAGACCCAGCGCGCCTCCCGTGGTGCTGTCGTGGTGGCGTGAGCTCATGATCGCCGGCACCTTCTACCTGCTCTACTCGCTGGTGAGGAACACCTTCGGGGCCGGCGCCGAGTCCCGATCGATCGCCTTCCGCCATGCCCGCGGGGTGATCAAGGTCGAGCAGTTCTTCGGCCTCTGGATCGAGCCCGAACTACAGCGCTGGTACCTCAGCCTCCCCTTCAACGGATTCATCCGGGGTTGGAACATCTTCTATGGCACCGCCCACTTCGCGGTGACCATCGGGGTACTCGTCTTCGCCTTCCGACGAGCCCCGGCTCGCTACCTGTTCGCCCGCACCATGCTGGCGGCCACCACCGCTCTCGCCCTGATCGGCTTCGCGTTCTACACGCTCATGCCCCCCCGGCTCCTCGATGCCAACGGTCTTCACGGAGCCTGTGCCGGTCTCAACCAGGGCTGCAACGACTACGGCATGATCGACACCATCGAGCGTTGGGGTGGCATCTGGAAGTTCGGCGAAGGCGGAATGGCCGTGGTGTCCAACCAGTACGCGGCGATGCCCAGCCTTCACTTCGGCTGGTCCACTTGGTGTGCCATCACCGTGATCCTGGTCATCGGCCACGGCCGGGCCCGCTGGTTCGCCCTGCTCTATCCGACGGCCACCCTGTTCTGCATCCTCGTGACCGCCAACCACTTCTGGCTCGATGCCTTCTTCGGTGGCCTCGCCCTCGCCGCCGGATGGCTGGTGGCCGTACTGGTGCAACGCTTCAACCAGTGGCGATACCAGCGGGCCAACTCAGCTGAGCCAGGCCACCGGGGGGCCGTGGTAGGAGCTGGTGGCCAATAGGCGAGGCGTGCCTCCGGGGTATTCGGTCAGCCGGGTTTCGGCCTGAGGCCCCCCGGGCTCGGTGCGCAACCAGGCAAACGGGGCCTGCGAAGTTGCACGCGCTCCGGCCTGGTCGATCACCGCTAGGAGCTCTGATCGTGCGCTCGGGCTGAGGTATTGGAAGGTGATCGAGTGCATCACCACGGTGATCACGCCTGGTACCGGTTCCGCCAGCTGGCTTCGTAGCCAGTCGACGGCATCGGCCCGATCGATGGCCACCGGGACCCGTTCTGCCTCGGCCATGGCGGCATCGAGGCGTGCCCTGCGCTCCGGCTGGTCGGGCCACACCAGCGATCGCAGTCGCCGTTGGCCGTCAGCCGTGGTCGGATCGATCGGTTCGAGGTCACAGCCCCGCCGTTCGCTCACCACCAACGGGATGGTCCCATCGGGAGTGATCGCACCCACGAACGGATCCTGGAAGCGCACTGCGCTCCCGATGGGCCCGAACGCGAAGTGGGCGTGCTCGTAGCGGTAGCGATCGAGTCGCAGGTTGAGCCCGGCGCTGGCTCCGATCTCCAGGACCCGTAAGGGGAGCCCATGTCGGGCCAGGGTGAGCCAGCCCCCGAGGAGAGCGACGCTGCGGCCCACCTCGTTGGTCTGGACACCGCGGCCCATGGCCTCTGTGATCTGCAGTTCGTACCGCAGCAAGGTGGCCAGGAAGTCGTCGACCAACCCAGGGCCCGGCGTTCCTCCGGCTGACGGGTAGTGGGCCGCCAACTCCGGGGCGAGACCGTCGAGCACCAAGTCGTGAACGGCAGCCAGCATGCGCAGCAGCACGGCATCGCCGAACGGGGCATCGGCCACCGGGGTGAGGATGCGCAAGCTCGGGCCACCCGACGTTATGTCGGCGGCCACCGCAGACAACGCGGAGGCATAGAGGTCCGATCCGGCGAGCATGCACCCGACGCGTTGGTTCTCGACGGCCGTGAGCAACGGCCCGGTGTCTACCTGCACCGGCCCATCGTAAGGCTGAGCGGCCCTGGGCCCTGTCGTCTGCCCAGCCGGTGGTGCATGTGGTCTCGCCTGGTGCGCGGGGTAGCGTGGCTGACGGCTTCCGCTATGCCTACCTCGGTGGCGGATTCCCGTTCGTCTGCATAAGGCCCTGCCCTCGATGATCCTGGAATCGATCAACAACCCCGCTGACCTGCGCACGCTCACGTCGCTGCAACTGGCGACGCTGTCGAGCGAGATCCGCGAACGGGTCGTGCAAGCCGTGGCCCACAACGGTGGCCACCTGGGTTCGAACCTGGGCGTGGTCGAGCTCACCCTCGCTCTCCATCGGGTGTTCGACTCTCCCCACGACCGCATCCTGTGGGACACCGGCCATCTGGCCTACGTACACAAGCTCCTCACCGGCCGACAGGAAACCTTCGACACCCTGCGCCAAGACGACGGGTTGTCGGGCTACCCCAGCCGAGCCGAATCCGAGCACGACTGGATCGAGAACAGTCACGCCTCCACGGTCATCTCCTATGCCCATGGCCTGGCCATGTCCGAGGACCTACGAGCCGAAGCCGCTCACCGAACCGGCACCGAACCAGGGCCTCGGCGCCGCACCGTTGCCGTGATCGGCGACGGTGCGCTCACCGGCGGCATGGCCTACGAGGCCCTGAACAACCTCGGTCACTCCGGCCGCAAGGCCATCATCATCCTCAACGACAACGGGCGGTCCTACGCCCCCACCGTCGGGCGGCTCACCTCCAGCGTGTCGCGGCTGCGCCTCGATCCCCGCTACATGCGCCAGCGCCGCAAGGCCGAGGAGAAGGTCCGGCAGGTTCCCGTGCTCGGCCAGCACCTCGCTTGGGGATTGGCCGGAGCCAGAGCCGGGCTTCGCGAGATGTTCGAACCGCCGATCTTCTTCGAGACCCTGGGCGTTCGCTACAGCGGACCTTTCGACGGGCACGACATCGAGATCATGGAAGAGGCGTTGCGCAACGCCGCTGAATTCGACGGTCCGGTGGTGGTCCACGTTCTCACCACCAAGGGCAAGGGTTACGCCCCCGCCGAAAACGACGAAGAGAAGCACCTGCACGACACGTCGGTGTTCAACCCAGACATCGGCCCGGTCCCGTCGGGAACCAGCAAGCCCAGCTACACCGGAGCGTTCACCGAGGCCATCGTGAAGGAAGCCGAAGCTCGCCCTGAGCTGGTGGCCATCACCGCGGCCATGTCTGGATCCACCGGCCTGCTGCCCTTCCAGGAACGGTTCCCCGAACGGTTCGTAGATGTCGGCATCGCCGAACAGCATGCGGTGACCGCAGCGGCAGGTATGGCCATGGGTGGCCTCCGACCGGTTGTGGCCCTGTACTCCACGTTCCTCAGCCGGGCCTTCGATCAAGCCAACCTCGATGTCGGGCTGCACGGCCTACCGGTCGTGTTCTGCCTCGATCGTGCCGGGGTCACCGGACCCGACGGCGCCTCCCACCACGGCGTGCTCGACATGATGCTGCTGTCGAAGGTTCCCGGCATCACCATGTTCGCCCCATCGTCGTACCAAGAGGTACAGGTGATGCTGCACGATGCCCTGGACCTGTGCGACGGTCCCGCATCGCTGCGCTGGTCGCGCACATCGGCTCCCATGGTGGAAGATCACCAGGTGGGCCACGGTCTCCACGCCCGCAAGGCTCGAGACGGCGACAGCATCTGCTTGATAGGCATCGGCAAGATGGTGTGGGTCTGCCTGGAGGCCGCCGAGATCCTCGCCGCCGACGGCATCGAAGCCACCGTGTGGGACCCGCGGGTGATCCGCCCGCTCGATATCGATCTGATCGACGATGCCGCTCGCTTCGATCACGTCATCACCATCGAAGACGGCGTGAGCGAGGGCGGCATCGGAGCAACCCTGGCCCTGGAATTGGCCGATCGGGCCCTGACCACCGGTCACCAGCCGTTGGTGAGCGTGCTCGGTACCCCAGTGGAGTTCCTGACCCACGGGAGCCCCGACACCATCTTGTCCTCGCTCGGGCTCGATGCCGCCGGCGTGGTCGCTGCCGCCCGCCGCCACCTCGGTTGACGTTCCCCTCTTCAGCCGCCTCGGCCTTCAGCGGTCGATGTGCTCCAATACCTCGATGCCATCGATCTCGCCGATCGATTCGAAGTTGCGTCGGATCGCAGCTTCGATCCGCCCTGACTCGTCGCAGTCGGTGACCGGCTGAAAACGGGCCACGAACGCGGGGCCGTCGGGATCGTCGAGCAGATCCACCATCTTCGGTACGGCATCGTCGGCAGCCACGATGTTGTCGACCCACAGGTACGGGTAGGGCGGTGTCTGGTCGGCAACGGTGTGATAGCTGGCGCTGCCGCACACCGGTAGGAGGGTGCCGTTGTTGTCGGAGTCGTGGTCATCCACCCAGTCGGACACAACCTGGTCTTGATGCAGCCGAGCGTCCTGTTCGAGCCCGGGCGCCACCATCAACACTGCTGTTACCACCAGAGGAACGACGCAGGCCAGCGCTAGCTCACGTGGGGCGATGGGCCACCGCGATGCTGGCGTGGTGGCTTCGTCGGACTCGGAGGTGGCCACACCGGCGACCATGAGGGCCAAGACCAGCGCCAGCGGGAACGACACGGTGATCCAGTAGTGACGGTGGTAGTTGCCGCCCGTCATGAGGGCCAGACCGGCACCGGTCAACCAACAGACCGCCAGCGCGTTGTGACGGTCGAACCACGTCCGCAGCGGCATGTGGGTCTGTCGGAGACGAAGGAACGCCAAGGCGATCATCCCGACGGTCAGGCCAAGGGTGATGGAAGCAGTGATCCCCAACCGTGCCCACTGCGGGCTGGACACGGCGCTGCGGGAACCGATGCGGAACCCGACGATCGCATACCAGTACTCGCTGAACCCGAACACGGTCCCTTGGAGCAGAAGTAGGCCGATCACGGTGGCCAAGCCGGCCATCAGGACCAAGAACATGCCCACCAGTTCGCTACGCCGGCGCCACTGAAACCACCAGGCCAACCCGAACCACAGGCAGGTGCCCACCAGACCGTCGTAGCCAGATTGCTTCACCGAGAGGGCCAGCCCGGCCAGCGCTCCGGCGATGAACAGCCACCGGATGGACAGCCGATCGGTGAGCACAGCCACCGTCACGGCCATGCCCGGTACCGCAAACGCGGCGGCCATGAGCTCACCGTTGGCTGTGAAACCCTCGATGGCCGGCGACGACGACAACAGGGCCACGAACACGGCGGCCACCGCACCGGCTTGCCAACGCCCAGAGATCCGCCGGGCCATCCAGGCCACAGCAACGATGCTGCTGATGCCGAGGACCACGGCCAGGACGCGCAGGAACCCATTACCGGGCCCGGTGGCATGGTCGCCGAGACGAATCAGCGTCATCATGCCTTGAGGGCGGTCCACCCAGAACCTGGTGTAGAGCGCTCCGCCCCCAGCCCAGGCTCGGGCCAACGCCAGGTAGCCGCCTTCGTCGGGGGCCAGCGGTTCGAACAGGTAGCGGGCCCGCACCAGCGAGGCGAAGAGCACGGCCCCGATGGTCCAACGGCGGAAGGACCGGTCGGCCTCGACGGCGGCAGTGGCTGCGTCAGGGGTCGACATCGGCGGCGACATTACCGCCGTGGCCACCGGACACCCAGCCGGGGCCGGCGCGGTGGGCGGTCAGCTGTAGTAGGGGTTCTCGCCGGCGTCGTGATCGGTACCGTCGACGACCTCGGTGATCTCGGGGATGTACTGCACGATCGACTTTCGGATGCCCTCACGCAAGGTGATCGCACTGACCGCACAACCTTGGCAGCCACCGCCCATGAGGACCACAGCCTTGGTGTCGTCGTCGATGAGCTCGACCAGCGTGGCGAACCCGCCGTGGCTGGCCAGGCTGGGGTTGATCATCTGTTCGAGCAGCTGGTTGACCCGTTCGGCGACGGTTCCGCTGAGCTCCACGTCGTAGTTGATGTCCGATTCGGGACGGTTGGGGTTGCGGATCACCAGTCCGCCCTGCCCGGGGGCCGAGGGAAGGTCCAAGGTGGCGCCCCACAGCGAGTCGACGCTGTTGGCGGGGATGATCACCACGAGGTCGCCCTGCTGGTAGATCAGGTCATCGTCGGCGGCTACCGCTCGCTCGTCGAAGGACAGGTCGTAGGCATACTCGGCGCCGTTGATCCCGGTGACCTCGACTCGCAGGCCGAGGGATTCGGGTTCGTCTTCAGCGGCGAGGATGCCCATCACCTGGCTGAGTGCGTTGTCGGTAACGCGCAGCGGTACCGCCCGGCCGGTGCTGACCGGCGTCTCGGTATCGGTCGGCGAGGCCGCGAACGGCGAAACCTGCGGATCGGTGGTGGTGGCGTCGTCCATGGTGTCCATAGGCTATCGGCCCTCCTGTCGGGGACCACCGGCCGCCACCTGACCGGAGCGACCTCGACTTCGGCCACTCGGGTGATACCTGGGGGCGAGAGCCGTAGAGTCCCCCACGTGCTGCTCATCTGGGGATTCAAGATCCGTTCGAAGCTGCTGTCTGACCACACGTTCTTCTGCCCGGGCTGCGGTGGCGACCGTTCTGGGCGACTACTAGCGGCCCGTCGGTGGTTCACCTTCTTCTGGATACCGCTGATCCCGTTGAAGCAGGTTGGCGAGTACGTGGCCTGCGACACCTGCCACGGTCACTTCGAGGCCGCAGTGCTCGACCTGCCCACCACCGCCACCCTCGGAGGCATGATCACCAATGCCACCCATGCCCTGACCCTGATGATGGTGCGAATGGCCGACACCGTCTCGCCCGAACTCCAGGCCCATGCCTTGCGAGATCTGCGGGGGATCATCGCCAGCTACGACGAGCTCACCCTGCACCGTGAGGTAGCCCAGATCGACACCACGCTGGCCGAGCAGTACGTCGCCCCTCTGGCCGACGGTCTCGAGGTCACCGGCAAGGAGCGGATGATGGCCGACCTGGTGCGCACCGGCCTGGCCGATGGAAACCTGTCGGCCGACCAGCGCCACCTCATAGACCGGGTGGGTCGAGGCCTGGGCCTCACCCCCGCCCACATAACCGGCATCGTGGCCAACGTGGCCGCGGCCGGCACACCCCCCACTCCCCACCAGGACGACATCGCCCCCAGCGCCTGATAGGGACGGATCCGTTCCCCGTCAGGTCGGTTGGCCGTCTGGCTACCCTCAGGGACATGCCCCAGATCGAGCTGTCCACCGCCGACGAACACGAGTTCACCGCCTACCGGGCCGACCCCGACGGGCCCCCGCTGGGAGCTGTGGTGGTGATCCAGGAGATCTTCGGGGTCAACTCTCACATGCGCGACGTGGCCGATCAGTTCGCGGCCGCTGGGTTCGTGGCCGTGGCCCCGGCCCTGTTCGACCGCATCGAGCCGGGCATCGAGCTCGGCTACGACGCCAGCGGTGTCGGACGGGCCAAATCATTGGCGTGGAAGATGCCCATCGAGGATGCGCTCACCGACATGGCCACCACTGCGGAGGCCCTGGCCGAGGAGTTCGGCGGCGCGGCTCACGTGGGCGTCGTCGGCTACTGCTGGGGCGGGATGCTGACCGCGGCTTTGGCCAGCCGTCACTCTGAACTGATCGCCGGAGCGGTGGCCTACTACCCCAGCAAGGCTGCTCAACTGCTGGTCGATGACCGCCCCCAGGTACCGCTGATGGTGCACCTGGGCGACAAGGACACCGGGGTCACGCCGGCCGACGGCCGAACGCTCGAGGAGCGGTGGCCCACCGCCACCTTCCACCGCTACGAGCAGGCCGGCCACGGCTTCAACTGCGACCAGCGCCCCGGCCACGATGCCGAAGCCTCCGCCCAGGCCTTC
>JBDTBS010000038.1:0-2550 GCA_039924035.1 Aquihabitans sp. | reverse complement strand
GGCCGAGGCGGCCATGTTCTATGCAACCGTGGACAGCGACCTTCAGGTCAATGCCTCTGGTGGGGGCGACACCGGAGCACCGCAGACCAAGGTCAACGGCGTCAGTCGCGAGCTCTACCACACCGATTGGGTGGCCAACCGGACGATCTCGTGGCTCGACTCGTTGGCCCCAGACGACGACTGGTTCTGCTGGATGAGCTTCCCCGACCCCCACCACCCGTGGGACCCGCCCGAGTCGGAGATGGGTCGGGTGAACTGGCGCGACGTGGACCTGCCCGTCGGCTACCCGCAGACGGCGGCCGAGCGTGAGGCCATCCTCGACGGCAAGCCCCGGCACTGGCGCCAGTGGTACGACGGCACCCTGGTGGCCAGCTACGAGGCCCCACCCAAGTGGGTACCGGCCACCATGACCGCCGACCAGGTGCGGGAGGTCAATGCCCGCAACGCGGTGGAGGTCGAGCTGATCGACGAAGCTCTCGGCCGGGTGCTGGCCGCCATTGCCGCCCGAGGCTGGACCGACGATGTCGACATCGTGTTCACCACCGACCATGGCGAGCTACAAGGGGACTTCGGCCTCCTGTTCAAGGGTCCGTACCACGTCGACGGGCTCATGCGGCTACCCATGGTGTGGTGCCCGGCCCCCAACGCGGCGGTGGAACCAGCCGTGGTCTCCACGCCGGTGGGCCTCATCGACCTGGCCCCCACCTTCTGCGAGATCGCTGGTCTGCCCACCCCTGAGTGGATGCAGGGCCAGGCCTTGCCCAAGAGGTCGGGGGGCGGGCCCGAACGGGTGCTGACCGAATGGGACAGCGAACTGTTCGGCGTCGACGTCCACCTGCGCACGATCACCCGGGGCAACTGGGTCTGCACCACCTACAAGCCCGGCACCGTCCACGACGGCACCGAGGGTGAGCTCTACGACCTGGTCGACGATCCGCTCCAGCGGGTCAACCGCTGGAACGACCCCGCCTGTGCCGCCATCCAGAACGATCTGGTCACCGACCTCATCGACAACCAGCCCCAACCGGTGGCCGACCGCATAGAGGTCCAGGCCCCGGTCTGACCTGCGCTTCGGTTCTTGAGGGCATAGTGGCTGCCCAGTCGCCACTTCCTCTTCAAGAACCGATTGAAAGTTGGGCGGGGTGCGCCGCGGTGGGTTCCCGAAAATGACTTCAGGTCAGCTCCGGATCGGGGCTGACCTGATGCCTTTTTGGTGGTCGGGACCGGCGTCGATCCGGTGACCTACCGCTTTTCAGGCGGTCGCTCTGCCAACTGAGCTACCCGACCATGGGGTATGTCCGGCGGTCGGACGAATCCGACCGCCAGAGCGGTCCCGACGGGATTTGAACCCGCGACCTCCGCCTTGACAGGGCGGCGTGCACTCCAGACTGCACCACGGGACCTCCGGTGCCGGGCTCCGAAGAGTCCGGGTCTCGCTCCGTTGCGGGAGCGCAGAGGACGCTACCGGCCCTGGTCATGGGGGAGCAAACCTAGATGGATTCCGCGTCTCTGCTGCTGATGGGGACACGATCGTCAACCAGGTAGTTCCGGTTGGCGGTCGGAGTGCAACCACGTTTCAGCCCACGGTTCCAGGTCGTCGCCGGTCACGTCCTCAGCCAGGGCGATGAAGTCGTCGGTGGAGGCGATGCCGCCGCCGAAATCCGCGTACCAGCGGCGAACGATGGCGAAGAAGTCGTCGTCGCCCACCTGTTCGCGCAGACCCTGGAGGGCCCGGGCCCCTCCCCGGTACACAGGGTCGCCGAAGGTCACTGCCGCCACGGGCGACATCACCGCCGACGAACAGCACGAGCCCATGTCGGCCACCTCGTACACGTCGGTGCCGGCCACGTGGGCCTCGTAGAGCCAGTCGGCGTAGGTGGCGAAGCCCTCGTTCAACCAGAGGTCTTGCCAGGTGGCCGGGGATACAGCGTTGCCGAACCACTGGTGGCCCAGTTCGTGGGCCAGGGCCCACACCACGCCCCGGGAGACGCCATCGCGGCCGAACAAGGGTCGGGTCTGGGTTTCGAGGGCCAGGCCCAGGTTGGCGGGGACGACGATGGCCCCTAGGTCTTGGTTGGGATAGGGGCCGAAGGTATCGGTGAAGAACTCGATCATGTCGTCGAGTTCGTCGAACGCGGCCCGGTCCTCCTCGCTCAACGTCTTGGTGAAGGCGAACAGCACCTTGGTGCCGTCGGGGCCGTCACGTTCCACCAGGTCGTAGCGGCCGACTGCGGCCAGCGCCAGGTAGCTGGCCATCGGCTGATCGGACTCCCAGCGCCAGTGTCGACGGTCGCCGACCCGCTCACGCGAGACGAGTCGGCCGTTGGAGATGCCTTCGACGTTGGCCGGGGTATCGAGCGTGACGGTCCAGGTGGCCTTGTCGGATGGATGGTCGCTGCTGGGAACCCAGGTGGACGTGCCGCTCGGTTCGGACATGGTGTACCAGCCGTCCTCGTCGTCGGCCTGCCAGCCCCGGATCAACCCGAGGGCAGTGAACTCGCCGCCGTCGGGGATGCCCTCGTAGTCGATGGTGACGTCGACGGGTTCGCC
>JBDTBS010000037.1:0-11257 GCA_039924035.1 Aquihabitans sp. | reverse complement strand
AGCCGCCAGCGGATCCTCATCGTGGCCCGCTCCGACATGCGCCAGCTGCTCGAGGACCGGGGGTTCTGGATGCCGATGGTCTTCCTCGGTGCCCTCTTCTTCCTGTTCATCCCCACCGTGCTGCTGTTGACCATCACCAAGATCGGCGACGTACAGGTCGTGAACCAGGTGGCCGAGACGCTCAAGGTGTTGCCGCAGGCCGCTCAAGAGCAGATCCAGGGCAACACCGCCGAGGGTCGAACCGCGTATGCCCTAGCGGTGTTCCTGTTGGCTCCAGTGGCCATCGTGGTCCCGCTGACCATCTCCACCGCGATAGGGGCATCGACCATCGTCGGCGAGCGGGAACGCGGTACCGGCGAGTTCCTGGCTCACTCCCCCGTTCACGAGCGGGAGATCTACCTGGGCAAGCTGATCGCCAGCCTCGTCCCCGGGTATGCCACCACCCTGCTCGGCTTCGCCGTCTACTCCCTCGTGGTGAACCTGCTGGTCGGCCCTGAGGTCGGCGGCTGGTTCTTTCCCACCACCCAGTGGTGGGTGCTGATGCTGTGGGTGGTGCCTCCGTTCCTGGCCCTCACCCTGTCGATCGTGCTACGCCTGTCGGCCCGGGTGAAGAGCAGCGCCGCCGCTCAGCAAGCCGCTGGTCTGGTGTCGCTACCGATGATCGGCATTGCCTACAGCCAGAGCACCGGAGCACTATTCGGGGCCACGTCTTCGGGGCTGGTCGTTGGGCTCATCGCCTGGGTCTTGGCCATCATCGGCCTGCGCCGAGGCATGCGGGCCGTGAGCCGCTCGCGGCTCCTCGGTGTGAACGACGGGATCTGACGACCCTCGCCACCCAACCGGACCCCAGGGTCGGTCAGCCGGCCGTGGCCTCCACTGCGTGGGCGACGGCCTCGACCAGTTCTGTGGTCCGCCGGAAAGTGGCCCCCGCGAAGCCACGGTGTACGTAGGCCAGGAGGCCGTCACCGTCGACCACGAACACCGACCGTCTGTAGTAGCCCATGGGTCCGAGGACGCCGTAGTCGGCAGCCAAGGTCAGTTCTTCGTCGGCCAGGAGCGGGAAGGCGAAGCCACCCTGACTGGTAGCGAAGCCTTCGTGGCTGTCGAGACCCTCGGGGCTGACGGCCAGGATCTGAGCACCGAGGGCCAGGAACTGGCTCATGTCGTTGGTGTAGGTGTTGAGCTGGATCGTGCACACAGGGGTGTTGTCGCCCGGATAGAAGACCAGGATCAACGGTTGCCCAGCGAACTCCTCGAGCGTGTAGGTCCGCCGCTCTCCGTCGTGCACGCCGGGCAGGCTGAAGGATGGCGCCGGATCCCCTGCGGTCACATCTTTGCTGGCTTCCACAGCGTCGACCCTACGCCGATTTCAGGTCGAGGGACCGAACCACCCCAACAAGGCGAAACGGCGTCCATATTCGTCGTCTGACGACGAATATGTACGCTATTTCATGGGTTTTGGGTGGACTCGGGTCAGCTGAGCTCGGCCAGGATCTCGTCGGTGATGTCGAAGTTGCCGTAGACGTTCTGGACGTCGTCGAGATCATCGAGCGCATCGAGTAGGTCGAGTGTCTTCTGGGCGGTGGCCACATCCTCGATGGGCACCAGGTTCTGGGCCACCATCACCAGGTCTTCCGACTCGACCTTGTGACCGGCTTCCTCGATGGCAAGACGCACCGCATGGAGGTCGGCGGGCCCGGTGGTGATCCGCCATGCCTCGCCCTCCCGCACGATGTCTTCGGCCCCTGAATCGATGGCCGCCATCATCAACTCGTCTTCGTCGACGGTCCCGTCGACCACGAGAGTGCCCTTGCGGTCGAACTGCCAGGCCACGGCACCAGGCTCGGCCATGGACCCGCCCCGCTTGGTGAAGACGGTCCGCACATCGGAGCCGCTGCGGTTCCGGTTGTCGGTGAGCACGTCGATCAGCAGCGCCACTCCCCCGGGGGCATACCCCTCGTAGGTGATCTGCTCGTAGGTGACCCCTTCGAGGCCACCGGTGGCCCGCTTGATGGCCTTCTCGATGGTGTCTAGCGGTACCGAGGAATCCCGGGCCTTCTGATACATCGTCCGCAGCGACGGGTTCATGTCGGGGTCGGGGCCGCCCTCTCGGGCCGCCACCTCCACCTGGCGGATCAGCTTGGCGAAGATCTTGGCCCGCTTGGCGTCGGTTGCACCCTTCTTGTGCTTGATGGTGGACCACTTGGAATGTCCGGACATGAGTCCTCCTCGTTAGATGTGATTCAGGAACAGGCGGTGCAGACGGTGGTCTGCGGTGAGCTCGGGATGGAAGGCCGACACCAGGATGGATCCTTGCCGACAGAGGACCGGGTGTCCGTCGACTCGTGCCAATACCTCCACACCGGGACCAACGGTCTCCACGAACGGGGCGCGGATGAACACCGCGTGGAACGGGTCGTCGAGCCCGTCTACGTCGAGATCGGCTTCGAACGAATCCACCTGCCGACCAAAGGCATTTCGGCGCACCGTGATGTCGATTGCCCCATACGACCGTTGATCGGCCCGCCCGTCGAGCACCGACCCGGCCAGCACGATCATCCCCGCGCAAGTGCCGAGGACCGGCAGGCCCTCCGCGATGCGTCGACGTAGCGGACCGTCGAGACCCGACGTGACCAACAGCTTGGAAACGGTGGTGGACTCGCCACCGGGTAAGACGAGGGCATCGACACCGGCGAGTTGCTCCGGGGTCCGGACCTCGCTGGTGGTCACCCCCAGCGATGCAAACGCGTCAGCGTGCGGAGCGATGGCTCCTTGTAGCGCGAGCAGGCCGACCTTCACCGACTCCACCGGGTCCTGGAGGCTCCGACGAAGCGGGTCCGTCGGAGGTACTCGAGGAACAGGACGGCATTGGATCTACCAGCCCCGGCTGGCGAAGGTGGTCTCCAGCGAGCTCATCTCGAGGCCGGGCATGGCCGGCCCGAGCCCACGGCTGACCTTGGCCAGGATGGCGGGGTCGTTGTAGTGGGCGGTGGCTTCCACGATGGCCTTGGCCCGGGCCGACGGGTTCTCGGACTTGAAGATGCCGGATCCGACGAACACCGACTGGGCTCCCAACTGCATGGCCAGGGCGGCATCGGCGGGGATGGCCAGGCCACCCGCACAGAACAGCGGGACGGGCAGCTCGCCGGTCTTGTGGATCTCCTGAACGAGCGGCAGAGGCGCCTGGAGCCGCTTGGCCCAGTCGAACAGCTCGGCTTCGTCGGCTTGGGTGATCTTGCGGATGTCTCCGAGGATCGACCGTAGGTGACGGACGGCCTCGACCACGTTGCCAGTTCCGGCCTCGCCCTTGGAGCGGATAAGGCAGGCTCCTTCGCTGATGCGACGGAGTGCCTCGCCGAGGTTGGTTGCACCACAGACGAACGGGACCTTGAATGCCCACTTGTCGATGTGGTGGGTGTCGTCGGCTGGGGTGAGCACCTCGGACTCGTCGACGAAGTCGACGCCAAGTGCCTCCAGGATCTGGGCCTCGACGAAGTGGCCGATACGAGCCTTGGCCATGACCGGGATCGTGGTAACGGCCTTGATGCCCTCGATCATCTCGGGGTCAGACATGCGGGCCACGCCGCCGTCGCGACGGATGTCGGACGGCACCCGCTCCAGGGCCATCACGGCCACAGCCCCGGCATCTTCGGCGATCTTGGCCTGCTCAGGGTCTACGACGTCCATGATGACGCCGCCCTTGAGCATCTCGGCCAGGCCACGCTTGACCAGCGGGGTGCCGGTCTGTGAGGCGGAAGGTGACGCAGCAGGTGAAGAATCGGCCATGGGGTCAGTGTACGACCGGAGGTGGTCTGGTCAGAAGCCCGAAGGGCTCATTGGCCCCTTTCGGAGACGGTTACCCCGCCATCTCGGGGTAGTTCGATCCAGGTCTGACCGGGGGTGAGCCGGATGACCTCGCCGCCGTCGGAGGTCAAGGTGGCCGGGACATCGTCGGAGTCCCGCTCCCATCGGCCTCGGACGATCATCCCGTTGGTGAACACGAAGGCCCGGTCACTACCGACGGTGAGGGCTTCGGGTGACCGCAGGTCGGCCGGACTCTGCCCATAGGGGGTGACCAGTACGACCACGTTCTGGGCGACGATCTTGTCCCCGGTTTCATCGAGGTGGATGCGTCCGCTCTGGTAGCGCACGTACAGCTCTGCCGTGGGATCCCAGCGCCAACCCACCGGCGACGACGCTCCCCCTCCGCCCCACGTGATGTCGACTCCGGGAGCAGGCACGGCATTCTTTGGCATTGCTTCGTCGTGGCGGTACTCGAAGATGGGATCGGGGGCGGTGACCTCGTCGGGGGCGAAGCCCCACAGGGCATCGGCATCGACGTAGAGGTTGTGGGGGGCCTTGCGGCTCCGGTCTCGCGAGTAGGCGCTGGTGGCCCGGTCGTGGCCGAGGTCGATGATCGAGTCGGTCTCCCGCACTGCAGCCACCACGCCGCCATTTCCGCCTGACCAAGCCAGCAGCGTCCGTCCGAGCTGCGGAAGGATGTGGATGTCGGTGGTGCGAGCCGACCGCACCGGACCAACCCGGTTCCCAGGGTCCTGCGATTGGAACACAGCCACCAACCGGGTGATGTTGCCTTCCACGATCTCCTCGAAAACGATGTCGGCCTTCGGCAGCCCGGCTTGGGGCAGGGCCGACTCTTGGGGGGCGTCGAGGTTGTCGATCTTCACCGCCAGGGCCGGGCGGGCGGCCCGATTGGCATCGACGATCCGTAGGCCGGTGAGCGGGGCCACTGGACCGGTGTCTGGTTCTGTGGTGGTGGTGATCACTTCGGTGGTCGTGGTGGTGGAGGTGGGCGGTGCCGCCACCTCCTCATCGCCACCGGTCAACACCAGGGCCGCGACCACAGCCACCACGAGCAGTACGGCCACGATGCCGCCCACCACTCCCTGACGACCGCGGGTGCTGAGGCCGGCCCACCAGACGGCGATGCCGCCGGGGATGGCCTCGTCGCCCCAGTCGCCGTCGTCTACTTCTTCGTCTGGGTCATGATCGACCCCTTCACCATCGTTTGCCACGTACGCGAGTCTCCACCTTCGAAGGCTATGAACGGTGGATGCATCACGCGAAGCTCACCGGTGCAGGTCAGAGCTCGCGCAATACCTCGAGCCGCTCCTCGATGGGCGGGTGGGTGTCGAACATCCGGTTCCACTTCGAGAGCTCGCCCTCAGATTCCACTCGAGCGATCGGCGCTTCGAACCACAGGTGGGCGGTGGCTCGTGAGCTGGCGGCTACCACCGTGCATTCGTCACGGAGCTTCTCGAGCGCGGAGATCATTCCGGGCGGATAGCGGGTCATCTCCACAGCAGACATGTCGGCCAACGATCCACGTCGGTCGCTCACCCCGATCTGAAGCAGACGGGAGAGCACCGGCGACAAAGCGAGGAGTCCGAGGCCGATGAAGCCGAGGTACGGGGCCGGGCCCTGTTCGCGATCGTTGCGACCGAACCGTCCACCGTTCCACCACTTCATCCGCACGAAGACGTCGGCCACCAACGTGACCAGACCAACCGTGGTGACGGCCAGCGTGGACACCAGGATGTCGCGATTCTTGATGTGGCTGAGCTCATGGGCCAGAACCGCCTCGAGCTCCACCCGGTTCATGATGTCCAGCAGACCGGTGGTGACGGCGATGGACGCCTGTTTGTCGTCACGACCGGTGGCGAACGCGTTGGGAGCCACATCTTCGATGACGTACAGCCGGGGGTTGGGCAGGCCGCTGGCAATGCACAACCCATCCACCAGGTTGTGCAACCGGGCGTGGGTGACTGGATCGGCGGGGGCGGCCCGACTCACGCGCAGGACCACAGCATCGGTGGCTCCGTACACAGCGAGAGCCGCTCCCCCAGCGATGGCCACGGCGATGACCAGTCCGATGTAGCCGAGGCCGAAGAGCCAGAGCACGGCTGAGAGCACCGCGGCAACGACCACTACGAACATGGCTATGAGGGCGAACGAGCGCCGCTTGTTTTGGGCAACCTGGTCATGCACGGTGTTGTGGGCCTCTAGAACTGCACGTCGACGGACCCTCGGGCCTCGCCTCGCGCCTCGAAGTACTCGCGTTCCACGAGGCCGAACCGACTAGCGATCGGCGATGTCGGAACGGACTGGATCTTGGTGTTGTACCGGTTGACGAGGAAGATCACGGCGCCCACCTTAGAGGCCGACGTACCCGGCCCTCGCTGTCGGGTGGACGGTCGGCCGCCCCCGACAGTGCGCTAACGGGGGGAACCGTTTCGAAGGCGACGCCACCCCTCCGCTTGGGGCGCGGCCACCGTCACCCTTTCGTAGATCTCCAGGTAGAGATCGGCCAGGCGGTCCATGGAAAAGGTCTCGGCTCGCTCGATGCCCGACTCCACCAACTGGTCGCGGAGATCCGGATCGGCCAGCACCCGGCAAAGCGCTTCGCCGAGACCGGCCACGTCACCGGGTTCCACCAGGATTCCATCCTGATCGGGACGGGCTACGAGCCGGTAGCCGCTCAGGTTGCCGGCCACGATGGCCGTGCGAGACGCCATGGCCTCCAGCAGTACGACTCCGAAGGATTCTCCGCGCAGCGACGGCGCACAGAACACGTCGGCTCCTCGCAGGCGTCGCCGTTTCTCCTCGTCGCTGAGGCGGCCCAGCCAATGGAGGCGGGGATCTCCCGCATACTGCGCTTTGAGCTTCTCCGTATCGGGGCCGTCCGAACCGATCCACACCTGCACGTCAGGGGGCAGCAAGGGAAGAGCGGCCAGCAACACATCGAGGCCCTTGCGGGGCTCGTGTCGCCCGAGGAAGAAGATGGTGGGTCCGTCGGTGGGCCACGGTTCAGCGCTGGCGAACCGTTCGATCTCGATGCCGTTGAACAGCTGCTCGTAGGTGCCGCCCAGGTGCTCGGTGGCCAGCGCTTCGGCCTCTTTGGACACCACAGCTCGTACATCGAGCCGACCGGCCAGCCACCGCAAGATCGGTGACAGGTAGGTGTATGACGCGCTCGTACCGGCGGCGTGGAAGGTTCCCACCAGCGGCACCGGCTTCATCAGCGCTGCGGTCATGCATGCTCCAGGCACCAGAGGCTCGTGGAGGTGCAACACGTCGAAGCCCTCGTCGCGCACCGCACGGATGAACCGCAGTTGAGCTGATGGGTCGGGGGCGATGGGGGCCACCGATCCGTTGGCGGCCGTGGGTATGGAGTTGCCGAGCGGGGTTACCCAACCGTCGGGGGGAGGTCCGTCAGAGGGAGCCAGGATTCGGGTGGGGTGACCCTTGGCCCGTAGGGCCCGAGCCAGACCAAGAACCTGCTCCTGGACGCCACCAGGAACGCTGATGCTGTACGGACAGACGATGCCGATGCGCACTATGCCTCCACCGCTTCGTGATCGCTGGGCCAGTTGGGTTGGAGAAGGTGCCACTGTTCGGGGGCCTCGCGGATGAGCACCTCGAGGTTGTCGGCCAGGGCCTGGGTAACCCGTTTGATGTCTTCGCGGAGCTTCCCGTGGCGGCTGGTGTCGATGGGCGGCAAGGCCAACCCCCGATGGTGCATCCCGTCGAAGAAGACGGTGGCCGGCACGAGGGCAGCACCACTGCGCAGCGCAATGGTGGCGGGACCGGCCGGCAACGTCGTCCGCTCGCCGAAGAACTCCACTTCGATACCGCCACCGGACACGTCACGGTCGCACAGCAGGGTGAGGATGCGGGCCGACCTGAGCGCAGCCATGGCCGCTGATCCAGCGTCGGGCCCGAGGGGGATGATCTCGAAGCCGAACGCCTCGCGGAGACCGGTGAACCAGGCCGCCAACTCCGGCGGCTCTATGGCTTCGACCACTGTGGTGACCTTTATGTTCTGCACCGCGGTCGTCCAGAAGCCAGCCCACTCCCAGGCCCCGAGGTGGGGCATGGCCAACACGACACCTTGATCGGCGTCGATGGCATCGCGCACGTGCTCCCAGCCGGTATGGGTGAACTTGGCGTCGAGCTCCTCAGGTGAGGTCCCAGGCAAGCGGAACGACTCGATCCAGTAGTGCGCATACGACGTGAACACGTTGCCGACAGCTGCGGCCAGCCGTTCGGGGGCCAGTGGCCCCTGCACCCGCTCCTGGTGACGGGCCACCATCTCGGCACGGCCCCGCATCACCTTCGAGGCGACGAGGCCGGTGGCCCTGCTCATGGGCAGTACGGCTGCTTCTGGCAGCAGCCGGGCGATGGTGTTCGCGACGCGGTAACCGACGTAGGCCGGCTGGATCGACAAGGTGGATCAGCGGGGCGGTCGGAGCTGGGTGCGACGTCGGACCTGGCGGGTGGTGGAGCGGGCGACCCGACGGTCGGCCTGGCGGCTGCGGACCCGGGTACGCATGGTGGCCCGGCTGGCCAGAACCGCGTTGGCAGCAGTGGCCTGCTTCCACACCTTGATGAATCGTTGCGCGGCCGTCACCAGGGTGAGCACGAGCATCACCCACAGGATCGGCACCAGGAACTGGTTGAACAGCAGACCGAAGCCGAGCGCTATGAGCCGCTCGGCTCGTTCCATGAGGCCACCCTTGGCATCGAACCCGAGCGACTCGGCCTTGGCTCGCTCGTAGGAGATGAGCATGGAAGCCCCGAGGACGGCCATGGGCAGGATGGCGACGTGTGCGGACTCGACGGTGGCCAGGTGCCAGGCCACGCCACCGAGGAGCAGAGCGTCGGTGACACGGTCGGCCACCGAATCGAAGAAGGCTCCACGAGTGGAGGCCATCCCTGAGGCCTTGGCCACGGCCCCGTCGAGCACATCGGGAAGAGCGGTCAGCACGAGCAGAACCAGCCCGAGGCGAAGCGCGCCGTTGCCGATGGCCACAGCCGCGGCGATGGCCATCAACACGCCTATGCCCGTGAGGTGGTCTGCGGTGATGCCGGTGCGCTTGAGCTGATTCCCTACGGGCTTCAGTTGGCGCTCGGCGTTGGCCCGGAATCGGCCGTCGAACATGAACTCTCCTGGGAGCGGACGGACTGCTTGCAGAAGTTAGCACGGACCTTCGGATAACCAGCGACCCTACGTATCCACCAGTCTGCCTTGAAACCGGTCGCGCCACGCCGGTTCTCTCATCCCGGTGGGATGGGGGCGGTCAATCCTCGGCGTCGAGCGGCTTCGGGTAGGCCGACGGCGTGGCCAGATCGCCATCGAGCTCCGACCAGTCCTCGGGGTTGTCCTCTGCGAACCACGACACGATCTCGCCGTCGACACCGTCCACCAGGACCAGTCCACGCTGAGCCGGTGGATTCTCCGCTGAGTAGAGCAGGATTCGCCAGGTGGGACGGCTGCGCAGTCCCCGCCAGCCGAGCTGCGCCGAGGCGTGGCCCACCGCGAAGCCGACCTGCCGGTTGGCGGCCACCAGCGCATCACGTTCGTCGATGTCGAGGTTCCAGCCGGCCACGAGGTGATAACCACCGATGGCCAGCATGGCCACCCCAGCTACCAGGGTGCCGAAGTTGACGAGCACCGGTTCGCCATCACGCAGCAGGAACCAGACGGCGATGCAGGCCACACCGATGGCCAGGTAGAGATAGCCGGGAACCCGACGACGATTGTTGTTGGGGAAGACGTAGGGGCCGACGTACTCGGAGATGTTCAGATCGTCGGGGAGCTCGTCACGAACGTCGTCTTCATCGAACTCGGAGTGATGATCGTCGGGCAGGTCTTCCTCGGGCACGGATCCGACGGTAGCGGGGGCGTTCAAGACCGCCCCAACCCGGGCCAGGCATCACGCAGCTTGCGCCAGCTGACGCTGAGCGGCTCGGGGAGCACCCGGGTCTCCCCCACCGTCGTCATGAAGTTGGTGTCGCCGGACCATCGAGGCAGACAATGGACGTGTAGGTGGTCGGGAACAC
This sequence comes from Aquihabitans sp., assembly GCA_039924035.1. Classification (GTDB taxonomy): domain Bacteria; phylum Actinomycetota; class Acidimicrobiia; order Acidimicrobiales; family Iamiaceae; genus Aquihabitans. The sequence continues at coordinate 1,393 of JBDTBS010000037.1, read as the reverse complement.
CGGCCCCGGCCCCCGCCCCCAGGTTGATGCCCACGTTGACCCCGTCGGGCCGATAAGCAGCGCGTATGGCGGCCACCGCGTTCTGGACACCGATCCACAGTTCGGCGGCTTCCTCCGCATCGAGGTCACCGAGGTCGGGTACGGCCCGCTGCGGAAGGACCATCAGGTGACCGGACCCGTATGGGAAGGCATTGAGCACCGCGAAGCAGTAACGGCCCCGCCAAAGGATGTGGGTGTCCTCTTCGGGCAGGTCGGCGGCGTAGATCCGTTCGAACAGCGACCGGCCCGAACCATCCGGGCGGATCTCGGCGGCATCGTCACTGATGCGCTGGATGTAGGCGGTGCGCCAACCAGCCCACAAGCGGGCCAGAGCCGGCGTCGGGCCGCCGTCACCGGGGTGGTCTTCACCGGGGTGGTCTTCACCGGGTTGCTGGTGGTCACTCACCGGACGTGGGCCTGGGCGTCGACCTCGGAGAGGACCCGCTTGGTGAACTCTTCGAACGACACGTCGCGATCCACTTCTCCGCCCCGGGGGTTGACGCCGACCGTGCGAGCGGCCACGTCATCATCGCCCACCACCAGAACGTAGGGCAGCTTCTCGCCCTTGGCCTTGCGGATGCGATTGCCGAGCTTCTCGTGGGCATCGACCAGGTCGGCCCGCAGTCCGAGCCGCTCCATCTCGGCCACCAGTTCGGCGGCATAGCCGTCGTGATCGTCACGTACGGGCAGCACTCGGACCTGAACGGGCGCCAACCAGGTGGGGAAGGCACCGGCGTAATGCTCGAGCAGAACCCCGAAGAACCGTTCGATGGAGCCGAACAAGGCCCGGTGCAACATGACCGGGCAGTGGCGTTCGCCGTCATCGCCCACATATTCGAGGCCCATCCGGTCGGCCATGTTGAAGTCGTACTGGATGGTGGACAGCTGCCAACTGCGACCGATGGCATCACGGACGTGGACATCGATCTTGGGTCCGTAGAAGGCTCCGCCACCCTCGTCGACCTCGTAGTCGAGTCCTTCGGCTTCTAGTGCGCCCCGCAGAGCGTCGATGGCCGAGGCCCAACCCTCGTCGGTGCCGACCGTCTCGGCCTTGGCTGGACGGGTGGACAGGTTGGCGTTGAACTCGGTGAAGCCGAAGGCCCGCAGCACCGACAGCACGAACGACAGCAGGCTGCGGATCTCGTCGTGAGCCTGTTCGGGCGTGCAGTAGATGTGGCTGTCGTCTTGGGTGAAACCCCGGATCCGCATGAGGCCGTGGAGGGTGCCCGACTTCTCGTATCGGTAGACGTTGCCCAGCTCGAACAGGCGGAGCGGCAGCTCCCGGTAGGACCGCTGGCGGGCCTTGAACACCAGGTTGTGAATGGGGCAGTTCATCGGCTTCATGTAGTAGACG
>JBDTBS010000036.1:0-3714 GCA_039924035.1 Aquihabitans sp. | reverse complement strand
CGCCGGCCATCACCTTCAAGCTGCCATCGGTGGCGAAGCTCACCGGCCTGCCCTACTTCCCGGTCACCGCCAACATGGCGCTCGGACCACTCGGGGCCTTCGTCCCGTTCCCGGCCAAGTTCCGGCTCCGAGTCCTCGAACCCATCACCTTCGACGACGTAGAACCCGACCAGCCCCGCTACTCACGGAGTCGGATCATGGACGAGTCCGAGGCCGTCCGTCAGCAGATCCAGGAGGCACTGTTCGACATGCTGCGCAACCGTCGATCGGTGTGGTTCGGATGACCGCCACCGCTGTCGCCCACCTAGCAGGAGTCCGCTGATGGGCCGCCGAGTTCTGATCACCGGGCTGGCCACCTTCTGGGGTGGCCGTCTGGCCCAGGCCCTGGAGGCCGATCCCGACGTCGACGTGATCATCGGTCTCGACAACCGCGAACCACAGGTGAAGTTGGAACGCACCGAATACGTGCGATCCGACGAGAACTACTCGATCCTGTCGCGCATCGTGAAGGCCACCAAGGTCGACACGATCGCCCACACGTTCCTGGTGGTCGACTCCACCCAGATGTCGTCGCGTTCCATGCACGAGATCAACGTCATCGGCACCATGAACCTGCTCGCGGCAGCTTCGGCCGCGGGCAGCACCGTGCGGACGGTGGCGGTGAAGTCGGCCTCACTGGTCTACGGCGCCTCGGCCCCCGACCCCTACTGGTTTCGAGAGACCGACCGCCGCCTCGCGCCGGCCCGGACCCGCGTGGAACGCAACCTGATCGAGGTCGAGAGCTACGTCCGCGACTTCGCTCGAGACAACCCCCACGTGGCCCTCAGCATGCTGCGCTTCTGCAACGTGATCGGTCCAGACATCGAGACGCCGTTCACCAAGGCCCTCCATCTGCCTCTGGTGCCCAAGGTGGCGGGCTACGACCCCCGTTTCCAGCTCGTCCACGAGGACGACGTGGTGGAAGCCATCCTGTTCGCACTCAACCAGAAGCTCTCGGGCATCTTCAACGTGGCCGGCGATGGTCAGATCCCGTGGAGCGAGATCACCGCCATGGTGGGCAAACGGGGCATCCCCATGCCGCCCATCGGCATCGACATGGCTACCGGTCCACTGCGACGCCTCGGCCTGGTCGACCTCGCCCCCGAGCTGATCGACCTGCTCAAGTTCGGTCGTGGCATAGACAACAGCCGATTCAAAGAAGCTGGGTTCCAATACCAGTACACCACCGCGGGGGCCGTCGAGGCCTTCGTCCAAGCGCTGAACCTGAAGCGCACCGTCGGCGCTCTCGACGAGAACTACCACTACGAAGACGACATCGAGAACTTCTTCCGCCACTCCCCCGCTGTGCAGCGGGGTCTCCCCAGGACCGACTGATGACATCGGTGCGCAGCGAGATCATCGACGGGGTCGGTGTGGTCACCCTCGATGCCCCCGAACGGCGCAATGCCTTCGTACTCGACATGTGCCACGAGACGGTGGCTGTGGTCGACGCCTTGGAAGCCGACCCCAACGTGGGGGCTCTGGTGGTCACCGGGGCCGGCACTGCGTTCTGTGCCGGGGCCGACCTGTCGCATCTAGATGATGCCAAGCACGAAGGCCTCCTGGCCATCTACGAAGGCTTCCTACGGTTCGCCCGGTCTCCGCTGCCCACCATTGCCGCCGTCAATGGCGCTGCCGTCGGGGCCGGCATGAACCTGGCCCTGGCCTGCGACGTGCGTTTGGCCGGGAAATCGGCCCGCTTCGACACCCGCTTCCTGCAACTGGGCGTCCACCCCGGTGGCGGTCACACTTGGATGATGCGCAACACCGTTGGGCCCCAGGCCACCGCGGCCATGGTCCTCTTCGGCGAGGTCCTCGATGGTGCCGAAGCCGAACGCACCGGTCTGGCGTGGCGTTGTCTGCCCGACGACGAGCTCGTCGATGCCGCAGTGGCCATGGCTGCCCGGGCCGCGGCCGCTCCCCGGGAACTGGTCACCCGCACCAAGTCCACCATCGCCGACATGGTCTCGCCGCTCGACCACGAGGCCGCCGTGATGCGTGAGCTCGACCATCAGGTGTGGTCGATCACCCAACCCGAGTTCACGGACCGCCTGGCCGCCATGCAGGCCAAGATCTCCCGTCCCAACTGACGAATCAGGGCCTGGGGATCCTCTGGTCGAAACGATGCCCCGGGCTACATGAGCGGGAAGTAGTGGCGGATGAAGATGTCGCCAGTCCCGTTGTTGTCTCCCGGCACCAAGTTCGATGCATAAGACTCGAATGCCACCAGCCGACCGTCATCGGAGATAGAAGGCTCCAAGCTCATGTCGTTGGATTGCTGGTCAGTCTGGCTGACACTGACACGCTCATAACCGGGCGTGTCATGACGCCAACGAAATACGTCCTGCTTACCGTTGGTATCACCGGGCACATGGTTGCTGGCAGTGGATTCAAACGCGATCTCGTTGCCGCTGGCTGACACCGAAGGCGCTTTGCTGTCACCGTTGCCGGCCCCGTAGGTGACCGAGACAGTGCCCTGCTGAAGGTGATGTCGGAAGATGTCGAAGCTGTTGTTCGTATCGTTGGCCACAAGATTCGACGCCGGCGATGCGAAGACCACCACTTGGCCGTCGGCCGACAAACTGGGGCGTTCGTCGGTGGCCATGTTGCCCTTGGTGACCGCCTTGATGCTCCCACCTCGATGGACGAACAGGTCGGAGTGGCCGTTGGTGTCATTGGCAACGAGGTTCGTGGCCTTCGAGACGAAGGCGATGGTGCTGCCATCAGCGGAGATCGTGGGCCAGTCGCTGTCGCCGTTGGCCTTGGTGTTACCCGTGCCGGCGTTGTGAGTGATGCCCACGATGCCGTCGGCCATGGTCCAACGGAACACATCCATCTTGTTGTTGGTATCGCCGGTGACGAGGTTCGAGGCCTCGGAGAGGAAGGCGACCGCGTGTCCATCGCCAGAAATGGACGGGATGCCGCTGGCTCCGTTGCCGTTGGTGATGCGAATCGTCTGACCAGTATCACGGTCCCAGCGGAATATGTCAGGTTGTCCGTTGGTGTCGCCACCGACCAGGTTGGTGGCGAATGATTGGAAAGCAACGAAACGTCCATTACGCGAGATAGAGGCCTGTCTGCTCATCGCATTGCCGTTGGTGATTCGGCTGGTGATCCCGCGGTAGCGATCCCAAACGAACACGTCGATCTGACCGTTGGTATCACCGGGGACGATATTGCTCGCCGCTGAGGAATAAGCGACATGGCGGCCATCGCCGGAGATTACCGGGCTGAAGCTGTTCCCGTTGTGTTGGGCTTTCCCTGCCCTCTCGAAGCGTCCGTTAATGAGGTCGCATTCCTTGGCGTTGTTGTAGTACTCCGAGCTCGAAGCCAGAAGCACGGCCAGACGGACGTCATTGACGGTACGAAGCTGATCCACCCAGTGGGCCTGACCAGCAGGGTCGGGATAGCGCCACAGGATCTGGCCGTAGAGGCTGCGGACGCGGTCGGTGCGTGACTCGAGCGAAGCGAAGAAGTCGGCGGCAACCGCACCACGGTTGCTAACCACCTTCGGCTTCCAGTAGGCCAGCCCGCCAGCATCAGCATTGCGACCCAAGATTCGCTGGTAGAGGGCCCGTACGAAACCCTCGGCGTTGCCGCCGGCCATGTTGTAGAACTCAGATGAGCCGTAGATCGAGGCGCCGATGTCGTTGACCTTGGCTCCGGCGCGTAGGC
>JBDTBS010000035.1:0-8639 GCA_039924035.1 Aquihabitans sp. | reverse complement strand
GGGAACCTCGTCGAACATGAACGCCAACGAGGTCATCGCCCGCCTGGCCACCGAGATCCTGGGCCAGCCCGTCCACCCCAACGACCAGGTCAATGCCAGCCAGTCGTCCAACGACGTGTTCCCCAGTGCCGTGCACCTGGCCGCCACCGAAGCTCTCCAGGACCATCTGATCCCCGCCCTCGACCACCTGGCCAAGGCGCTACGCAAGAAGTCTCGGGCCTTCGCCAAGGTGGTGAAGGCGGGCCGCACCCACCTTATGGACGCCGTCCCCGTCACCCTCGGTCAGGAGTTCGGCGGTTACGCCACCCAGGTGGAGACGGCCGCCACCCGCCTACGCGAGGCATTGCCTCGGCTGGCCGAGATGCCGCTGGGGGGCACTGCGGTGGGTACCGGCCTCAACGCCCCCAAGGGGTTCGGCAAGGCCGTCACCGCCCGGTTGGCCGAGCGCACTGGCCTGCCCCTGATCGAGACCCCCGATCACATCGCGGCCCAGGCCGCCCCCGATGCGTTCGTCGAGACGTCGGGCCAGGTCCGGGCGGCGGCCGTGGGCCTGGTCAAGGTGGCCAACGACCTGCGGTGGATGGCTTCGGGGCCCCGCACAGGCCTGGGCGAGATCCACCTACCCGACCTGCAGCCGGGGTCGTCGATCATGCCCGGCAAGGTCAACCCGGTTTTGTGCGAGGTGGTCACCCAGGTGGGGGCTCAGATCATCGGCAACGACGCCGCGGTGGCCTTCTCGGTCAGCCAAGGCGCCTTCGAGCTAAACACGTATCTGCCGGTCATGGCCCGCAACCTGTTGGAGTCGATCGACCTGCTGGCCAACGCTTCGGTGCAGTTCGCCGACCGCTGCGTGGCCGGGATCGAGGCCGACGAGGAGCAGTGCCGGGCCAACGCCGAAGCGTCGCCGTCCATCGCCACCTCGCTCAACCCCTACATCGGCTACGAGAAGACCGCCGAGATCATCAAGGAGAGCCTGAAGACGGGCACGCCCATCCGTGAACTGGTTGCTGCTACCGGGCTCATCGAGCCCGACGACCTGGACCGGGCCCTCGACGCGCTGGCGCTCACCAAGGGCGGGGTGTCCCGCAAGAGTTGACTGCCATCACCGTCGGTGAGACTGGATTCCGCCGGAGCGGCAGAGGGTGCTGCTCAGCCGGCGGCGGGGGCGCCAGCGAAGGGACCGGGATCGCCGGCCTTCGGCAGCTTGGGGGAGTTCCACGAGTTGACCTTGCCGATCAATGCCCCGAGGTCTTCCCACTCTTGTGGATTCCAGCCCTCGACCTTGCCGATGACGGCCAGGTCTTGACGCAGGTAGGCCAGCGCCGGTGTGCGCTCTAGGCCCAAGGCCTTCACGAACGTGCGGTCGGGGTCTACGAAGGTCAGGAACTCGTTGGCCCATGGGCCGAGGAAGCGCTTGGCATCGGCTTCGTCGGCCGTGACGGTCCAAGACACCCGACAGTCGGCCTCTTTGAAGTTGTCGAGGAACCGACCGGCGGTGGGCAGCAGCCACGCGCTCTCGTTGGTGTAGGGGTCCAGGACCACCGTGACCAGCTGAAACGTCGTCAACCAGGCCGCGACCGTACGGGGTTCGCCGCCAATGGCGGTGAGGGTCAGCTCTTCGTTCACCAGAGACACCACGGCGGTGAAGCTAGTCCGTCCGGTAGGGGTCGCTCACATCCTCACCGGCCACCACGAAGGCCCACCCGTGGGCCACGCCGCGTGGTCTAGGCCGTATCTGGCAGCCCCAACTAGCATCAGAGAGGAAAATCCAACTGGAGGAACAACGTTGTTCGTGCTCGCTGCCCGCAATGAACTTAGTTACAACATCATGCAGTACGTCCATATCGGTGCCATGTTCGTGGCCTTCGCGTTCACCTTCGCCGGAGCAAAGGGTGCGAATTCTGTCACAGGGGGATCGAAGCTGCGCAAGGTCTATGGGCCAGCGTTGGCCGTGGGTGGCTTGGCCGGGTTCGGCGTGGCCGGCATGAGCGAGAAGGTGTTCCGGATGTCGCAGCCGTGGTTGTCGGTGGCTGCCTTGCTGTGGTTCATTGCCCTCGGCTTGGTGTTAGCCCTCATCGCCCCGGCCCAGGACAAGGTTGCCGAGGGCGACGAGGGTGCAACGAAGATCGTGGCCGCTGGTACCGGTGGACTACACCTCATCCTGGCCGTCTCCCTCTTCCTCATGATCTGGAAGCCAGGCGGTCCCAGCCTCTGATACCGGCCATCGGCCGCAGACCAGGCCGGCCTGGATCGGGGCGGCTGCGCTGGGCGCTTCAAGGCCATCGGCTGATCACCAAGCAGGCGGAGCAATGCCGGCTCGACGCTCGTCGTCGGCCTGAAGGCTGAGCCGAGCCGACAACTCGCGGCTCAATCGGGTGCACTGGCACGGCCCCGGGGCCTGGGCCTCGATGGCCAGTTCCACCAGCAAGTCGACGACCCGCTGTTGGCCCCGGACCAGCAGCCGGCGCTGGGCAGGGGCCAGTTGGGCCAGATCCGAGCGTTCCTGGTCTACGTGGGCGATGAGGGCCTCGAACAGGGTCAAGGCCGTGTTCTCGAGGCGTTCGGGGTCACCGTCGGATGCTGCTGCTTCGGCTTTGCGGGCCAGCGTGAGGAGTTGGCTGTGGCCGTGGGAGGCAGGGGTCATGGTCGACTCCGATGCGTGAGACAGCAGGGGGCGGGATCGGATCTCGCAACCGAGCACGTTCGTGGCATCTCGGGCGGGACCCTCAAGCGATATCCTAGTAATGGGAGCGAGGATTTGTCACGGGTTATTTTCATGGGCCAGACGAGCACCACGGTCGCCCGGGTCACCGCCGGTACGGTGGCTCCATGCCCCCTCCGGCCGCCACTCTCGTCGATCGCTATCTGGAGCTGGGCCTGCGCCTGGGCCATCACCTGGACGGCATGGTCGATGCCTACTACGGGCCGCCCGAGTTGGCGGCCCGCATCGATGACGAGCCGGTGCGGGCCCTGCCGGCATTGGTGACCGATGCCCGGGCCCTGGTGGCAGATCTCGATGCTGGTGACGGCGACCTGGATGCCACCCGGCGCCGGTGGCTGCGGGCTCAGATGGTCGGCCTCCACACATCGGCCCGTCAGTTGTCGGGGGAGGACGTGTCCTTCGTCGACGAGGTCGAGTCCTGCTATGGCGTTCGGCCAACGCCAGTACCCCACGACGAACTAGCCGATGCCCACCGCCGGCTCGATGCCGTACTTCCCGGCTCTGGGCCACTGGCCGGGCGCCTAGACACGTGGCGGGCCACTCATCTCCTGACCAGGGAGCAGCTCGCCGCCGCTGTTCACACCCTGGCCGATGCCTTCCGCGAACGAACCGACACAGCTTTCGGTCTGCCCGACGGCGAACACATCGACTTCGAACTGGTCACCGATCAACCCTGGTCGGGGTTCAACTACTACGAAGGCGATCTGCGCAGCCGGGTGGCCATCAACATCGACCTACCGGTGTCGTCCACCGCCATCGGTCACCTCATCGCCCATGAGGCCTACCCCGGCCACCACACCGAGCACTGTCGCAAGGAGGTGGGCCTCGTGCGGGAGCGGGGCCACCTGGAGGAGTCGATCTTCCTGGTGGGTACCCCACAATGCCTGCTGGCCGAGGGGCTGGCCGATACCGCCCTGGAGGCCTTGCTCGGGACCCACCCCGAGCCGGTGTTGGCCGAACTGCTCCATCCCCTCGGTATCCACTACGACACCGAGGTGGTGGCGGCCGTGGCCGAGGCTTCCGAGGCGCTCGGTGCGGTGAGGGGGAATGTGGCCTTGCTGTTGCACGACCAGAAGCGACCCGAGGACGAGGCCGTGGCCGAACTCGAACAGTGGGCGCTGCTCTCTCACGAGAGGGCCGTGAAGTCGATCTCGTTCCTCACCCATCCCACCTGGCGGGCCTACGTGTTCTGTTACGTCGCCGGGTATCCGTTGTGTCGAGATTTCGTGGCCGGCGACCCCGCCCGATTCGAACGGCTCCTCACCGAGCAGTTCGTGCCTGCTGACCTCATCGCCATGTGAGGGCGATGTGGACCGACCCGCTTGGCAACGGCCCTTCGATGGGCCATGATGAAGGAACCTTTTCCGAGTAAAGATTCGGATCTACCGATGGAGACCGTCCGACGATGACCGCTTTTCCGTACCGGGACCGTTTCCCGGTCAACCGCACGATGCCCGAAAAGGGACGCTCTCGAGATGAGATCCTCGCCGAGATGACGGAACTGGCCGCGGAAGAAGACCAGTCATGGGAGACCGGCAAGGTCTCGGGCACCATGTACTGCGGGGACCGAGACCACTACTCGTTCATGAACGACGTGTTCGGCCTCTACGCCCACGTCAACATCCTCCAGCGCGACATCTGCCCCAGCGCCACCCGCTATGAGGGCGAGGTCATTGCCATGGCCCTCGACCTCTTCCACGCTGAGGCCGTGACCGACGGCGAACCCGTCGGCCTGGTCACCTCCGGCGGCACCGGCAGCATCATGCATGCCGTCCTGGCCTTCCGCGAGAAGGCCCGCGAAGACCGCGGGGTCACCAAGCCGAACTTCATCAAGCCCGAGACCGGCCACCCTGCCTTCGACAAGGCCTGCCACCTGTTCGGCATCGAGGTCCGCAAGGCCCCGGTGAACCAGGAGACCTTCCAGGCCGACGTCGACTGGATGCGGGACAACATCGACGACCAGACCATCGGCATGATGGGGTCGGCGTGCAACTACGGCTACGGCACCATCGACGCCATCGAGGAACTGTCCGACCTCGCGATCGAGAAGAACATCCCGCTCCACGTCGACGGTTGCCTCGGTGGCTTCATCCTCCCCTTCGGCGAGGAGCTCGGCTACGACATCCCCGTGTTCGACTTCCGTCTCCCCGGAGTCACCAGCATCTCCGCCGACACCCACAAGTACGGCTACGCCTTCAAGGGCACATCCACCGTCCTGTTCCGAGACAAGTCGTGGCGCAACTCGCAGTACTTCTTCCTCACCGACTGGACCGGCGGCAAGTACTGCTCGCCAGGCATGGAAGGTTCCCGCTCCGGGGGCCTGCTCGCTGCCACCTGGGCCTCCATGGTCCAACACGGCCGCGAGGGCTACCGGGCCTATGCCAAGGACATCTTCGAGACGTCGGCCGCCATGCAAGATGCCGTGAACTCCCATCCCGAGCTCAAGATCATGGGCAAGCCGTCGTTCCTGTTCAGCTTCCGCAGTGATGCCTTCGACGTGTACCACATCAACGACTTCATGCGGCCGAAGGGCTGGCGCTTCAACGGCCAGCAGTACCCCAATGCCCTGCACATGGCCGTCACCCGTCCTCAGACCCAAGAAGGCGTGGCCGAGCAGTTCGCCGCGGACCTGGCCGAGGCTGTGGCGTACGCCAAGGAGAAGGGCCACGAACCGGCCGAGTCCGGTGCCATCTATGGCGGGGTGGCAGGGGGCATGAACGAAGAGGCCGACGAGTTCATCAAGATGTTCATGGCCTCGATGATGGACGAGCAGCAGGCCCTGCCCCCGCTCGACTGACGGCCGGAAATACGGGGCCACCTAGGGTCGAAAGATCATGCCCTCGGTCCGCCGCCCATCGACAACCAACTTTCCGTGCGCCCACCAGGGACCTGTTCCCCGGTGGGCGCGCCGCGTCTGGGACGGTCGGCAATGACGGCCCCAGACGGCGACGGATCGTCTGAAGACCGTCACGACATCGCCCGTCTGGCCCTCTACCGGCTGGGGGGCACCGGGCCGGTCGAGGTGGTGCGCGACGGTGCATCGCTGCTGGTCCACCAGGGAGACGTCGTGGTCAGGGTCAGGCCTGAAGGCGGGCGCACGGTGGCCGAGCGCGAGGTGGCCATCGCCCAACGCCTGATCGCCGACAGGGTTCCCGTCACCCCGCTACTGGGCGAGCTGCAACCGTGGACCATCGAAGGCCACGTGGTCACGGGGTGGCGCTGGTGCCCCGCCGTGCGTCCGGCCCGCTCTGCCGATCTCGGTGCCCTGGTCGGGGCGCTGCGCACGGGAACGTCCGCCGGGGGGATTGGTGAGCTGACCCCCTTCGACCCCCTCGGCCACATCCTCGACGTGGTGGGCGAAGATGACGATCCCGCGAGCCGGTTCGTGCGGGACCAGGTGGCCGAGTTGACCGAACCATTCGCCGATGCTTCGGTCGACGACCCGTTCGGCTTCTGCGTGGTCCACGGCGACCTGCATCGCGAGAATGTCGTGGTCGCGGCCGAAGGTGCGCTGCTCACCGATCTGGAGCTCGGCGGGTGGGGGCCGGCCAGCTACGACACGGCCGCGGCCGTGGTCGCCGTGCGCCGCTATGGGGCCCCCGCCGAGGGCCTCGACCGCTTCCTTGATGCCTCAGGAGCTGACCCCAGAGGGTGGCCCGGTTTCGAGGTGATGGTGACCGTCTCGGAGTTGTGGGTGGCCGCCTGGGCGGTGAGCGTCGCCCACCTCCGCACCGATTGGGCGACCGAGGCCGATCTGCGGGTGGCCAGCCTGCGCGACGGCACCGACAGGACCTGGCACCTCCACTGAGTGGCTCGGCCGCCGGCCAAGGATCGCCCGACCCCGAGCGATCGGGTACCGGGACGAAGCGATGATGTCAGGCGTCGGCGTTGGCTTTCGCGGCGTCGGCCACGAGCTTGCGGGCGATGACCTTGACGCACAGGACCTCGTCGGCGCCCTCGAAGATCGACAGCACCCGAGCATCCACGAAGTACCGGCTCACGTCATACTCCTCGGCGTAGCCCATGCCGCCGTGGATCTGCATGGCCTCGCGGGTGACCCACTCGGCGGCCTTGCACACGTAGGCCTTCACCATGGAGGCCTCGGCGGTGCCCTGGCCTTCGGCCATCAGACGGGAGACCACGTAGGAGAACTGGCGTGAGGCCTGGATGATCATGGCCATGCGTCCGAGCTTGGCCTGGGTGATCTGGTAGTCGGCGATGGGAGTGCCGAACACCTTGCGATCATCGGCGTACTGCTTGGCGGCCTCGTAGGCAGCCTGCATGACGCCGACGGCGCGGGCCGCGGTCTGGAGACGGCCGTTCTCGAAGCCGGCCATCTGGTAGTAGAAGCCGCGGCCGAGACCGCCATCGAGTCCGATCAGGTTCTCGGCGGGCACGAACCAGTCTTCGAGGGCCACTTCGTAGGAGTGCATCCCCCGGTAGCCGATGGTGTCGATCGGACGACCTTCCATCTTGCCGCCACCAGCGGCGCCGTTCTCGGCAGCCTGGACCAGTTCGAAGCCGTGGCCTTCGCCCCGCTCCTTGGGCACGATGAACATCGACAGGCCCTTGTGGCCGATGCTGCGGTCGGTGTCGGTGCGGGCCAGAAGCAACAGCACGTCGGCGCGGGCACCAAAGGTGCACCACGTCTTGACCCCGTTGATCAGCCAGCCCCCGTCGGTGGGTGTGGCAGTGACCTTCACGCCGGCCACGTCGGAGCCGTAGTCGGGTTCGGTGACGGCCACCGCGTTCATGACCTCGACGGTGGCCAGCTTGGGCAGCCATTCGTGCTTCTGTTCTTCGGTGCCCCCGGCCATGAGGGCCCGGGCCAGGATCTCGGGGCGGGTGATCAGCGACCCGCCGGCGCCTAGCGACCCACGCGACAGCTCTTCGGTGGCCACCACCATGGCGATGTACTCGCCTTCGCCACCTTCGCCGTAGCCGCCGTACTCGGTGGGGATGGACAACCCGAAGGCCCCCATCTCGGCGAGACCTTCGATGATCTCTTCGGGGATGTCGCCATTGGTCCGGTGGATGTGCTCGGCGATGGGCATGAGCTTCTGCTCGGCGAACCGGCGGAACGTGTCCTGCACCATCTCGAAGTCGTCGTCGAGGTGGCGGGGGCCTTCCTCGGTGATGGCCGCCAGAAACTCGGCGGCCCGGTAGGAGCCGATGAAGTCGCGGGCCCCGTCGAGCGCGCCGGCGGCCACGCCCCAGTTGGCCTCGCTTCCGTAGATCTTGCCGGCCAGATCGCCGACGACGTCGGCCACGAAGGCCGCGGTGATGCGGCCTTCGATGTCGCCCTTGGCGCCATATTCCAGCAGACCCTTGGCCATGGCCACTGCCGACGCGGCATGGGCCAGGTCGTAGGCCAGCACCTGGTGGTCGTCGATCGACCCGGCGCTGGCGATGCGGCCAGCAGCGGCATCCACCACGGTCTGGGCCAGGTCTATGGCAGAGGCGGCGGCAGCGAGATCCGGAGCAGTCATGCGGTGAGGTTACCGATGGTCTCGGGGTGGTCTCACATCGGAGATCGGGTCAGTGGATCGGTGACGGTCCTCGGTACGAGATCGGTCACGCCGTACTCGTCGAGCCAGACGAGGAGCTCATCGAGCGGCATCGGCCGACTGATGTGATATCCCTGCGCCAGGTCGCAACCGAGGCGACACAACAGCTCCAGGTCGACGAGTTGCTCCACCCCCTCAGCAACCACCTCCAGGCCCAGGTTGTGGCCGAGGTCGATCATGGACCGCACGATGGTGAACTCGTCGCTGCGACGAACCATCTCTCGCACGAACGACCGGTCGATCTTGATCTCCCGTAGCGGTAGGTCCCGCAGGTAGGTGAGAGATGAGTAGCCGGTTCCGAAGTCGTCGATCGACGTGCCGATGCCGAGCGCGCCGACGGTGGTGAACAT
>JBDTBS010000034.1:0-9646 GCA_039924035.1 Aquihabitans sp. | reverse complement strand
AGGACTCGAGCGTTGGATAGCGCTCCACGAGCAGGTGGTATATCGAGATCGAAGCGCCGATGGCGGCAACCACCAGTCCCACCCAACGAAGGGCAGCGCTACGCAGGACAGCAGCGGCTCCAAGGATGAGAACCAGCGGATACATGGCATAGCGCTGGTACCAGCACAACCGGCAGGGAGAGAAGTGAGCCATCTCGGACAGGTAGAGGCTGCCCGCGGTGCACACCAACGCCACCACCGCGGCCATCGGTACGACCTGCGAGGCCAGGTCGAAGCGGACGCCGCGCCACCAACCCCGGACTGCAGGCGACCCGAGCGCGACCAACGACACCACCACGACGGCAGCCACCAGGGCTTGGGCCAGGACGGCCAGCAGTGCGAAGAACAAGGTGACGGTCTCGGTGTTCACGTCGGTTGGGTCCCTCCCCGGGCTAGTTGACGGCGATCCAGCCGGTCGGTCACTCGAGTACGGCACCCCTCAGGCTACGAAGCGCGACGTAGCTAACTGGCACCGGCAGCCAGTAGGTCATCAGACGGAATAGAAAGACCACCGAAAGTGCGTCGGTTATCGGAACCCCCACGCCGGTGAGGGCAGCCGCCAGACCTGCTTCCACTGCCCCCACCCCACCGGGTGACGGAGCGGCCGACGCCAGCGTCGCGGCCGTCAGGTAGAGCAGACCCAGCTTGGGAAACGCGATCGAGACGTCGAGGGCCCGGGCCGTCTCGGTGAAGGTGATGATCGATGCCAACTTGCCAACGATGGTGATGGCGAACAGGGCCACGAATCGGCTGGGCCGGGCAACGAGTTCACCGATGGTCGACCACACCTGCCGCACCGTGGTGAGCACGTGCTCGGCGATCACCCGCCGGCCCCACGGCGTCAGCCACACCAATCCGGCAGCAACCGACCCCACCAACATGGCGATGGCGACGGTGCTGGCTTCGGGAAGAGTGAAGTCGACGTTGCCCGTAGACCCGGCCCAGGCCGCGAAGGTGGCCAGCACCACCATCTGGCCGATGCCGGCGGCCACGCTGGTGAGCGCCACAGCAGCAGCCGCTCCGCCGATGTCGACGCCCCGCTTCTGGAGGTAGCGGACCCGCAGGGCCATGCCGCCGGCGTTGGCCGGGGTGAAGCGGTTGAGGAACGACTGGGCCACCATCAACCGAGATACCTCGGGGAACGGCAGCGGCCGAGGTACGACGGCGATGAGCATGCCGGCCCCGGCGAAGAACGGGATGAAGGCCAGGATGGCCAGTTCGGGCAGGGCCCACAGCGATACGCTGGACAGAGCCATGCTGATCTGACGCCAACTCGTGGCGAACGACAGCAACGAGTAGGCCAGGATGGCCACGCCGAACAGCCCAAGGATCTGTCCCGGCTTGATGCGCTGGATGTCGGCCAACTCATAGGGCACTCCGCCCGCCGCAGCCTGCATCCGGCTGCGCACGTCGGGAAGCACGTCTTCGGTTTGCGCAGCCAATGCCGACCGCAGGTCGTCGGGCATGGCCAGCGGTTGCAACAAGGGAAGCGCTTCGGCCAGAGCACCGGGTCCGAAGGCTCGGGCGGCGCCGTCCACCGCACGCTCGGCCCCGACGATCAGAGCGAAGCTGGCGGTGAGCATGGCCAGATCAGCAGCCAGCTGATGGCCCTCGGCCTGGTTGACCGACCACCGGAAGTCGATGATCGCCACCACCGGTTCGGCCAAGCCGATCATCGTGTGATCGAGGTCGTCGACGGTGACCGTCGTCTGGGACGGGGCCGGTTCCCAGCGGGGCCGGTCCGTGACCCCGGGGACGTCGACGAGAATCTGCGTTGCCGTCAGCCACCGGTGGGCTATCCCCTGCTCTCGTAGCAAGGTCACCTGTCGCCAGATCTCGTCGATCAGTTCGTCGGTGACGATCTCCGGCGGGAGGTCGCACAAGCGCCATCCCTGTTGGGTGGCCGACACCAAAAACCCTGCTTCGGTGTCGGTTACCCCGGAGGCCAGCACGTCGGGAGCGGTCACCCCCCGGCGGCGGGCCAGCATGGCGGTGAGGGCTTCGTGGTTGACCTGTTCCTCCACCGACCAGTTCGGACGGAGGTCTTCCAGGCCCTTCACCCGCAGCGACTTCATGAGGCGCAGGATCCGGTAGGCATCGCGTTCGTCTCGACCGATCAACTTCACGAACGCCCGACGACCAGAGGCCGTGGTGGCGAGGAACGTGCGGGCATGAGACGATCCCACCTCGGCGGCTTCGATGTGGATGGCCGGGAAGCCGGCGGAGGCCAGCCCGTCGAGCACCATCCGTCGTGATGACGGGCGGCGAGGCGACCCGGCGATGGCTAGAGCCAACGAACCGGCCACCAAGCCGAGGCACAGGGTCACGGCCAGGTTGAGGGGTGCCGCGACCGCAGTGAGCAACCGGACGGCCACAGCAACCCCGATCGACGCGTTGACCACCCGCCGCCACCCTTGGGTCAGCGATGACCCGAGAACGATGGCCCCGGCGGTGAACGCGGCCAGGTAGGTCCCCGACGGGAAGGCGGCACCGATGAACCAGGACGGCTGGAGGCTGACGGCCACCACCCGATTGGGTACGGCCCGGTCCAACCAACCCTGCATACCCGCCATGACCAGCGCCGCGGCTCCGCTGGCGGCCATGGCCAACAGGAGCAGTCGCCGGGATCGACGGGCCAGCACCACGAGCAGCACCACCGACAAGACCACGATGTACATCTGGGTGGCGCCCAGGATCAGGTCACGTATCCATCGGGGTAGTTGGCTGACCAGGCGGACCACGTCGCCGGAGATCGAACGCACCTGGGTGGCATTGAGCAACGACAGGGCCACAGCCACCGCTAGGGCCAGGCTGAACACGCCGAGTCGCAGCATGTCGGTGGGATGTCGGCTCCACTTGGGACCGGACATCAGATCGTCGTCGTCTCCACCTTCCTCGGAGGTGAGGTCGATGCCTTCGACCTGGGTCACGGCGGCCACGAAGCTCATTCTTACCGACGGCCTGCTCGAATAGCTCCGCTTTGGACCGCGACCCGAGGTCTGAAGGTGTGCTCGACCGCATGGGCGGCGTACGTTGCCGGTGGGGCCCTGTTCCACGACCTTGTCCGTTCTGAAGGGACGATGCCACGATGACACGTTTCCCCAGGGGTTCGACCCTGGCCCTCGAGCTGTTCAACATCACCTTCATCGGGGTGAACGCCCGGACCGGCAAGAAGGTCCTGCTGACCTTGGCCCTCGTTCTGGTGGTGTACGGGGTGCGCAGCCTCGTGCTGCGGTTCATCCGTTCGCTGGTGACCGAGCGCCCGGACCCTGCTGGCTTCTGGTCTCGCCAGGGCGTCCAGTTGGTGTCGGCCATCATCATCGTGCTGGGGATCATCTCCATCTGGGTGAACCCCGGTTCGGACCTGACCGTGGGAATCGGGCTCATCAGTGCCGGACTGGCCTTCGCTCTACAACAGGTCATCACCGCCGTTGCCGGCTACTTCGTGATCCTGCGGGGCGACACGTTCAACGTCGGAGACCGCATCTCCATGGGCGCGGTGCGCGGCGACGTCATCCGGTTGGGCTTCATGAAGACCACGGTGATGGAGATGGGTCAGCCACCGGCGGTCAAGGACGCCGACCCGTCCATCTGGGTCAACGCCCGCCAGTACACGGGCCGCATCGTCACGGTGAGCAACGGCAAGATCTTCGATGAGCCGGTGTTCAACTACACCCGCGACTTTCCCTTCGTTTGGGACGAGATGGTCCTGCCGGTCACCTATGGGGCCGACCACGCAAAGGCCGAGGCAATCCTGTTGGCTGCCGTCGAGCACGCCGTGCCCAAGACCTCACTATCGGCCGAGGCCCTCGAACAGATGAAGACGCGCTTCGCCGTGCAGACCGCAGATCTCGAGCCACGCGTCTACTGGCGCATCACCGACGACTGGTTGGAGCTGTCCGTGAGGTTCGTGCTCCCCGCCCGTTCGGCACGCGGCGTCAAGGATGCCATGGCCCGGTACATCGTTCCCGAGCTCGCCAACGCCGGCATCGAAGTCGCCTCGGTCACCTATGACATCGTCGGTCTCCCCGAGTTGCGCACGGCTCGACCAGCCTCGACCTCGGACTGAGCATTTGCGCCGCTGCGGCCGCGGCACCCTGGGGCCGCGCGGGTACAAAACCGCTGGTCATCACTACTTCGATCGAACCGAGGAGCTACGGTCCGCCGGTAGCGCCACCAACACGAGGACGGGACGACCATGAGCACTCAGGGACCAATCGATTGGAACCAACCGGGGGCCGCTCCCGCTGATCAGGGAACAACTACGCAGCCACCCACCCAGGCTGATGCCACCGTTCCCCCCGGATACGGCGCCCCCGCAACCGCTCCTCCGGGCTACGGAAACCCAGCACCCGCTCCCCCGGCGTACGGCGGCTACGGCGGTCGCAAACTGGGCAAGATCCGCAACCCTTGGGGCGTATGGGGTCTCTCGCTCATCACCTTCGGCATCTATCACCTGTACTGGTGGTACAAGATCAACGAAGAGGTGCGCGACTTCGACCAGAGCATCAAGGTCGAGCCGGTCATGTCTCTGCTGGCCATCTTCGTGCCCATCGCCAACCTCGTCTCGCTCGTCAGGACAGGTGGCCGTATCGGCCAAGCCGAGCGAAACGCCGGGAGCCCGTCCCCTACTTCGGGTGGCCTCGGCCTGCTGCTGGCCTTCCTGTTCTCGATGCACATCATCTACTACCAGGGCCACCTCAACACGCTCTGGGAACAGCACGGCGGCCGCCCCGAGGCCTGACCCACGCCCCCGGGTCAGCCCGTGGGGCTGCGGGCGGCGTCGAGTTATTGGGCCATCTCGCTGTATGAGCCAGGTTGCGAGATCCATTCGGTGATGCGCTCCCACAGCGACCTCCCGATCGAAGACACGCGGTAGGTAACAGACGATGGACTTGATGTTGAGCCGGTAGGGAACGACGTAGCCCTCTGCCCCCAACAGCGCCGAGCCATCCTTCGCTGAACCCTTGGCCACCGCGTCCAGGGTGTCGACCTCCAGTGGTGGATGAAAGGTCGCTCCCTAGGGGGCAGGTCAGCTCTCGGCGTTGGCCAGGTCCATGTAGACGTAGAAGAACCGGGTGGTCTGCTCGTTGAACTGTTCCTTGTGGGCGCCGTAGGGAACGTGCGGTCCGACCACCGATTGGAAGGCCACCGTCGCTTTGGCGATCACCAGTTCGTCGCGCACGTCGACGGACCAATCATGAGGCGTCTGGTTGTCGTTGGTGGCCGCGAACAGGTAGCCGGGAGCGGTGGGGGTGATGGCCGCGGCCAACCTCTCCCCGAGACCCTCGGTCTCTGTGGGGGGCAGGCCCCCTGAAATGGAGGCCCACGACTGCACTTGCGATGAATAGCCGGGGTTGCCGGTGTTCTCGGGGGCGCCGGACATGATGGCGGCGGCCTCGGGTTGATCGAGGTTCCCGGGCACGTCGGCCAGCATGCCGGTAAGGATCGAAATCAACGCTCCGGCAGAGTCGCCCATCATGGCAATGCGGGTCCCGTCGATCCCGTAGGTATCGGCATTGGCGCGCAACCAGCGGACCGCGGCCTGGCCGTCGGAGGTGGCAGCCATGGTGGCGTACTTGCAACCGCTGGCATCGGAGATGAGACCGCCCAGGGACCCGCAATCGACGTTGGCCAGCTTGCGGTAGTTGATCGAGATCACCACGTAGCCCTTGCGGGCGAACCGGTTGGCCAGGTCGACGGAGACACCGTTGGTCTTACTGCCGACCTTGAACCCGCCGGAGTGGGCGATCACCAGTGCCGGCCGGTGTTCGACGGTGTCGCCGGCCGGTTCGTAGAGGTCGAGATCGAGCGAGACGGGGGCACCGTTGCGGTCGGGGCCAGGCTCCGTTTCGGCTTGTGACCGGTGTCCGCGGACCGTACCAGGCCTAAAACTGCAATACCGCCAGGATCAGAAGGGGCCCCACAGCACCGCCGCCACCCTGAATCGTAAAGGTGCGCGACTATTGTCCCCATGCCCGCCGGCTACTGCTCGCAGCCAGGATTGGCTCCCGCTCGCTGAGGTGCGACGTCGACACATGCCACCTTCAAGTTGCAACATCGTTCGCTCGTGTCGGAAGACATGCGGTTGACGCGCGAGTCCGGTGAGGAGGTGTCAGGAGACTCGCTCAGAGCGGCACCCTCAGCCGAGCCCACCAATGGTTGGTCCAGCGGCACCATTCGATTTCGGCTCACACGCAAATTCCGCAACGGGCTGATCATGGCGTCGGTCGCATCCGCCCTCAGCGTGACGCTCCTGACCATGCGCGCCAACCGAAGCCGCGCCGCGGTAACCGAGTTCTACAACGAGTACAACTCTCGCGGCGGAGACTTCACCTTCCCGGCTGCCCTGCACTCTGCCGCCGATAGAGACAAGATCACACTGGTAGTTGCCATCTTCATCGCGCTGGCCGTCTGGAGCGTTGTCGTCGTCGTCTGGACGTTGCGCCGAACCCGCCTTCGCCTGGACTCCGACGGACTTTGGTGGACTCCTGCCCACGGGTTGCGCTGGCGAGGACCGATCACCCGTGACGAGGTCGTCGCTATGCAACCCGGGGCCAGAAAGAAGCATCTGCCGATACGGGGAATCCCGTTCATGTCCTTCGGTAATCGTTCGGCGGACCGGCTGGGCATCTACGACGTAACCCTGCTGTACCTGCGGTCAGAAGCCGGTTTCAAGATGAAGAGGGCGGGTTACATGGAGCTACCGCAACCGCCGCCGAAGGCTGCCAACTCGCTCATCGTTGTGCCCGAAGCACTGTTCCGAACAAACCCGAAGTTCCTAAAGAGCTTGCGCTCCTGGATCCTTTCCTGACCTCCGTGCCCTGAGCTCTGATGCGGCCATCATCACGAGGTGCCGTACCTCGGCCTCGGATCAGTGTCGCTTTCGGTGCGTGCGACGCGCGTTCGGGCCAGGATCTACCGGTCGGCAGATTTTCACGACGACCCTGTCGATTCCGGGCGTTCTCACGCGTCAGGTTCATGTCGACGACAACCGCCGGCGCTGACCAAGGAGATCCACCATGAAGTACTTCGTCCTTCTCGCCGGCTACGGCGAGATGCCGCTATGGGAAGAGCTCACGCCTGAGGAGCAGCAGGAGGGAATGGCCAAGCACGGCGAGTTCAGCGATGCCTGCGCCGCGCGCGAGGGAGTCGAGATCGTCAGTGGCGAGGCCCTGGGAGACGGTTCGATGGCCACGACGCTGCGCACCAGCGAGGGAACCATGACGATCACCGACGGCCCCTTCGCCGAGGCCGCCGAGCAGATCGGTGGCTACTACCTGATCGACGCTCCCAACCTGGATACGGTGATCGAACTTTGTCGCCTGCTACCTGCCTATGACATCGAGATCCGACCCGCCCTCGACACCGACTGACCGGGTCCTCGCAGATGCCTATCGGGCCGAGTGGGGTCGGCTGCTCTCGCTGCTGATCGCACGGACCCGACGCCTCGACCTCGCAGAAGACGCTCTGGGCGAGGCATTCGTCCGAGCCAGCGAGCATTGGCCGGAGGTCGGGGCGCCGGCCAGCCCTGCCGGTTGGCTCTACACCGCGGCCTATCGCTTGATCATCGGGCGGCTACGGGCTGAGGCTGTCGCTGGCCGCAAAGCCCCGCTACTGGCGGTGATGGCAGATTGGACGCCGGACGACGATGAACTCGATGCGCTGGGTGACGAACGGTTAGCGCTCATTTTGCTGTGCTGTCATCCAGCGCTGAGTCCCGAGGCACGGTCGCCCCTCGCCCTCCGACTGGTGATCGGGACGTCCACCGAGGAGATCGCCCGTCTCTTCCTGGTCGGCAAGGCAACGATGGCTGCTCGCATCACCAGGGCGAAGAAGAAGATCGTTGCCGCCGGAATCCCGCTCTCTTCGCCGGTCGGTGACGAGTTGCGGGCTCGACTCGACGAGGTGACGCGCACGATCTATCTGGCCTTCACCGCTGGGTATGCGCCGGGGACCGGTCCAGAACTCCTACGAGTCGATCTCGCCGGCGAGGCTGTCGAACTGGCCGCGGTCCTGCATCACCTGGTTCCGGGATCGGCACAAGTCCGCTCCCTGCTTGCCCTGCTCGTGCTGCAGCACGCACGTCGCGATGCCCGGGTGAGCGCCGGGAGGCTGGTGACGCTCCCCGATCAGGATCGAACGTTGTGGCGCAACGATGAGATCCAGGCAGGTCTAGCGCTCTTGGAGGGCGTGTCCCCCGACGATGTGCACGCAGCACCGCTCCGCATCCAAGCCGAGATCGCCGCTGCGCACTCCCAAGCAGTCACCGCCGATGCCACGGACTGGACAACGATCGCTGAGCGCTACGCCGCTCTAGAAACTCTCACCGGGTCACCGGTGGTGAGACTCAACCGCGCTGTTGCCGTCGCCGAAGTTGCTGGCGCCCATGCGGGCCTCACCGTCCTCGATGGCCTCGACGAAGTGCTGGGCGGGAACCACCGGCTATTTGCCGTGCGCGCCGACCTGGCCAGCCGTGCCGGCGACGCCAGCCTCGCCCGCAAGTCGTTCGACGAGGCCCTCCGCCTGTGCGCAAACGAGACCGAACATGCCCACCTCACCGACCGACGCAACGCTCTCGATTCGTAGGGCCGCTCTCGGTACGGCGTTCGAGACCGCTTCACCACGGCGTTAGCGCGTGCAACCTCGTCACAGACGGTCGGTCTGATCGATACACGAGAAAGGCCATCGACATCGATGAGGCTCTCCAACCTGTGCCGGTAGCGTCTGGCGATGGCACCGTGGTCAACCGCTCTAGTCACCGGTGCGTCGAGCGGAATTGGCGAGGCCATCGCCCGGCAACTCTCCGAGGCCGGCACCGATGTCGTCGCTGTCGCACGACGTCGTGACCGGCTCGATGCTCTTGCCGAAGCGGTGACGGCAGGCCGTGGCCGGATCCAATCACTGGTCGCAGACCTGAGCACCGCCGCCGGGATCGAGACGGTCGCCACCCGACTGGCCGACCAGGACCGCCCGATCGACCTTCTCGTCAACTGCGCCGGGGTTGGGGCAAGCGGGCCGTTGGCCGATGGTTCCATCGACGAGTACCGCCGACTCATCAACCTGAACGTGACGGCCCTCGTCGCCCTCACCCACGCTGCCGTCGGACCGATGAGCGACCGTGGTCGAGGGTGGATCATGAACATCTCATCGCTGGGCGGACACGCGCCAGGTCCGAACTTCGCCGTCTACTCAGCCACCAAGGCATTCGTGACCAGCTTCAGTGAATCGATTCACGAGGAACTGCGCAGCACCGGCGTGGTCGTCACCGTGGTCTGTCCCGGCGCGACGCACACCGACTTCGGGGCGGCATCGGGAGCCTTGGACGACAACCTTCCCTCGTTCCTCTGGCAGCAACCCGAGGAGGTCGCCCGCGAGGCCATCGCCGCCACCGCTGCTGGCAAAGCCCTCCGGGTGACCGGAGTCCCCAACCGGATCTCCGCGGCCATCACGACCGTGCTCCCCCGCTCGGCCAACCGCTGGATCGCTGCGAAGGTCACAGAACGTCTCTGAAGCGACCCGACAGCCATGGCGGACCGCTACGACGCCAATATCGACGCCGCCCTCGACCGGAACACCGACTACGCCAGGGACACCGACCGCTATC
>JBDTBS010000033.1:0-11315 GCA_039924035.1 Aquihabitans sp. | reverse complement strand
CCGGTTGTCGCGGCGCATGGACGAGTTGGAAGTGCGCATCGCCGAGCTGCGGGCTCAGGAGGAGATCGATGCCATCCGGCCCGATCTCGATGGTCGCCAGGTCATGGACCACCTGGGGACCGGCCCTGGTCCTCACGTCGGAAAGGCGTTGAACCACCTTCTGGAGCTGCGTCTGGAAGAGGGGCCCCTCAGCGATGAGGAAGCCCGCCGCCGCCTCGATGCATGGTGGGCCGCTCAAACCTGACCCGGCCGTCGCCGAAGAAGTTCTCCCTGCACCGATGATCTTGGACCGTTCGGTCCGTCTACTCATCCGACCACCGACCCCTACGCCTGCGTCGCCCTCCGTCTCCTGGCTGGTTCGGATCGGCGCCGCTCGACCTCTCTGGAGCCACATGTCCTCGCCCAATGCCATCGAAGCCCGAGGGCTGGTCAAGCGCTTTGGCGAGAAGGTCGCCCTTGCCGGCGTCGACATCACCGTGCCTGTGGGGTCGGTCACCGCCGTCCTCGGCCCCAACGGAGCTGGCAAGACAACGGCGGTGCGGATCCTCACCACCTTGTCTGAGCCCACCGCGGGTACGGCGACGGTGGCTGGGTTCGACGTGGCCACCCACCCCGGCGAGGTCCGTCGACGCATCGGGTTCGCGGCGCAGGACGCCACCGTCGACCCCCTCCTCACCGGCATCGAGAACCTGACCATGATCGGCGAGCTGCACCAGCGGGGTCGCCGAGAGGCCCGGTCCCGGGCCGTTGAGCTACTCGAGCAGTTCGACCTGGCCGACGCTGGATCCAAGGTGGCTTCCGCCTTTTCTGGAGGCATGCGTCGCCGTCTCGATCTAGCCGCCACCCTGGTGGCCCGTCCCGAGGTGTTGTTCCTCGACGAACCCACCACTGGGCTCGACCCTCGAGCTCGCAACGACCTTTGGGCCGTGCTGGAGACTCTGGTGGGCAGTGGGGCCACCATCCTGCTCACCACGCAGTACCTGGAGGAAGCCGACCGGCTGGCCGACGACATCGTCGTGGTCGACCACGGTTCCGTCATCGCCCGCGGCGATGCCCGCAGCCTGAAACGTCAGGTCGGTGGCGACAACATCGGGGTCACCTTGCCGTCGGTCGAACAACTCGACACGGTGGCCGCCATTCTCGAACGGGTCACTGGCATCGTCCCGATGGTCGACCGATCCAATCGCACGGCCACCGCCCCCACGCCCGACGGTGTGGCCGGCCTGGCCGCGGTGGCCAATGCTTTGGCTGAGACCGGTATCGAAGTGGAAGACCTCAGCCTGCGCCAGCCGACGCTCGACGAGGTGTTCCTGACCCTCACCGGCCAACCCCTGGCCGAAGACCAGCACCAGCCTGAGTAGATGCCCCGTTGACCCCTCCCAATTCCAGCGGCGACACGTTCGATGCCTCTGCCGTCGATGCCACCCCGGGTGGGGCTGAGGCTCTTCGACCGGCGCGTGGGTTCTTCCACGACTCCTGGGTCATCGCCAAACGGGGTCTGACCCACATGAAGCGTCAGCCGGAGCAGTTGAGCGATGCCACCATCCAACCGATCATGTTCGTGGTGATGTTCGCATACGTGTTCGGCGGGGCCATCGACGTTCCGGGGGCCAACGGGGTGGTGCCCTCCGCGCAGCGCTACCGGGAGTTCCTGATTGGCGGGATCATGGCCCAGACCATCGTGTTCACGGCGTTCGGTGTCGCTCTCAGCATCGCCAACGACCGCAAGAACCAGGCCGTCGACCGGTTCCGGTCACTGCCCATCGCCCGAGGGGCAGTGCTCAGCGGTCACGCGGTGGCAAACGTGCTCAAGTCGCTGCTGCCCATCGTGTTGATGTCGGCGGCTGGCTATGTGATCGGTTGGCGCATCCGTGGCGACCTCTTCGAGACGGCAGGGGCCTACCTGCTGATGATCGCGTTCGCGTTCGCCATGATCTGGGTGGGCGTGCTGCTCGGTAGCTTGATCGCCACGCCCGAGGGTGTGACGGGCATTGCGTTCGCCACGTTGTTCCCGATCACGTTCGTGGCCAGCACCTTCGTGCCCTTGGCTCGGATGCCCAAGGCCCTCCAGACGGTGGCGGCGTGGAACCCGGTCACCACGCTCTCCGATGCGTTGCGCATTTTGTTCGGCAACCCCAACACGCCGATCCAACCCGGTGACCCGTGGCCCATCGCCCATCCGGTGGCCTACACGTGGATCTGGATTGTCTTGGTGGTGGCGGTGTGCGCGCCCTTGGCCATCCGGGCCTATCAGCGGTCCATCGCCGACTGAACCAGACCCGTCGCCGTCTCGATGCATGGTGGGCCGCCCAAACCAGACCCGGGTAGATCAGTTGCCCTGTTTGCGGGCCCGGATGATCAACGTGGAGGGGACGAAGCGGGCCAGGTCGGTGGAGGTGGGACCACGATGTGCGGAGCCCGACGAGGTCGGTTCCAGCACATGGTCGACCCCGAAGCTGGCCCGGTGCAGGGTGGTGAACAGCTGACCGATGGTGCGGGGGTGGTCGGTCACCGGTTCGCCGTTCAGTTCCCACCTGAGCGGGGCCGACTGGTCGTAGGGGCGAACCATGCGAGCCGGGTCTTCAGCGGTCGGGTCGAACATGGTGAACGCCGGGTGAGGGAACGAGCACACGAACGCAGCTTCGGGCTTGAGGACCCGGTGGACCTGGCGGAACACTCGGGCCAGGTCGTCGACGGTGGTCAGGGACTGGACGCTCAGCGCAGCATCCACGCTGTCGGAGCGCAGGAACGGCAGGTCGGCCAGGTTGGCCTGGTGGAGCTCGACGCGCACCTCGGCGGCCTCAGCCCGTTCGCGGGCCACAGCCAGATCGGCGGCCGACGTTGCCACCCCGATCACTCGTGCTCCCTGCTGGGCCAGGGCCACCGCGTTGGCCCCGGTGCCGCAGCCGAGGTCGAGGACCCGCTTGCCCTCCACGTTGCCGAGCAGACGCAGGTCTGGCTCGGCGGGAATGTCGGCGCCGTAGGCCACCGCGGCACCTCGGGCCGTGTCGGGCTGGTCGCTGGTGGAGTAGCGGTGCCACCCAAGGTCGGCAGGGCTGACGGAGATCGGCGCGGCGTCGGTCATGCCCTGAGTCTGCCGTCCCGAACGTGCTCGAGCGCGGCACCGCGGCCACCAGTGCCCGAGCAGTCGACGAAACAGGTCGGTAGCCTCGCCGCGGTGAGCTTTCGCCCGCAGTCCGTGCGGGGTGCCTCGGCATCCGGCGAGATCGACTATCGGCTGGCGCGCCAGTCGGTGCTGTCGGAGTTCCGCAAGGGCCGCGTGGCCCGCACCGAGGTGTGCGACGCTCACCCCGAGCTGATGCGGGCGGCTCGCGAGGTCGGCGACAAGACATCGGTCACCTGCCCGGTGTGCGAGGAAGCCAACGTCGTTCTCGTCTCGTATGTCTTCGGACCGCGCCTGCCGGCCTTCGGACGCTGCATCACAAGTCGTCGCGAGCTGCAGGCCATTGCCAAGCGAACGGGCGAGTACACCTGCTACGTGGTCGAGGTGTGTCCCGAGTGCTCGTGGAACCATCTGGCTCGGACGTTCCTGCTGAAACCCGCTTCCAGCGCGAAGGCCTCGGCCCGGGGCGCCCGCTGACCCGACCGTGGCGGCGGGTAGGGGGGTTGGTAACCTTGTTGGCTGCTCGTCCCCGGTGACACACATGTCGTTTGCCGGCGAGCACCAGCCATCATGCGCACTCGTAAACCGGTTCCGGTCCACAACCTGAAGGTCACCCGCAAGGGGAAGGTCAAGAAGCGGAGCATCGTCTGGCGAATGCGCCGGGTGTTCTACCTCGCCGCGTTGGCTCTCATGGTCGGCGCGTCGGGTCTGGTCTACGTGCTCACCCAGATCGAACTGCCGGTGGACCCGCAGGTGGCGCAGGTCCAGAAGCAGACGTCGTTCATCTGTGCCTCCGACGTGGCCGTGAACTGCAACTCGTCCAATGCCATGGCCCAGCTGCACGGGAGCGAGGACCGGGTGCTGGTGGTCTGGGAGCAGATCCCGCAGGTCCTGCGAGATGCGGTGGTGTCGGCCGAGGACCGTGACTTCTTCCGGCACGGCGGCGTCGACCCGGTGGGCATCACCAGGGCTGCCCTCGCCGACATTCGTGGTTCGGGGGTCCGCCAGGGCGGGTCCACCATCACCCAGCAGTACGTGAAGCAGGAGTATCTGAGCTCCGAGCAGACCATCACCCGCAAGATCAAAGAAGCGGTCATGGCCATCAAGCTGGAGCAGAAGATCTCCAAGGAGGAGATCCTCACCCGCTACCTCAACACCGTGTACTTCGGGCGGGGGGCCTACGGGGTCCAGGCCGCGTCGCGCACCTGGTTCGGCCACGACGTCGAGGCCCTCAACGCCGGTGAGGCCTCGTTCCTGGCCGGACTGCTGCGCAACCCCAACGGGGCCGACCCCTTCCGGGGTCCCAACTCGCTCAAGGAAGCCAAGCGCCGCCGCACGGTGGTGCTGTCGGCCATGGTCGAGGAGGGCTACCTCACCGAGAAGGAGATGGCGCTCTTCGAGGCCGTCCCCATCGACCCCGAGCATCCAGGCGACGACGGCACCATCCTGGTGATCCCCCCGCCCAAGGCTTCCATCCTCGGTGACCACGTGAAGGGCGAGGAGTACGGCAGCAAGTACTTCGCCGAGCACGTGCGGCGCTGGCTGGTCGACAAGTACGGCACCGATGCGGTGCTGGGTGGCGGGCTGAAGGTGTACACCACCCTCGATCTCAAGATGCAGAAGGCAGCCTTCGATACCGTCACCACCACCCTCAACCAAGACGGCGACCCGTCGGCATCCATCGTGGCCCTCGACGATGAGGGCCGGGTCCGGGCGATGATGGGCGGTACCGACTTCGATCATCAGCAGTACAACCTGGCCACCGGGGCCGGTGGGACCGGCCGTGGATCGGGGTCGACGTTCAAGATGTTCGCCCTGGCCGACCTGGCCCGCCAGGGCTATTCGGTGCAGTCGGTGCTCCCGTCGCCCACCAAGGTCACCATCGATGATCCTCAGTGCGGTGAGCTCTGGGAACCGGAAGGTGGTCCGGGGGGTGCGTCGTCGATGGTCACCGCCACCAAGAACTCCATCAACACCACCTACGCCCAGTTGATGGTCCGCCTCGGCCCGGATTCGGTGGCCCAGACCGCCATGGACATGGGTGTGGCGTCGTTGGAAGAACAGCGTCCCGAGTGCTCTTGGGTTCTGGGTACCGCTGCTGTAACGGTGCTCGACATGGCTGCCGGTTACTCCACCATCGCCAACGAAGGGGTGGCCAAGACCCCGATCGTGGTCACCAAGGTGGAGTTCCCCGACGGGCGGGTCGACGACTACGCCGCTGAGGAGAAGGAAGTCCTCACCACGGATCAGGCCGGCCGGGTGCGCAGTGCCCTGGAAGAGGTCATCGAGGGGGGCACCGGCCGCGCCGCCAACATCGGACGCCCAGCGGCCGGCAAGACCGGGACCACCCAGAACAACGCCGACGCGTGGTTCGCGGGGTTCACGCCCAACCTCACCGCGGTGGTGTGGATGGGCTACCCGACGGGCTTGATACCGATGGACAACGTCCACGGCCTCAAGGTGCAGGGTGGCAACTTCCCCGCCGAGATGTGGGCCAAGTTCATGAAGCTGGTCACCGACGGTACCGAGGTGATCGACTTCCCCGAGATCGACGCGCAGACGTTGGCCGACGGCGAGATCCTCGACCCCAACTACGGCAAGACCAGCGTCGTTGCCGACGGGAACACTTCGGGCGACAACGGCGGCATACCTACTGCCACCACCCCACCGCCGGTCACCATGGCCCCCACCACCCAACCGTCGGTGGCCGAGCCTCCGCCCACCACTGAACCGGTGGTCACCACCGAACCGGTGGCTACCACTCAACCGGTGGCCACCACGGCCCCGCCCACCAGTGGTCCCCCTGCCGGGGATGGTCCCGAGGGCGGCTGATCGCCCCGATCGGCGGCTGCTTCAGGCGTCGATCTCTTGGTGGGGGTAGCTGAGCCGGCACACCGCACACCAGGTCTCGAACCCGTCGGCCAAACGATGGTCGGACGGACGTCCGTCGTCGCCGAACGTCACGTAGATGCGTTGCACGGTGACCAGGTCGTCGCCGCTGGTTCCGCAGGAGTCGCAGGTATCGCTCATGGGCGCACGGTAGCGCCGCACAACGTCGGATCGATGCCTGTCGACCTGGTGATCTGGGTCGCTTCGGGAATGGATCGACCGTTCGAGTCGGTTCTAGCCTGGTGACACCGCCGGTAGCCGACAGGCACTGGACGGGACACCACCAAGGAGGCTCACATGAGCTCGACCCCCAAGCCTGCGTCTTCCGGCGCGCCCATCACCGTTCCCGCCATCGCCACGCGCAAGGTCCGCGACGGTGCCGAACCGTTGGTCATGGTGACCGCATACGACGCCCCCGGGGCCCGAATCGTCAGCGAGGCCGGGATCGACATGATCCTGGTCGGTGACTCGCTGGCCATGCTGGTGCTCGGCTACGACGACACGCTCCAGGTCACCGTCGACGACATCGCCCACCACACCGCAGCAGTGGCTCGGGCCAAGCCCAACCCACTGATCGTGGCCGACCTGCCGTGGATGAGCTACCACTTGTCGATCGAGGACACCGTGCGCAACGCAGCCGTGCTCGTACGGGCCGGCGCCCAAGCGGTGAAGCTCGAAGGCGGCCGCAAACGTCTGCCCATGATCGAGGCCCTGATAGACGCCGAGATCCCGGTGATGGGCCACCTCGGGCTCACCCCACAGTCGGTGCATGCCATGGGCGGCTTCAAGGTCCAGGGCAAGAGCATCGATGCCGCCCGGCTGATGGTCGACGAGGCCAAGGCCCTGGTCCACGCCGGCTGCTTCTCGATCGTGCTCGAAGGGGTCCCCACCGAGGTGGGAACCATGGTCACCGATGCCATCGAGGTCCCCACCATCGGAATCGGTGCCGGCCCCAACTGCGATGGCCAGGTGCTCGTGTACCACGACCTGCTGGGCATCGAAGACCGCATGAAGCCCAAGTTCGTGCGCCGCTACGCAGACCTCAAGACGGCCTCGGTCGATGCCGTGGCCGCCTATGCCGCCGACGTTCGTTCGGGGGCCTTCCCCGGTCCCGAGGAGAGCTACCACCTGGCTGCCGACGTGGCCGAGACCCTGGCCCTCTACGGGCGAGACGACTGACCGTCCCGCCGACGTTATTTCTGGAGCCGGTGATCGAGTCGACCCTTCGTGTCGCTCTACCGGCAAGACTCCAACGGTGACCGAGCCGATCTCTTCGCCCACCTCCAGCCGGGACGGCCGCGGCCAGGTGTTCCTGGTGGTCGGCGTAGTTCTGATCCTGGTTGCTATCGGGGTCCTGATCTATGTGTTCACCCGGGGTGGCGACGAGGGTGCGGCCCCGACCAACGACCCCGTGGGCCTGACGACGGCACCCGTGGCGGCCACTGACGCTTCGGATGGAGATCTGATCCCCCTCGATGATTTCGGTGAGGCGGTGGTGACCATCACCGGGCCCGACGGCGATACCTGCACGGCCTGCCTGCTGCTGGCCGATGCCGATGCCACCCGTCAGCAGGGCCTGATGGAGGTGACCGACCCTGATCTCGGTGGCTTCGACGGCATGCTCTTCCGCTACGACGCCCCGGTCGATGGCGCGTTCTGGATGCGCAACACCCGCCTGCCGCTGTCCATCGCCTACCTGGACGATGACGGGTCCTTCGTGTCGTCGACCGACATGGAACCGTGCCCCGACAGCTCTTCCGATGCCGACTGCCCTCGCTACCCGGCCGACGGGCCCTTCACCTACGCGGTCGAGGTCCCCCAGGGTGGGTTGGAGGAGTTTCTGCTGGTTCCCGGCTCGACCCTGAAGGTCGACCCTGGAACCTGTCCCCTGCGCTGACCCGGCCAGGTCTGGGTCAGCGAACTCGATGCCGACCGACGGGAACAGGAGCGGACGGACAGGATTGTCAGACCCTGTCGCCATGATGTGGTCGATGCGGTGCGAGAGGAACCACGCCGCTAGCGTTGCAGGGTCCAACAGGAACCCTGCCCCGAGCAACAAGGCAAGGGGCCCCGGTAGCCCCGGGTCCACAGGGAGGTGATGCTCGTTATGCGAGCCTATGAAATGATGGTCATCTTCGACGGAGATCTCGATGAGAGCACCGTCGCGGGAGTGATCAACCAGATTACGGCCCAGGTCGACGCGGCGGAGGGATCCATCGTCAAGACCGATAAGTGGGGTCGACGGCGTTTCGCCTACGAGATCAACCACAAGACCGAAGGGTTTTACGTGGTGTTCGAGATCGAGGCCGAGCCGGGAGCACTCGACGGAGTCGAGCGCAACCTGCGATTCGCGGACGAGGTTGTCCGCCACAAGCTCATCCGGCTCCCCGATGCCGAGGCTTATCGTCGCGGCCTCCTCGGAGCCCCTGCCCCGGCCGTCGAGGCCGGGTAGCCAGGAGGACAACATGGCAGACAGCAACGTAACCCTCGTGGGCAACATCACCCGCGACCCCGAAATCCGCTACACGCCTTCGGGTCAGACCATTGCCACCTTCGGGGTGGCGGTCAACCGGCGTTGGCAGAACCGCCAGACCCAGGAGTGGGAGGAGCAAGTCTCCTTCTTCGACGTCAAGGCCTGGGCCGGTCTCGCCGAGAACGTGGCCGAGTCCCTCTCCAAGGGCACCCGCGTCGTCGTTACCGGTCGCCTCGAGCAGCGCTCGTGGGAGACCGACAACGGAGACAAGCGGTCCAAGGTCGAGGTCGTCGCCGACGACGTCGCCCCCAGCCTGCGCTGGGCCACGGCCCAGGTGCAGAAGATCGAACGCAGCGGTGGTGCCTCCCAGGGTGGCGGTAACACCGGAGGCGGCCGTCCGGTCGCCAACGAACCAGCCACCACCTACGACGGGGAGGAGCCCTTCTAATGGCCCCCAAGCCCAAGCGCGTCAAGAACAAAGACAATGCACGGCGTTCCAAGAAGAAGGTCAGTATTCTGACCTCGGAATCGGTCGACTATGTCGACTACAAGGACGTGAACCTGCTTCGCCGGTTCATGTCCGACCGGGCCAAGATCCGGGCCCGTCGTGTCACCGGCAACAGCGCCCAGCAGCAGTCCACGATCGCTATGGCCATCAAGAACGCCCGTGAAATGGCGTTGATGCCCTATGCCACCAAGGTCACGCAGCAGCGTGGCGGCCGGGATCGCGGTGGAGAACGCGGCATTCGTGCCGACGGTCCGCCGCCTCGTCCGTCGGCTCCGCCCCCCGCAGTCGGTGAGGGCGAAGCTGAAGGTACCGAAGAGCCGGTTGTGACCGAGGAGGTCGAGGCCTGATGCGACTCATCCTCCGTGCCGATGTCGCCGATGTCGGCAACAAGGGCGATGTGGTCGACGTCTCTGACGGATACGGCCGCAACTTCCTTCTACCCCGCGGTTTGGCCTTCTTGTCCACTCCCGGTGCCGAAGCGCAGGCCGCAGGCATGCGTCGGTCCCGTGACCAGAAGGACGCGGCCGCCCGCCAGGCTGCCGAAGACGTAGCCAAGACGTTGGTGAACAACCCGATCACCATCTCTGCTCGGGTCGGTGCCGACGACAAGCTCTTCGGTTCCGTCACCAATGCCGACATCGCCGATGCACTCAACGCTCAGAAGAACGTCGAGATCGAGCGTCGTCAGATTCACCTCGATGAGCCCATCCGGGCCCTCGGGCAATACCTGGTCCCGGTCAAGCTCCACGCCAACGTGGAGTTCCCGGTCACCGTCGAGGTCGTCGCCGACGCCGAGGCCTGACCGGATCACCCGCACCGGGTGTACCACTGCAGTCGATGGATGTCCGGGAGCTCGTCTCCCGGACATCGTCGTTTACCCACCTGTCCACCAACCACCCACAGGATCCCCACAGCGGTTTCATGGTTCTCCACAGGTATTGGCCACTGGTTGTCCACAGCCTGAATCGGCGAAGCTGTGAGACTGGCTGAATGCGAGATCTGTCCCCCGGGGGACGGCGAGGAACCCATGGAAAGCGACGCTCCGACAGATTTCGAGGATGGGCCTCCACCTGAACTCGACGACGGGCCACCACCGAACTTCGATGACGAGCCCCCGTCCGGCCACGACGAGCCGCCATCCGATCTAGAGGGCCCTCCTCCACCATCCAACTTCGGTGGATCGCGGCCCGACGGCAAAGGTCGCGGGCGACGTCCAGCCCGACCGGCCCCCGCCCCCGCACGCAGCTCGTCGGGTCGGGTCCCACCCCACAACCTGGATGCCGAGGAGAGCCTCCTCGGGGCCATGTTGTTGTCGCGGACAGCCATCGACATGGCCTCGGAAGGCCTGTCGCCCGACGCGTTCTACAAGCCGGCCCATGGCCACATCTACGAAGCGATCGTGTCGCTGTCGGCCGACGGCGAGCCGGTAGACCCGGTCACCGTGGCCGAGGAACTGCGACGCCACGACCTGCTCGACGTGGTGGGTGGGCCCGCGGCCCTGATCTCGCTCCAGGCCAATACCCCGGCCACCTCCAGTGCCTCCCGCTATGCCCAGATCATCGAGGAACACTCGCTGTTGCGAGGCATGATCCGGGTATCTGGCGAGATCTCCGAACTGGGCTACAGCCTGCCGGCAGATGTGATGGGGGCCATCAACGATGCCGAGCAGATGATGTTCGAGATCGCCGAGCACCGACAGGTCGACTCCATGTCGCAGCTGCACGAGATGCTCGACCAGACCCTCGACTACCTCGAAGCGATCACCGAACGGGGCCAGGGCATCACTGGTACCCCCACTGGCTACACCGACTTCGACGAGCTCACCTCGGGACTCCAGCCCAATGCCTTGATCGTGGTCGGGGCCCGACCGGGCATGGGCAAGACCAGTTTCGCCATGGGCATGGCCGCCCATGCCGCGCTGGAAGCTCAGATGCCGGTGCTGTTCTTCTCCTTGGAGATGAGCCGGGTGGAGCTCACCCAGCGGCTGCTGTGCTCCGAGGCCCGCATCGACTCCCAGAAGATCCGCAATGCCCGCCTGGGTTCCGATGACTGGACGCGGATCAGCAATGCCCTCGGGCGGCTGAGCGAGGCCCAGATGTGGATCGACGACAACCCCCGGGTCACCGTCAGCGAGATCCGGTCCAAGGCCCGTCGCTTGCAGTCGAAGCTCGGTCGGCCGCTGGGCATGATCGTGGTCGACTACATCCAGTTGATGAGCGGCCGGAGCAACGCCGAGAACCGCCAGACCGAGGTGGCCGAGATCAGCCGTGGCCTGAAGGTCCTGGCCCGTGAGATGAAGTGCCCCGTGGTGGCCCTGGCCC
>JBDTBS010000032.1:0-32741 GCA_039924035.1 Aquihabitans sp. | reverse complement strand
GGTGATCAGCGGGGCCAGCCCGAGCGATGGCTCGTCGAGGAGCAGGAGACGAGGCCGAGCCATCAAGGCCCGAGCGATGGCCAGCATCTGCTGCTCACCGCCAGACATGGAGCCTGCGGCCTGATTGCGGCGCTCGGACAGGCGGGGAAACAACGAGTACCAACGCTCTAGATCCGACACCACGCCACGGTCACGACGGTTGATGGCCCCCAGCCGAAGGTTGTCGTCGACGCTGAGGTCACTGAAGGTGCCACGACCCTGAGGCACGTGGGCGATGCCCAAGCGGGAGATGGCCTGCGTGGCCCGGCTGGTGATCTCCCGATCGTCGAAGTAGATCTCGCCGGTGGTCTTGGCCAGCAACCCACAGATGGCTCGCAGGGTGGTGGTCTTGCCGGCGCCGTTGGCCCCCAGAATCACCACCACCTCCCCTTCCTCTACTTCGAGGTCGAGGCCGTGGAGCACGGAAATGGCGCCGTAGCCACCTGCTACCGAGCGCAGCGACAGGAGGCTCATGCAGGGGCTCCCAGATATGCCTCGATGACCCGCGGGTCGTTGCGGATGACATCCGGGTTGCCTTCGGCGATCTTGCGGCCGAACTCCATCACCACGATGTGGTCGGAGATGGCCATCACCATCGACATGTGGTGTTCCACCAGCAGCACCGTGAGATCGAACTGGTCACGAATCTCCTTGATGGTCTCGCCCAACTCGGCGACTTCGCGGTGGTTGAGCCCGTTGGCCGGTTCGTCGAGCAGCAGCAGCTTCGGGTGAGATGCCAGTGCCCGGGCGAACTCCAGTCGCTTCAGAGTGCCGAACGGCAACCCCACCGCAGGTCGGTCGGCCAGGTCGCCGAGCGAAAGACGATCGAGGATCGACTGGCAGTCGGCCCGCAGCCGCTTCTCTTCTCGGCCCACGCCGATGCGCAGCATGGCCCGACCGAACCCGACCGAGCCGTTGGTGTGGGCTCCGACCATCACGTTTTCCAGCACGCTCAGCGCCGGGAACAAAGCCAGGTTCTGGAAGGTGCGGGCCACCCCGATCTGGGCGATCTTGTGGGGGGCTTGGGCCAGCAGGTCGTATCCGTCGAAGGCAATCTGCCCGGAATGGGGGTGGTACAGCCGACTCACGCAGTTGAACAGCGTGGTCTTGCCAGCCCCGTTCGGTCCGATCAGCGCGCAGATCTGGCCCGCGTCGACCGAGAAGCTCAGGCCATCGAGAGCAATGACTCCGCCGAAGCGAACTTCGATCTCTGAAACGTCGAGCAAGGCCAAGATCCCGGCAACCCCTTCGATAGCCCCTGACACCGAAGTGCCGCGTGATGCGCGTCACCCTAACCAGATTCCGAGCGTCGCTGAACGCATTCTTCAACAACTGGATCCGCCGGGAGGGGATCAGCCGCGGGCACCCATGAACATGACCTTCAGTTGGTCATAGGCCTCGACACAACGGCCGGCGCCCATCACCACTGCCTCGAGGGGTTGATCGACCAAGGTGACCGGGACCTCGGTCTCTTGCGCAATGCGATTGGCCAACCCCTTGAGCATTCCGCCACCACCGACAAGGTGCATGCCCCGCTCGATGAGATCGTGGGCCAACTCCGGCGGTGCCGCCCCCAGACACTGGATCACCGAAGCAACGATGGCCGACACCGGCTCAGAGATGGCCTCCCGCACCTCGGCTGGAGACAGGATCACCGTCTTGGGCAGTCCGCTCATGAGGTCTCGACCACGAACTTCGGCCTTCACGTCCTCTTGGACGGGCCAAGCCGAACCGATGGCGACCTTGATCTCTTCCGCGGTGCGCTCGCCCACCGCGATCCCGTACTCGCGTCGGATGAACTGTTGGATGGAGGCATCTAGGTCGAAGGAACCGACCCGCACCGCCTCCAGCGCCACAACGCCACCAAGGCTGATGAGTGCCGTCTCCGAGGTACCACCACCCACGTCGACCACCATGTTGGCGATCGGTTCGTTGACCGGCAGATAGGCACCGAGAGCGGCAGCCATGGGCTGCTCGATCAATTGAGCTTCTGCGGCCCCGGCCCGGCGGGCGGCTTCGGTGACGGCGCGCCGTTCCACCTCAGTGATGGCCGACGGTACGCAGATGACCACCCGCGGGCGGTTGAACTTGGACACTCCAGCCCGCTGGAGGAGCAAACGGATCATCCGCTGGGTGACGTCGAAATCGGTGATGGCCCCTTGGCGCAGCGGACGCACGGCCACGATGTAGCCGGGAGTGCGACCGATCATCTGCCAGGCCTCTTGACCCATGGCCAGCACATCGCCGGTCTGCTGGTTGAGGGCGATCACCGAGGGTTCGTTGAGCACGATGCCCTGACCCTTGGCGTACACCAGGGTATTTGCCGTGCCGAGGTCGATGGCGAGGTCTCGGGCCATCAGTCACGACCTGGCGGGTGGCGGGGCGGCGCCGGGCGGGGGACGACCCGCTCGACACGGACGTGTTCGGAACCATCGCCAGGTTCGGCAGGCTCGGTGCGCCGACGGTGCTCGGGTGCTGCTTCGGGCGACAGCGCCTGCATTTCGCGCCGGAACGACTCGACACCCGATTCGAGCGACGTGGGTTCACGGTTGCGCAACCACAGGACCGATGCCGCTATGCCCACCACCAAGGCAGGAATGAGCAGATACAGCAGGATCATCACGGGACCAGAGCCTCCGAAGCTGCCTGCTTTTCGGCCCGGTGGTCGCACCGACCCCACGAGACCCCACCGTCGTGGTGTTCGCTCTTCCAGATCGGGGCCGTGGCCTTGACCTCGTCGATGGCCCACCGGGCCGCATCGAACGCGGCATCACGGTGGGGGGTGGACACGGCCACCACCACGGCCACCTCGGTGAGCTCGACAGGCCCGATGCGATGCCACAACACCACCCGGCCGAAATCAGGCCAGCGCGACCGCACCCCTTCGGCCACCGTCTCCAAGACGGGGACGACATGTTCCTCGTAGGCCTCGTAGTCGAGCATCGTCACCCCGGTACGACCCTCGGCATGGTCACGGACCGTGCCCGCAAAGGCCACCACCGCGCCACATGAAGGGGTGGCCACCCAGGCCGAGGCCAACGACAGATCCAGCGGCGCGGACGTGCACGACAACCACGTCGGACCTTCAGGCACGCTGACGCTCACGGATTCTTCGGGGGACACCCGGCTCATCGTAGAGCCATGACCGCGCTTGGACCCGTCCGGGCCACCAACCTCTTCCTGCGCCGCCCGCTCACATGGCCGACCATCCATAGCGCGGTACCGCGCGGCAAATCCGCCGAGGCCGGTCGGTACAGTCGGCATCGTGCCGTTAGAAGACGATTCCGACGACGAGTGGCCTCCTCCGGATCGGCTTCTTCCCGCCGAAGATCGAATCTGGCGTCACCCCTCCGAGATCAGCGCCCTCGCATTCGGTGACGCCCCGGACAAGAGGACCAGCGACCGATCCCGGACCCGGCGCGTCGTCATGATGGGGGCCCTGCTGGCCGGAGTCGCCGCGACCCTTGCCGTTGTATGGGCGGCCCGCCCCATCAAGACCCCCGACGAAGCCACCCCACCGGCCATCACCGTTGCGTCCAACAGGACCAGCCCCACCCCGGTGGCCGTGACCAACGACAGCGGCCTGCTCACCGGAGACCTGGCCACTACGTTCGCTCCATCGGTGGCCCGGGTCGAAGCGCTCCATGACGGTACCTGGACCACCTCCAGTGCCCTGTGGGTCGACCACGACGGCACCCTGGTGGCCCCGGCGGCCCGGGTGACCGCCGCTGACGCGTTGATGGTGGTGGGCACCGACGGTTCCCGTCAGCCCGCCACCGTGGCTGGCATCGACGATGCCACCACCCTCGCGGCCATAGCCGTCGAACACACGGCTGGCATCCCCATCGAAGCCACGGCCATCCGCCCCATGTCTGGCCAGCGGGCCACCGCCATCGGGTGCGGCACCCGAAGTCGCCCCGACCAACACGATGCCGTCACGGTTACCTCCGTAGTGGTCCGGTCGACAGATCAACGGGCCATGGTGCACGGCACGCTGCTCCACGACGTGATCCACCTCGACCGAGAGCTTCCCCGCGACGTCGACGGAGGCGGCCTCGTGGACCCGTCCGGCCACCTGATCGGCCTGATCGTGGGCAATACCGATGATCAACCCACGGGCACCGTGATCCCGGCAGCTACCGCCATAGACACAGCGCGTGCCCTGCGGGCCAACGGTCACATCGAACGCTCCTGGCTCGGTGTGCGCGCCGTCGACATCGACCCGGCCCGGGCCGCCATGCTGAGCATCACCGGCGGCGCCCGCGTCACCGAGGTCACCCCCGGTAGCCCTGCGGCCGCAGGCGGCGTTCAACTCGATGATGTATTGGTGTCGGTGGGCGATCAACCCGTGGCCGATGCCAGCGATCTGGTGATGGCCCTTCGGTCCCACCGGCCCGGTACCCGCACCTCGATCACCGTGCAGCGCGGCACCGAACACCTGGACCTGGCGGTCACCCTCGGGGGCTGATCGCCCCGGCTGAGGCCGAAGTGATTCGGCTCAGACTGAGCGCCGCCGGCGGCGACGGACCAGCAGTCCAACGCCCACCGCTCCAGAGACCAGCACCCCACCCAGCACCGCGAGGGCCAGTTCCTGGCGGCGTTGCGGCGAGATCGACTCGATGGCACTGGCCTCGTGCCCGAGCACGTAGGCCTCTTCGTTGCTGTTGGCCGGCACCCACCCGGTGTCTTTCAGACGATCATTGGCCACCACCCACGGGTGGCGGGCGTAGGCAAGCACCCCGGGAGGCGTGGGGGCCAGGCGCAACCGCCAGCGCCAGTTGGCCACGGCCAGCGCCATCCGCTCCGGTAGTCGGATCTTCGGCACCGGGTCTAGCGCCCGTCGTTCGTTGGGGGTGAGCCATCCGTCGGGAGCGACATTGATCGGACCGTCCACCGCCGCGGCCCAGACCGCCACCACGGCAGCAGCTAGATCGTCGACGTGTAGGTATTGCGCCGGAGTGTCCTCGCCGGTGGGAAGACCCGACGCCGCATCGAGAGCGGTCGCCAACCACCCACCCTGCTCGTCGGACACGACGGTGGCCGGACGCAACCGGGCCACGGTTGTCGTCGGATGGTCCAGCGACCACTCGGCGGCAACTCGCTCCACCTCGGCCTTCTGCACCGCGAAGGCCAGATCCGGGTGGGGCCGCAGCGGGGCCTCCTCGGTGAGAGGCACGGCATTGTTGGCCCACGGTCCGTAGACGGTGGCACTCGAGACCAGGACCACCCGCGCCAGATCGGCCGTGGCCGAGGCCTCCAGCACCCGACGGGCCAAAAGGACCTCTACGGCATCATCGATCTCGGGGCCTTCCATGGCCGGCCCGAACACCGAGGCCAGGTGCAGCACCCCGTCGGCTCCTTCGAAGGCATCGGTGAGATCCTGCGTCGCCAGATCGAGTTGCCACGATGCTGACGCATCGTCAACCCGGCGTAGGTCGACGGCCACCACCGACGACACGTCGTCGCGCTCCGCCAGGAGCTCTCGCACCCGTCGTCCGAGCGGGCTCGCAGCCCCAGTAACCACCAGTCGTGCCATATCGCGAGCATGCCCGCCCGACGTCGCCCACGCCAGACGCGGTCCGCGGTGTGGGGACCCCCATGAGGGTCGTACGATGCCCATATGACCTCGGGGAGCAATCCGTTCGAAGGTATGCCGTTCTTCGGTGATCTGCTGAAGATGCTTGGCACCCAAGGACCCGTGCAGTGGGACGGCGCCCGCCAGTTGGCGTTGTCGATCGCCACCGGCGGAGAGAGCGAACCCAACGTCGACCCCATGGAGCGCATCCGCTTCGAACAGCTATCTCGGGTGGCCGACCTCCAGGTGGCCCGAGCCACCGGGCTGTCCACGTCGATCACTGGCCGTTCGGTCACCATCAGCCCCGTCACCCGGAGCCAATGGGCGCTGCAGACCCTGGATGCCTACAAGCCGTTGATCGAGAAGATGGCTGGCGCTCTGCACCCGAAGGCTGCTCCGGACTCGCCGACGCTCAGCCCCGACCTGCTCGACGATTCGTCGGTCGACCCCACCGAGGCCTGGCTCGGACAGATAATGGGCCTGTTGGCACCGATGCTGCTCGGCATGACCACCGGGTCCCTCGTCGGCCATCTCGCCACCCGCACGTTCGGCCCCTTCGACCTCCCCGTGCCCCGACCCGAGTCCGACGAGATCACGGTGGTGGCCGCCAACATCGAGACCTTCGGCACCGACTGGTCCATGGAAGGCGATGACCTTCGCCTGTGGGTCTGCCTCCACCAGCTCACCCACCACGCCGTTCTGGGGCTCCCCCACGTTCGTGCCCGCCTCGACGAACTCCTCGGCGACTACGCCGGAGCATTCGAATCGGATCCCGACGCTCTCGGCTCCAAGCTGGCCGACCTAGACGTCGACCCCACCGGTGGCGACCCGATGGCCCGCTTCCAGGAGATCATGGGCGACCCCGAGGTCGTGCTCGGGGCAGTGCGTTCGGCCCGCCAGGAGGAGATCCTGCCCTGGCTCGGGGCCCTCGTCTCGGTCATCGAGGGCTACGTCGACCACATCATGGATACCGTCGGCGTCGGGCTCATCGGCTCATACGACCAGGTCACAGAGGCAATGCGCCGCCGTCGGGTGGAAGCTTCGGCCAGCGACCGCTTCGTGGAACGGCTGCTCGGACTCGACCTCACCCAGGGCCACTTCGACCGGGGACGGGCCTTCGTGGACGGCATCGTCGAACGCGGCGGTGCTGAACCACTGGAGCGACTGTGGTCGTCAGCCGAAGTGCTCCCCACCCCCAACGAGGTGGAAGCCCCCGGTCTCTGGTTGGCCCGCATCGACCTCGACTGAAAGCCTTCGGCCGAAGGCCTGGACCGGTTCAGCGCTCGCGGCGGGTAGGTCCGTCGGGGGTCCAGGGGAACGGGTTGTCCATGTCGGGGTCGACGTCGTCGAGGTAGGCATCGGACGGCACCCGTGGATCCACCGGTGGTTCCCACGGCAGGTCGTCTTCAGGATCCCAGGCCACCGACGAGTCCGAGGCCAGATGACCGCGGTCGTTGGGCGGGGCCCACGCCGAATCGGGCACCCGTTGCTCCGCCGGCGATGTCGCCAGATCATCATCGGCCCACACCGGCTGTACCCACTTGTCGGGATCATCGCCGAAGGCCGCGTCGTCTAGTTCGTGGTCGGGATCGTCGTCGACCATCACAGTGGCCGAAAGCTCCCCTGCGTCTCCTTGGCCTTGGTCAGGCCCGACCTCGCCGTACTGATCGTCGTAGCGGTCGTCGTAGCGGTCGTCGTAGCCGTCGATGGCTGTGAGGTCGTCCCGCTGGGCCGCCTCGCCGTCAGGGTGGTCCTCGTAGGTGTCCTCGTCGTAGTCCTCGTCGTAGTCCTCGTCGTTGCCCGCGGTGAAGTTGCCGTGCTCGTCGTAGCCGTCGTCCTCGTAGGCATCGTCGTCGTACTCGTCGGCATAGGGGTCCCGGCTGGTCCGCATCCGTCGGTAGGCGGCGCGGGGTGCGGCCGCCAGTCGACCCTTCACCTGACCGGAGACAACCGACATGCGGTCTTCGAAACCAGCCGCCGCCGCGGTGGCCGACGTCTGACGGGAACCGGTGCGATGGGCGTAGGCCATGCGGGCCACCAAATAGGTACCGAGGGCCACAGTCGCCAACAAGAACAGCAACACGAAGCCGGCCCGAGCCCCGATGGCTACCGCCACCGGTACCAACGCCCCGACCACCCACATGATCTGGAACCGGGTCTCGAAGCGGGCGAAGGCCCGCCCGCGGTTGGCATCGGGGGCATCGCGCTGGAGGATCGAATCGAACGCGAGCTTGCCGCCACCAGCCGCGAACCCGATGGAAGCACCGAGGACGGTGGCCCCGGCCACATCACCGAGCAGCAAGGCCAAGAATCCGCCCACGGCCACCAAGGCCAACACACCGGTGAGCAGATTCTCCTCAGAGGTGACCTTGCGGATCCGTGGGCCAGCAGCCGCCCCCAGCAGTTGGCTGAGGACGCTGACCCCACCGACCAGGGCGAATTGCCACGGTTCACGGTCGCCGCCCCGGAAGTCGAAGGCAATGAGCAAGGTGAGGAAACCGACGCTGGCGCGGATCAGACCCATCGCCGTGCCCGCCATGATGATGGTCGCGCCCCGCAACTCGATGCGTTCGGATACGTCGGCTGATTCCTTGGCCACCAGCACCGGTTGAATCCGGGTGGCCAGCGCACCGGCCACCACGTAGGTAACCATGGCCAGACCAAGCGACCACTCCGGTCCGATCTGTAACAGGATCACGGCCGGGATCACCCCCACGAATCCCGCGATCCCACTCAGCAGGGCCAACTTCGAGTTGGCCTCCACCAGTTCCGTGGGGTTGGACACCACGGTGGGCACAAGTGCACTGCGACCCACCTGATACGCCTTCTGGAACACGAGCAGGCACAGGGCATAGAAGAAGAAGATGAGGCTTTCGCTCTGCACCTGGGTGGCCATCAGGTAACTGGCCGCGGCCCGGCCGACCGTCGACGCGATCACCATGAGGCGATGGCCGCCCTTCATACGGTCGATCAAGGGGCCGATCGCTGGCGACAGC
The DNA here is from genome assembly GCA_039924035.1 of Aquihabitans sp. GTDB lineage: Bacteria > Actinomycetota > Acidimicrobiia > Acidimicrobiales > Iamiaceae > Aquihabitans. The sequence goes on along the minus strand of JBDTBS010000032.1, from coordinate 24,131 downwards.
AGCGCGAACGGCAGCATGGTGATCACCAGATAGCGCAGCACCGGGGTACGGGCATCGCCTGCCGGGAGCGTGAAGAACAGCGAACCGGCCAGCGAAGCCGCCACCATGGCATCGCCCATGGCTGATGCCGCATGGGTCCGCGCCAAGCGAGCGAACGGCGAAATGACGAATGCCTTGGCCCCATCGGGGGTACTGGGCCGGGCTGGTTCCCGGTCAACGGAGCGACTCACAAGTCCATCGTACGGAACACCCGCCCGGTATACGGCAGCGGTCAGCCGCGTTCTGGCCGGGGGACCTCGTACTTGTAACCGAGCCCGCGGATGGTGACGATCCGCGTCGGCTGCGACGGGTCTTCCTCCACCTTGGTCCGGAGCCGTTTGACGTGGACATCGAGGGTCTTCGTATCGCCTACGTAGTCGTGCCCCCACACTCGGTCGATGAGCACATCTCGCGACAACACCCGTCCGGCATTGTCCAAGAGAATGGCCAGGAGTTCGAACTCCTTGAGGGGCAGCGCCACCTCCACGCCCCGCACCAGGACCTCGTGACGGGCCGCATCGAGGCTCACGTCGCCCACATCCAACCGAGTCCCAAGATCGACACCTTCGGGCTCAACTGGCTGACGTCGGAGGACGGCCCGCATCCGAGCCACCAACTCACGAATCCGGTACGGCTTGGCGACATAGTCGTCGGCCCCGACCTCCAGACCGACCACGGTGTCGATCTCCGATGCCTTGGCGGTGACCATGATGATCGGGACCTTCGACTTCTTGCGGATCTCCCGGCAGACGTCGATCCCCGACACCCGGGGCAGCATCACATCGAGCAGCACCAGATCCGGGGCGATGGCATCGAACATCTCCAGTGCCTCAGCACCGTCTCGGGCCACCTGGACCCGGAACCCCTCACGGGTCAGGCCGATGGTGAGGGCCTCCACGAAGCTGTCTTCGTCTTCCACGACGAGCACCGTGGTGGTGGGGATGTTCATTCGTGCTCCTCAGCGGGGTCGCCAACTGGAGGTGGCCCAGTGGTTTCGGTATCAACTGGACTGGAGGTGGCGATGGGGGCCGGAGCCGGCAGCCGGAGGGTGAAGGTAGACCCCTCGCCCTCCCACGACACGACCTCGATCTTGCCTTCGTGGTTGTTGACCACGTGCCGCACGATGGCCAGGCCCAGGCCGGTACCTCCGGTATGGCGGCTACGGGCCCGATCCACCCGGTAGAACCGTTCGAAGATCCGTTCCACATCACGGGCAGGAATACCGATGCCATTGTCGGCCACCGCGATGTCTACCCACTCGGAGTCGGTAGCCACAGATACCACCACATCGCCACCGACCTCGGAGTACTTGACGGCGTTGTCGCACAGGTTGGCCACCGCTGACACCAGTTGACGCCGGTCACCAACCACCTTCAGGTCCCGGTCACCGAACTCGGTGCGAATCTGCACTCGACGTTCGTCGGCGGCCGGTCGAATCCGGTCCACGGCATCACCGACGACCGTCGATACCAAGACCTCTTCGGGCTCGAGCACCCCGCTGACCTCGATCTGGCTCAACTGGAGAAGATCGTCGATCGTGTGAGCCACCCGGAAGGCCTCGTCTTGCAGACGAGTGGCGAGACGTTCCACCACTACCGGGTCGGTCTCGCCGGCCAACGTTTCAGCCAGCACCCCGAGGGCCCCCACCGGGGTCTTGAGCTCATGGCTGATGTTGGCCACGAAGTCACGGCGAACGGTGTCGAGCCGCTGACGCTCCGAAACGTCCTCCACCACCAGGAACGCACCGTCGATCGGGCGATCTGACGATCCGACCGACGGCGACGACACCGAGGAGTCCGGCTGAACGGCCCGCAACGGCACGGCTCGAACTTGGATGGCCCGGCGAGGAGGACCGAAAAGATCGAGGGTCCGGGTCTGGCCGGTACCAGCCAGCGATGTTGCTATCAGTTCGGTGATGGCCTCGCCTACCAGCGCGTCACCGTGACGGGCCGTGAGGAACTCGGCCGCAGCACGGTTGTGGAACACCACGACGCCGTCGGCCTCGGCCAACACGATGCCTTGGGGCACCACATCTAGGGCCTTCATCAACCGGTCGGCAGCCGCACCCGAGATGTCGTGATCGTCGAAGTGGACATCGATGGCCCGAGCCAGGCGGGCGACGGCATCGTCGAGGGTGGTCGACGCCAGGCCAGAACCGGGTTCGACTCGACGTCTGAGTTGGTCCAAGCGCCGGCGCAGCCGACTGGGGCGCCACATCTAGCCGCGTCCCGAACGACCGGTTCTCGCCCGGCCACCGACCGAGATCATCTACTCGTGACCCGGAGCGCTGGGCGGCTTGGCCTCGCGGGCCGCGACCCGAGCAGCACCAGTGTGTTCTGGTAGCCAGCCGGTGACCATGTAGCGGACCCGCTCACCGATGTTGACCGCGTGATCACCGATGCGTTCGTAGTACCGGCCGATCAACGCCAGCTGCACCGCCGGTTGCACACCGAGCTGACCGTCGTTGTGGGCCAGGAAGATCTCCTGCACGTAATCGCGGTGGATGGCATCGAGTCGGTCGTCGAGATCGTCGAGAGCTGCCCCCATGGCCGCATCACCATCGACGTAGGCATCGATCGACAGGCGAAACAGCAAGGTGGCCTCCTCGCCCATCTGTCCGATGAGGCCACGGAGACGGGCCGACAGCTCCGTTCCGAAGATGCGGCGAGATCCCTTGGCAATGTTGACCACGAGGTCGCCGGACCGTTCGATCTCGGCGATCATGCGGACGGCGGTGACGATCCCTCGGAGATCTCCGGCCATCGGCTGCTGGAGGGCCAGCACCTGATAGCAGACCTCTTCTAGCTCCACCGCCCGAGCATCGAGCGGGTCGTCATCGTCGATGATGCGTTGTGCCTCGGCCAGGTCTCCGGTCAGCATGGCTTCGGTGGCCCGGGGTATGCCCTCGGTGACCAGCGCGGCCATGACCACCATCTCCTGGCGGATGTCGTCGAGGGTCTGATGAAAGTTCTTACGGACGTTGTCCACTTTGGGTTCCTGCTCGTTCATTGGACCTTCCCGAGGGGGGTACACCGCGTCACGGAAGGCCAGCTGCTGGTGACGGGGCCGATGATCGATGCGCGCCCAGCGATGCGATCGGACCTCTCGTCGCCTCCGATACTACGAGGCTGCGTGCCAGCAACGTCGGCCATCATCGAGATGAGTGGGAGTCGTCGGTCACCCGAAGCGGCCGGTCACGTAGTTCTCGGTGCGCTCGTCCGACGGGTTGGAGAACATGTTCTCGGTGGCGTCGTACTCCACCAGGACCCCGGTGCGAGTATCGCTGGCCTCGTTCACCTCGGTGGTGAAGAAGGCGCAGCGGTCGCTGACCCGGGCGGCCTGCTGCATGTTGTGGGTCACGATGATGATCGTGTAGTCCTGCTGGATCTCCTCCATGAGGTCTTCGATGCGACCGGTGGCAATGGGGTCGAGGGCCGAGCACGGTTCATCCATGAGCAGCACTTCGGGATCCACGGCGATGGCCCGGGCGATGCACAAGCGCTGCTGCTGTCCCCCCGACAAGCCGAGGGCCGACTTGTGCAGCCGATCCTTGACCTCTTCCCATAGGGCGGCCTGGGTGAGGGCCCGCTCCACGATGTCGGCCAGGTCGGCCTTGTTGCGGTTGCCGGCTATGCGGGGGCCGTAGGCCACGTTGTCGAAGATCGACTTCGGGAACGGGTTCGGCTTCTGGAAGACCATGCCGATCCGTCGACGGACCTCCACCGGTTCCACGTCGTCGCCGTACACATCGATGCCTCGGTAGTACATGCCACCTTCGACCCGGGCGTTCGGGATCGGATCGTTCATCCGGTTGAAGCAGCGCAGCACGGTGGACTTACCGCAGCCCGACGGCCCGATGAACGCGGTGATCTCGTGTTCGTAGATGTCGAGCTTGACGTCGCGTACGGCCTTGAACTCGCCGTAGTACACCGACAGGTCACGCACCTGGAACACCGACGGGGCTGTCGGTCCCGCCGGGTTGGCCTGATGGCCGGCCACCGGGCGGGCCGGTCCCGGTGGAGCGGTGAGCACAACATCGGGCAGGGATCCGTCAACAGACATGGGAGGAATCCTCTTTCGTGGTCATCGGCGCATGCGGTTGAACCGTGACGAGATCAACCTCGCCACGATCGTGAAGATGAAGACCAGGACGATCAGGGTGAAGGCCGCGCCGTAGGCCCGGGCCTGGGCCCCGTCGAACGGTTGGCTGGCATTGCGGAAGATCTGGGCTGCCAGCGTGGTGTTGTTGCCCTCGAACAGGTTGGCGTTGGTCTGAAAGGTCAGCCCCGTCACCAAGATGATCGGCGCCGTCTCGCCGGCAGCACGAGCGACGGCCAACATCGCCCCGCTGGTGATGCCCGGCAATGCCGCCGGTAGGACCACGGTGAGGGTGGTCCGCCACGTGCGGGCTCCCAAAGCCGTGCTGGCCTGCCGCAGCTCGGCGGGTACCAGCTTCAGCATCTCCTCGGTGGTCCGCACCACGATGGGCAGCATCAGGCAGGCCAATGCCAGGGCGCCGGCAAACCCGGTCTGGGAGCGGAACCGCAGCACCCACACCACATAGACGAAGACACCCATCACCACCGACGGCACACCGGTCATCACGTCGGTGGTGAAGCGCACCACACGCGCGAAACGGCGCTTCGGGCCGTACTCGTGCAGGTAGACGGCTCCGAGCACCCCCAGCGGAATGGCCATCAGCGATGCCGCCCCGGTGATGAGCAGGGTGCCGACCACCGCCGGACCCATGCCAGGGCCGACCCGGCGGTAGGAGTTGGGAATGCTCTCGGTGAGGAAGGCCATGTCGACGACCCTTCCGCCCTTGGTGAACACATAGCCGATGATCAGAACCAGCGGCACCGCGGCAGCGAAGAACGATGCCACCATGACCGTGGTGGCGGCGAAGTCGGCCATGCGGCGCCGGGGCGACAAGTGGGCCGTCAGGCTGTAGGGCTTCCCCGACGGGTCGGTCTGGACCAGCGGCGCGGTCTGGATCGACGGATGGCGGCTCGTCATCTCAGGCCCCTCGCATCCGACGCTCGGCCCGAGTCACCACGGTCCGGGCCAGGCTGTTGACCACCACGGTGGCCAGGAACAGCACGACGCCGAGCCCGATGAGCGCGGAACGGTGCACCCCCGACGACTCCCCCCACTCGAGGGCGATGGTGGCGGGCATCGCTGATCCGCTGGCGAACAGATGCGAAGTGATCTGGTACGACGACCCGATGACCAACGCCACCGCGATCGTCTCGCCCATGGCCCGGCCCAGACCGAGCATGGTCGCCCCGACCATGCCCCCGAAGCTGTGGGGCAGGACCGCGCCGCGGATCATCTCCCACCGGGTGGCCCCGAGGGCCAGGGCGGCATCCTTCTCGCCTTGAGGCACCGTGGCCAGCACCTCGCGGCTCACCGATGTGATGATCGGCGTGACCATGAGGGCCAGGATCAGCCCCGCGGTCATGAAACTGCGGCCGCTACCAGCACCGCCCGCGAACAGAGGCCCGATCACCGGCCACCCGCCGAACACCTCGGAGAGCCAGCCGTAGACCCCGGTCAGGTTGGGGGCCACGAACAAGATCCCCCACAGCCCGTAGACCACCGACGGCACCGCGGCCAGCAGGTCGATGACGAACACGATGATCGTCTGCAACCTCCGGGGCGCCACCTCAGCGGTGAACAGCGCGATACCGATGCTCACCGGAACCGCCGACAGCAAAGCGATGGTCGACACCACCACCGTGCCGTAAACCATCGTCAGCGCCCCGAACGAGTCGGCACTCGGCGCCCACCTCGACGACGTCACGAAGCGAATGCCTTCCTGTGCGAACGCAGGCCAGGCCCGGTTGACGCTGGCCCAGGCGATCAGCCCGAGCACCACCAGAATGGTGACGGCCGCGCTGAAGGCAAGCCACCGAAAGCCGGCATCGACGACCGCACCACGGTCGCTGGATTTCAGGTCCCGAACGGCTGAGGAGCCCGCATCGCCGGACGTGGTCGAGGTCATCGCTCAGCCCACCTCGACCTGGTCGAGGGCCTCGAAGGCCCGGACCCGAAACGCCTCGGGCACCGGCGCATAGCCGAGGTCGGCGGCAAATGTGTCGGCCCCATCGGTGATGAGCCACTTCACGAAGGCCACCACGGCCTGCCCGGTCTGGGCATCGCCATAGTGGGTGCGGACCAGCAGATAGGTCGGGGCCGTGATCGGATAGGCATCGAGGCCAGGCCCGTCGAGGGGGTTGTAGACCAACTCGTCGTTCAACGGTGACCCGGCCACCGCGGCCTTCGTCGCCTCTACCGATGGGGCCACGAAGTTGCCCGACCGGTTGCGAATGGCCGTCACCTGCAGACCGATCTCCATCGCGTTGCCGTAGTCGACGTAGCCGATGGCCCCTGGCGTGGCCGTGACTATCTGGGCCACCCCGCTGTTCTGCTGGCCCCCTTGGGTGGCACTGGGCCATTCGACAGTGTCATCTGATCCGAGCTTCCAGGCATCGGGAGCAGCGCTGGCCATGTACCGGGTGAAATTCTTGGTGGTACCGGCCCCGTCGGAGCGACGGGCCACCGTGATGGCCAGGTCGGGAAGGGTGACATCGGGGTTCAGGTCCGCCAGGACCGGATCGTTCCAGCGGACGATGTCGCGTTGTAGCACCGAGGCCAGGGCGTCGGGGTCGAGTCGTAGACCCGGCACGTCGGGCAGGTTGTAGACCACGGCCACTGACGCCGCGGTGGCCGGGATATAGGTGAAGGATCCGGGGGCGATCCCGTCGTCTTCACCGACCAGGCTGTCGGTCCCCGCGAAGTCGGCCAGTCCCTGAGCAAAGGCTTCGCGCCCTGCTGCCGAACCCACTGCCTCGTAGGTCACCTGGAGGTCGGGGGCAACCGGCATGAGACCGGCCACCGCCTCCTGGTAGAAGGCATCGGGAAAGCTGGCCCCCGAACCTTTGATGTTGCCCGACGTCGAGGCAATGGCCGTCGTCTGTGGGCCGTGGGGCACAGCCAGCGGCTCGGGGGTGCCGCTATCGCCGCAACCGACAGCGACGAAGGCCAGAGCCAACGCCACTCCAACGATTCGTACTCGTGGTGGGCTGAGGAACACCTCGGCCACTCCTGCAACACGTCGGGGGCCCTGCATGCGCTGAGGCCTCGGTTGAAGGAAACGCTACGGATGCCGGGTGACCGGCGATGAACCACCAGGTGAACGGCAGGTGAACGAGTGGGCAACTCTCGGATCCGGTTCGATAGCGGAATGGGAGGTGCCCCGGCCCACAGGCCGGGGCACCCAGGAACCAAAGGACTCGTAGGTCAGCCCATCTGGACCTCGGCCAGCTTCTCCAGGGACCGGGTGCGGAACGCTTCGGGCGTCGGGGCGTAGCCGAGATCGGTGGCGTAGCTGTCGGCCCCATCGGTGATCAACCAGGTCACGAAGGCCACGACGGCCTTTCCGGTGGCCGCGTCGTCGTAGGACGACCGCACCAGGAGATAGGTGGGGGCAGTGATCGGGTAGGCATCGGCACCCGGTCCGTTCAGCGGGTCGTAGGTGAGGTCCTCGGCCAGTTCGGCGCCGGCCAGCGCGGCGACCGTCGACTCGATCGACGGGGCAACGAAGTTGCCCTCGACGTTGCCGACGGCCGCCATGCTCAGACCGAGCTCGGAGGCACTGCCGAAGTCGACGTAGCCAATGGCCCCTTCGGTGCTGCTCACTATCTGAGCAACGCCGGGGTTTTGCTGGCCACCCTCGGTGTCAGGAGCCCATTCGATGGTGTCATCGGACCCGAGGGTCCAGACGCCGGGGGCTGCCGACTCCAAGAACTTGGTGAAGTTCTTGGTGGTCCCCGAACCGTCTGAGCGCCGGGCCACTGTGATCTCCAGGTCGGGCAGGTCGGCGCCCTCGTTGGTGGCGGCGATGGCCGGGTCGTCCCAGCGGGTGATCTTCCGATCGAAGATCTTGGCCAGCGTCGGTCCGTCGAGATCGACCTCCTCGACCGACGGGAGGTTGAACACGACAGCGATCGAGGCCGCGGTGCTCGGGATGTAGAAGAAGGAGTCCGCCGCCAGGTTCTCCTCTTCCTTCACCAAGCTGTCGGTACCGGCAAAGTCGTTGAGCCGCTGGGCGAAGGCTTCACGACCCGAAGACGACCCGACCGCCTCATAGGTAACGGTCAGTTCGGGGGCCTCATCGGCCAGGCCCTCGATGGCCTCCTGGTAGAAGGCATCGGGAAAGCTGGCGCCCGAGCCCTTCAGGTCGTGGGAGATCCCGGCGATGGCCTCGCTCGACGCGGACTTCACCGGGGCGCTGCCGCCGGAGCCGTCGGTGGCGGCATCGCTGCCACTATCACCGCACGACACGGCCAACAGGCCGACGGCGGCAACCACCACTGGCAACCAGATTCGACGCTTCTTGTGGATCAACGTTCGCCCTCCTTGGGCTGGACAGGGACCGGCCCGGTGGCTGATCTCGCTGTTCATGGCGAACGGTACGGAAGGCGGGTGTCGGCAAAGCCGACCGGTGATGAACCAAGGATGAACCGCCGACGAAGTGTCGGCGAGCAGGGCAAAGGATCCCTACCAAACGTGAGTCAAACCGGTCTGTCGATGCCGGACGGTCCGACATCGGTCAGGCGAGCCTGAACTCAGTTGGCCGGAACCTCGAACGCGTCGAGGACCACGGTGTCGTGCTCGTAGCTGAGCCGAGACCGGGCATCGGCCGTCGACAACCAGGCAATGGCGTCGACCTCGTCGTTGGGGGCGAAGGTGCCGGAGCGCACGGACATGGTCCAGTAGCGCACCAGTTTCGTGCGTCCTTTGTGGTCTCGGTAGGCGACCGACGGGAGCTCAGCACCGAGTTCCACCTCGAATCCGGTCTCTTCGAGCACCTCACGATGAGCGGTGTCTTCCCAGGGCTCCCCCTGGTCGCACTTGCCCTTCGGCAGCGTCCAGTCGTCGTAGCGGGGTCGGTGGATCAGGAGCACCTCTGTCCGACCATCTCTGCCCATCCGCCACAGCAACCCACCCGCGGCACGCACCTCTGGCTCATCGGTCGGTCCGCCGAGGTCTCCGCGTGGCATCTCAAGCCTCCGGACGACGGACCCGGGCCAGGGCCAGTTCCTGAAAGCGCAAGTGAGCGTCGACCGTCCCACCCCGTGGAACACGGGTCCAGGTTCCGTCGGCGCCAAGGGTCCAAGCCAACGTGTCGTCGGCCAGGTTGACGTCGATGATCTCGGCAACCCGTCGTTGCAGGGCAGGATCGAGGACCGGCACCAGCGCTTCGATCCGACGATCTAGGTTGCGGGGCATGAGATCGGCAGACCCGATGTAGGTGATGGGCTCGCCTGGTCCACGGCCATTGGCGAAGTGGTAGAGGCGCGAGTGCTCGAGGTAACGGCCGATGATCGACCGGACTCGAATGTTCTCCGACAGTCCCGGCACGCCCGGCCGCAGGCAACAGATTCCCCGCACCAGCAGGTCGATCTGCACGCCAGCCTGAGATGCCTCGTAGAGCCGGTCGATGGACAAGGCATCTACCAGGCTGTTCATCTTCATGATGACCCGCCCGGTCCCTGGAGGTGCGGCGATCTCCCCGTCGATGTACTCGAGCAGACGGGCTCGCAACGGATGCGGGGCCACCAGAAGACGCCGGTACTGCACGTTGCGGCCGTACCCGGTGAGGTAGTTGAACAACTGGGCCAGATCCGCGCCCACGGAAGGATCGGCGGTGAGTATCCCGATGTCTTCATACAGGCGGGCCGTCTTGGCGTTGTAGTTACCGGTACCGATGTGGCAGTAGCTGCGTAGCCCCTGCGGCTCATCTCGAACCACGAGTGCCGTTTTCGTGTGAGTTTTCAGCCCGACCAGGCCGTAGGTGACATGGACACCGGCCGCTTCCAGGGCCCGGGCCCAGCCGATGTTGGCCGACTCGTCGAAGCGAGCCTTCAACTCCACCAGGGCGGCCACCTGCTTACCCCGTTCGGCCGCTCGCACGAGCGACTTGATGATGGAACTGTCGCCCGACGTCCGGTAGAGGGTGAGCTTGATGGCCAGAACCTTCGGATCCCGTGACGCCTGGCGCACGAACTCCTCCACCGAGGTACCAAACGAGTCGTAGGGGTGGTGCACGAGCACGTCGCCATCGGCGATGACCTTGAAGAAGTCGGCCTTCTCGTCGTCGGTGGAAGCCAACCGGGCCTGGGTAACCGGGTTCCACGGCGCGTTCTTGAGGTCGGGTCGATCGAGTTGAAGCAGAGCCCAGAGGCCGCCGAGGTCGAGCGGACCGACGCAGTCGTGCACCGCCTGCTCAGGCAAGTCCAACTCCCGCAGCAGCAGTTCCCGAACGCCCGGCGTCACCCTTGCATCTACCTCGAGGCGGACCGCAGAGCCGAAGCGCCGGCGGCGCAACTCCATCTCCACTGCGGCCAGCAGATCGTCGGCCTCTTCCTCTTCGAGCGTGAGGTCGGCGTTTCGAGTGACTCGGAAGGCAAACGTCTCCTCCACCACCATGCCCGGGAACAACCGGTCTAGATGGGCGGCGATCACCTGCTCCAGCGGCACGAACCGCTCGCCGTCGGGCATCACCACGAAACGGGGTAGCAACGGCGGCACCTTCACCCGGGCGAACCGCTTCTCGTCGGTGGTCGGATCCCGGAGCAGCACGGCCAGGTTCAACGACAAGCTCGAGATGTATGGGAAGGGGTGACCAGGGTCCACCGCCAGCGGCGTGAGAACCGGGAAGATCCGGCTCTCGAACTCCTCCACCAGGTGCTCGCGGTCGTCATCGTCCAGTTCGTCCCAGCCGGAGAAAACGATGCCCGCCCTGGCCAACGCGGGGACGATCTCGGTCAGGAAGATGTGCTCGAGCCGCTCGACCAGCTCACCGACTCGGACCGCCACTCGCTTCAGGGTCTCGGTGGGCGACAACCCATCGGGAGAAGTGCGACCCAGACCGGCCACCACCTGATCGACCAAGCCAGCCACCCGCACCTGGAAGAACTCGTCGAGGTTCTGGCTGAAGATCGCACAGAACTTGGCTCGTTCGAGCAGCGGCACGGTGGCATCGGCAGCCAACTCGAGCACCCGCGAGTTGAAGTCGAGCCAAGACAGCTCACGGTTCAGAAACCGAGTCGGGTCACCGACTTCCGCTTCGCCACCTGAGGGTCCGGCCAGCGGGGCATCTTCGGCGACGGTATCCATGGATGGAGGGTAGCGATCGACGCTTTGGTCGGTCCGGCGTATCAGCCGTCTTCGGGCAGTCCGAGGTCCCAGTCGAGCTGGACGTTCTCGCGCTCGGCATCGCGGATCACCCGTTCACGGTTGCGCCGGAACTGCGGGTCGTGGGGCGGGACCAGCTGCAGGCGAGCCTGCATGCGGTCACGGAAGCCCTCGACCATGGCCCGGTCGCCCCAATCGCTCTGGAGGTCCCAGTGCGGAGCCACCGGCCCGAGGTAGACGACGCGGACGTGACCGCGGGGCGGTTCCTGGGGAAGCTCGGGAGCGGTCTGCGACATGAGTATCGATGCTACCGGACTGGTCCCCGCCACAGACAACGCCACCGGTGAGCCGGGCCGAGCGGGCTCAGTTGCCGAGGGTCACGTCGAAGACGCGCCGCCGGCCCTGACGTTCGACCACCACAGGAATCTGATCGCCGGCCTGGCGGCTGCGGACGATGGTCTGGAGGTTGGAGCCGGTGGCCACGGCCTGACCGTCGGCCTCCACGACCACATCACCTTCGAGAATGCCCGCCGATGATGCGGCCGAATCAGGTTCGACAGCGGTGATCAAGGCCCCGCTGAGCGCAGTGACGCCGTACTGGTCCCTCACGGCATCGGTCAGCGAACTGTCGACGTCGATGGTTCCCACCCCGAGCCTCACGGTCTCGGGTAGTGGGTCGCCACCCCCGGCCTTCAATTCGGGGATCAGACGTTCCACCTCATCGATCTCGATGGCGAAGCCGACGCTCTGCGCACCCTGGATGATGGCCGTGTTTATGCCCACCACTTCACCGGCCGCGTTGAGCAGCGGCCCCCCGGAGTTGCCCGGGTTGATGGCCGCATCGGTCTGGATCAGGTGGGTGAGCGAGATGGTCCCGTCGGCTATCGAACGGTTCTTGGCCGACACGATTCCCTTCGTGACGCTGGGGTCGTCGCCGAGAGCCAACGCATTGCCGATGGCGACCACGTCGTCGCCCACCCGCAGGTTGGCCGATGATCCGAGGGTGGCCGGGGTCAGCCCGGTGCGTTCCGCCTGCAACAAGGCCACGTCGTCGGACACCGACACGCCGACCACATCAGCAGTGGCCGAGGTGCCGTCGTGGAACCGGACCTCGATCTGACCACCGGCCTCGGCCACCACGTGGGCATTGGTGAGGATGAGGCCATCTTCGGAGATGACCACTCCCGAACCGGTACCGCCAAAGATGCTGTCGGCGCTTCCCGTGGTGAGGGTGACCACCGAAGGTTCGGCGATGTCGAGGATCTTGCGGATGTTCATCGGCCCTGACGCCCCGCCAGCGCTGCCACCTCCAGCCGAGTCGGCTTCGACGGTACGACCCCGACGATCACCGAAGGCATAGGTCGCGAACGCTGCTCCCACCACCAGCGACCCCACCATGAAGGCAACAAAGGCAACGAAGGCAACGCTGCGGCGGACCGGCGCCGCCGACCCCGGCACAGGACCGTCGAGCTTGGGAGTTGGCCATGAACCTGGAGGGCGGGGACCAACGCCCGTGGGGCGCAGGTCGTCGGTCACCGGTGCTCGCTGTGACCGCAGCCAGAGATCGGGCGAGGATCCTTCGCCAAAGGGGGACGGCGGCCGGCCTACCGCACCCGATGGGTCTGCCGGTGGCATCGCCGCTCCGGGTTGACGAGATTCGCCCGTCGCCTTCGGGTGGCGATGCTCTGTGGGCGGCGCCGACCGAGGGGCCCAAGGGCTCCAAGAGGCCTTGGAATGCCCCGATATCCCCGGAGTTTCATCACGCGAGCGACGGGCCATCTGCATAGACAAGCACGTTTTCGTCGTATCTCCACCGCGCCTGCACCGAATCTGCACGCGAATCAGGGAACTATGGCTGAGCGCCGGGCGTTGAACCGGTAGGACCCATTGTTCGGGTTCATCAGATCACCAACAGAGGCATCGCCTCGGAGGCAGTAACCCCCATGGAAGAAGTACTCGAACTCCGCTGGATGCGAGACGGCGAATGTCGCAACTATCCGTCGGGCGCGTTCTTCCCGAGCGACGGAGTCGGCGTCGATGCCGCCCGTCGCATCTGTGCCACCTGCAAGGTGCAGGAGAAGTGCCTCGACTACGCCCTCGCCAACAGGATCGACCACGGCGTCTGGGGCGGAACGTCCGAGCGCGAACGGCGTCGGATCCTCAAGCGTCAACGAGCCGAAGCAGCGTCCACCGCCGCCGCTCGCGTCTGACCCACCCCCCGAAATCCCTGAATTACCGGAAATGGCGTATATTTCGTCGTGAGACGACGAAATGTACGCCATTTCGCTAGTTTTGAAACGAAACGTGGGCCGGCCACCGGTGACTCCAGCCGAAAACGAAGAACGGGCCCATCAACCAATGCGGTCGATGGGCCTAGCTCAGCAGCAGATCAGCTGATGGGGCCCTTGTCGGCAGCGTCGTTGGCGCTGTTGTCAGCCTTGGCTTCGACGACAGCCTTCTTGTTGCCATCTTCGGTGCCCTTTTCGAACTCCTTCTTGGCCTCGCCGAGCGAGCGCGCCAACTGCGGGAGCTTGGCCCCGCCGAAGAGGAGGAGGACGATCACCAGGATGACGATCAGTTCCGTTGGTCCGAGGTTCATGACTTCACCGTAGCCCTCCGGTCAAGTGGATCCCATGTCGCGGCGACGAGAATCGGTCCCGCAAAAGCGAAGGCCCGGCTGCGATGCTGAAGCGGTGCTGGAATGCGTGGTCAACATCAGCGAGGGATGCGACACCGAGGTGATCGCTGCGGTGGCCTCTGCCGCCGGACCCGATCTCCTCGATGTTCACACCGATCCCCACCATCACCGCAGCGTGTTGACCCTCCTCGGCGAAGAAGCACCTCGGGCCGTGGCCGCCGCTGCGGTCGAGGCCATCGACCTCGGAATCCACCACGGGGTGCATCCCCGCATCGGGGCCATCGACGTGGTGCCGTTCGTGGCCCTCGACGGCTCCACCTTCGACGACGCGTTGGCCGCTCGGGACCGGTTCAGTCAGTGGGCAGCCGACGAGCTGTCGTTGCCCTGCTTCATCTACGGGCCGGAACGGACGCTGCCCGACATCCGGCGGCGAGCGTTCACAGACCTCGTGCCCGACACCGGCCCACACCACCCGCATCCCACCGCGGGGGCCGTGGCTGTGGGGGCTCGGCCGCTACTGGTGGCCTACAACGTCTGGCTGGCCGAACCGGATCTGGCCCAGGCCCGGTTGGTGGCCGCCCAGATCCGCAGCCCGCAGGTGCGCACGCTGGGCTTGGCCGTCGGCGATCGGGTCCAGGTATCGATGAACCTGGTGGAGCCGCTGACGGTGGGACCAGCCTCCGCCACCGATGCCGTGGCCGCGCTGGCCCCGGTGGCCGGTTGCGAACTGGTGGGCCTGGTACCCGAGGCCGTTCTTCAGGCCATTCCAAAGTCGCGATGGGACGAACTGGACCTGGCCGAAGATCGTACGATCGAGGCTAGAAGAAGACTCCGCCGACGCTGAGGGCCTGTCAGACACTGCGCAGGCATCGAGTTCCCGCCGGGTGACGTTTCAGGCGCCGAAGCTCTCCGAGGCGGCTTCGACATCCAGCGCGGTGCGACGATCCAACGAACGTTGGCGCCGGATGCGCCGACGTTCCCGTTCGCTGAGCCCGCCCCAGATGCCGAACTTCTCGCCATTGTCCAAGGCGTACTCGAGGCAGTCGTTGCGCACAACGCAGCCCTTGCATACCTCCTTGGCCTCACGCGTGGACGCGCCTCGTTCTGGGAAGAACAGGTCTGGGTCTACGCCGAGGCAGTTGGCGAAGTCTTGCCAGCCTCTGGTCTCGGTTTCGTTTGATGTGTCGTGCATGCGGGTCCCTCACTGTCGAGCCGACCACCGAAGGGCCGGACGAACGGTCACCTGCTGTCGGGGTGGCACCAGACCGGTTCCCCGAATCCCATACCACGCTTGTAGTTACATCGGTGTGATTGTCGCCTCTCCCGTGCCAATGCGCAAGGGGAACTTCGTCGAGATGCCATGGCGGACCTCATCGGCGGTGCCGAGCAGCCATCCGCTGCGCCCGAGATGCGATGATCGGGGTCCACGAGATATGGCGGAGGCCGCCCACCCATGACACAACGAGACGACCGTCCCTGGGAACCCCTCATCGGATCCGACGAGCCCTACGCGATCTTCAAGAAGGACCGGAGTGTGACCGTCGACGACCGCACTCCACTGGCCTACACCGTGCGAAACCCCGGCGGCCCGAAGGTTCCGGTGCTGTTCGCCAACGGCTGGTCGTGCAGCGATGCCTACTGGGCCGGGATCCTGCCCGATCTCGAAGAGGCAGGCCACCCCTGCATACTCCCCGACACTCGCGGGCACGGCTTCTCTGGGCTCCCTCGGTCACCGGGCCGCGGCGCCGTCAACCTCACCGATGATGACGTGTCGGTGCGACGCCTGGCCCAGGACCTCCTGGCCGTGCTCGATGCCAGCGGGTTCGACGGAGCGCTGGTGATGGGCCATTCCATGGGCGTGCAGACCGGCCTGGAGCTCTATCGGATCGCCCCCGAGCGAGTGCTCGGGCTGGTCCTGATCGCTGGTACCTTCGAGAACCCGACCCGGACCCTCTATGGCACGCCTGTCGCCGACTACCTCTACCCGGTGGCCGCCGCCGTGATGCGGTGGTTCCCCGAGATCGTCAAGCCGGTGCAAGCTTCCATCGGGCCGGCCGCCGTCGGCCACTACGGCGCCCGCCTGGCGCGTGCTGCGGGTCCGGGGTCCACCGCCGAAGGACTGCACCCCTACCTGCTCCACCTCAAGACAGCCGACCTGGCCGTGATGGTGAAGATGGCCGGGGCCATGCGCAACCACTCGGCAGCCGACGTGCTGCCCACCATCACCGTGCCCACCCTGGCGGTGGCCGCCGGACGCGACGTGTTCACCCCGGCCCGGTGCATGGAGACCATCCATCACCGGGTACCCGACAGCGAACTGCTCACGTTCCCCACCGCTGGGCACACCCTGCCCATCGAAGAACCCGAGGCTCTCGTCCGAGCCATCGAAGACTTCGTGACCCGTCGCATCCTCACGCCGATCGATTCCAAGGCCAAGAAGGCACCAGCCAAGAAGGCTGCCGCGAAGAAGGCACCAACGAAAAAGGTTGCTGCCAAGAAGTCAACACCGGCAAAGCCCGCCAAAGAGGTTGCCGCCACGAAAGCACCTACCAAGAAGACCCCGGCCAAGAAATCCGCCGAGAAGTGACCGGCCGTCAACCGGCCCGGCGACCGCCCCGGCTCATCTGACGACGCGATTCCAAGAAGTCGACCAGCACGTAGTCGCCCAAGTTCTCGGGCGACGTGAAGAAGGCACGACCCCGGTTGAGCTTGGTGAGCTGTTCGACGAAGCGTTGGAGGTAGGGGGTGGCATCCAGCATGAACGTGTTGATGCGTATGCCCTCCCGGGTGGCCCGGAGCACCTCGTGCAGCGTGGCATCGACGGTGGCCTGGATCGGCGGATAGTTGAACAGCGGTTGGCCCGACTCGGACAGGTGAACTGTGGGTTCGCCGTCGGTGATCATGATGATCTGCTTCGTGCCGTGCTCACGAGCCAGCAGCTTGCGGGCCAGCATGAACCCGTGCTGCATGTTGGTGCCCTTCACATAGTCCCATGACACCTCCGGAAGCTCCCGGGGCTCGATGGTGCGGGCCACCTCGCTGAACCCGACCAGACCGAGATAGTCGCGGGGGAACCGGCTGGAGATGAGCGAGTTCAGCGCCATGGCCACCTTCTTGGCGGGGAGGAAGTTTTCCCGCAGGGGCATCGAGAGGCTGAGGTCGATCATGAGGACGGTCGCTGACCGGACGGTCTGTTCGGTCTGCTCGATCTCGAAGTCTTCGGGCGACAACCTCACTGGGGTCCCACCACCGGTGCGGGTCACTGCGTTGCGAATGGTCCGCTCGATGTGAAGGTTGAACGGGTCGCCGAACTCGTAGGGCTTGGTGTCCATGGACCGCTCGTGGCCGAGGCCGTCGCGGGTGAGTTCGTGTTGGCCGAACTTGTCGCGGGCCACCTTCGAGAACAAGTCGTCGAGCGCGTGGCGGCCCACTTGGCGGAGACCGGCCGGGGTCAGCTCGAATCGACCCTCCCGGTTCTCTATGAGCCCAGCCTCTTCCATGGTGCGGGCCAGTTCAGCCATGCGCTCGAGGCTGTCGGCGGCCTGGTTTCCGAGGAGCTGACGGGCCCGTTCGAGATCGACCTCGGCCAGCGCACCGGGGTTGGCGGCCTGGCGCATCATGGCTTCGAGCTGGTCGAGGTCGCCGAGCTCGTTCATGATCTGGGCGGCGTCGGCGAAGCCGAGCGGATCTTGGCCCGAGAAGTCGTAGCGCCGGTTCCAGCCAAGATCGGGGAACGCCTGCTGGAGGTTGGCCGACAACTGATCCATCTGCCAGCTGAGGTCCATGTCCTCGAGAAGCTGCTCGGACAGCCCCTGGAGCTGCTCGCGCTGCTCGGGTGTCATCGAGTTGAGCATGGACTGCATGGCCGCCATGCGCCGGGCCATCAGTTCCAGCAACTCATCTAGGTCGCGGGGGTTCTCCGGGAAGAAGTCGCCGAAGCGCTCCATGAAGCCTTCGAAGTCTGGCCGCCGACCCGCGGCCCGGGCCTCGAGCATCGTGTTGAGTTCGGCCAACATGTCCTTGGTGCGGGCTAGGGCCTCGGGCGACACGTCACTCATCGCTCCGGCCATCTGGTTGAACCACCGCTGGGCCAGCTGCTCGCGCAGTTGATCGGTGAGCTCCTCGAAGCGCTCACGGGCCTCGCTGGAGGTGAAGTCGTAGTTCTCCGACAGTTCCCGCACCAGCCCGGCCAGATCTGGGGGAAGGAGATCGAGCTGCAGACCCTTGCCGGCCACGGCATCGTCGGTCACCTGCCGACGCCGTTCGTCACCCGATGCCGCCGCCTCTTGCTGCAACTCGTCGAGCGCAGTCCGTTCCATGTCGACCACCTCACGGAGCTGTGCAGCGATGTCGTCGTAGACCCCGCCGAGGTCGTGTTGTTCCAAACGCTCCCGGCGCTCTTTGCGGAGCTTGTCCATCAGCTCCTGCATGCCCTGGACCCGCTCGCCGTTGCGGTCCTCGAAGCCCGACTGGAGCATTCGTCTCAGCGCGGCGTTGAGATCACCGTGGTAGAGCAGGTCGTCGTTCATCTCGGCCAGGATCTGATCGGCATCGAGATCGAAACCTACCTGGGTGCCGTCCCAGCGGGAGTAGCGGAAGTGCGAACGACGGGCCACACCCGAAGGCTACGACCGAACAGCCCGGCAGCGTCGGCAGATGGTCGCCCGGTCGAATGAGGGTGCGAGGATGCCGAGGTGAAGTCGAACGAAGGTTTCCGGTGGGGGGCAGGGGCATCGTCGGTCACCATCGACGGAGTGGCCCCGGCCTCGGAGCTGGCGGTCTGGGAGCACGACGGGAGACATCCACCCGGGCCAGCCACCGGCTTCGGCACCAGCTTCCCCGCCGACCTGGCGGAGTTGGCCGACAAGGGCCTGACCCAGGTACGCCTCACCCTCGAGTGGGCCCGGATCGAACCTTCCGATGGGCAGGTGGACGTCGGCGCGGTCGAGCATCTGCAGACCGTGCTCGCCACGGCCCGAGAATCCGGCGTGTCGGTGTGGGCCTGCCTGCACGACGACACCCTCCCCGGCTGGTTCGCCCACGATGAGCGGGGCTTCGGCGACCCTCGATCCCGCCGCTACTACTGGGCCCGCCACGTGGAACAGGTCGGTGAGCTCTTCGGCCATCTGGTGGATGGCTGGCTCCCCGTGTTCGAACCCACCCGCTGGGCCTATCAGGGCTGGATCACTGCACAACGCCCGCCGGGCTCCACCGGCGATGCCAAGGGATTCGCCCAGGCTCTCGAAGGTGTTCATCTGGCCTCGGTGGAAGCGGCCCTCTGCCTCCGAGGTTCGGGTCGGCCGGTGGCCACCGCTCAGTGGATGGTGCCGCTGTTTCCAGCCCGCCCCGACCCCGATACGCCAGCACCGGCCGAGGCCCAGGCCATGACGTCGGTAGTCGACGAAGCCTTGTTCGGTTCGTGGCACCGGATGCTCACCGAGGAGACCTTGCAGGTAGGGCACCGAGGACCGGTAGAGGTACCCGGCGCCCGAGAGGCCTTCGACCTGATCGGGTTCACGTACCGCCATGGAGCGGCGGTACGTGGCGACGGAGTCCTGCTCCCCTATCCACAGACGCTGGACCTCGGCCCGGACGGGCAGGTGCCGTGGGCCCATGGGTTCGGCCTTTCTCTTCACCACCTCGCCGACGCCTTCCCCGAACATCCGCTCTTGGCCGTGGGAGTACCCACCGGCGACCCCGACGACCGTCGAGCAGCGGAGACTTCCCGTGAGGTGGCCGAGATCGCCCAAGAGGCCGTGGCCGACGGAATCGATCTGCGCGGCCTCTGGTGGAACGGCCCGTTGGCGGCTACCCCGCCAGCCCCGGCCTGATCGCCATCTGGCCATCCCGGCCCTCCGGTCGCCACCCTGCTGAATAGGGTGCGGGCCGTGGCCGAGCCGACCCCTCCATCGTCGACCTCACGCCAGGGGCTCCCTGACCGAGCCTGGCTTCCCGACAAGATCTGGCTACCTGGTCTCGCCGCGCTGCTCCTAGCTCTCGTGTTCGTGGCTGCCCTGTTGGTTCGAGCCGACGGCGACCCGTCGTTGCTGGTCCATGCCGCACCACCGTGGACCAGCGAGTCCGAGGCACCCGCCTCGTTGACCGTGCAGGACGCCGAGGACGGTTTCGACGGTCAGTTCTTCTACCGACTCGGCGTCTCGCCATGGTCGGCCGACGAACAGGTGGCCGGGGTGGAGATGGACCTGCCGTCCCTACGCAATGCCCGCTGGGGCTATGGGGCGCTGGCCTACGCGTTCAGCGCTGGCGACACAGATCTGGTGCCATGGTCTCTCGTCGCCCTCAACGTTGCCGCCGCTGGCATCCTCGGCGCACTCGGAGGGGCCCTCGCCCGCATCTCGGGACGGCATGCGGCCTGGGGGCTGCTGTTCGTGCTGTGGCCCGGGTTCGCCTATTCCTTGTCGCTCGACACTTCGGAGCTGGTGGCTTCGGTGTTCGTCGTCGGCGGTCTCCTGGCCGCTCGACGAGGACGATGGCCAGTTGTAGCCGCGCTGCTCACCGCCGCGGTCCTCACCCGCGACACCACCGCGGTGGTGCCCTTCGGCATCGCGGCCGCCGGCGCGTGGGCGTGGTGGCAGGGACGCGAACTGCGCAAGGGCCGGGACGCAGCAGAGACAGGCTCTGCCGCCACCGATCAGCCTCCACCCGCGGATGACCCAACCGTCGGCGCATGGCCGGGACCGCTGCTGGGTGGCCTCGTGCCCCTGGTCGTCTTCGCTGGCTGGCAACTTCTCCAACGGGCTCGCTTCGGCTCGCTGCCCCTCACGTCGTCGGGCGACAACAACCTGAGCGCTCCCTTTGCCGGGCTCATCGATCTGGTGACGAAGGCTGTTCCACCCGACGGCGGCGAGGACCTCTTCCGACTGCTGAGCGCAATCGGACTCGTCGCCCTACTGCTTGCGGGGGCGTCGGTCTGGCGCCAATCGTCGGCCACGACGGGGGAACGGCTGGCCTGGCTGCCGGCGGTGGCTGTGGTCGCCGTTCTCAACTCCTACCTGTGGTCCGGGGCCACTGCGTTCATGCGGGCCGGAACCGAAGCTGCCCTGTTGTCGATAGCGCTCCTCCTGGCGGCCAACCGGGATCGCCTGCTCCCCTTGGCCGGCATCGGGCTCGGTGGGCTCTGGCTGTTCACCGCGGCCGCCCAGCTCACCAAGCTCGGCTGACCCGATCCCGGTGGGCCAGTGCGGCCACGCCCCCTCCGTAGACTCAGCGGTCGTGCTGGACCGGCTGCGGGCGACCGATGCGAACACCCGATGGCTGATGGCCGTCGTTGCCGTGCTCGCCGTGGTGGCCGTCCCCTTTCTGGTCTCGGGGCCTGGCAACGACCTGGACGTTGCCAACACCTTCCGGTCGGGGCGATCCATCGCCCGCCACGGCACCTACCTACCGAGCCGAGCACCGGGCGCGCCCGTGCATGAGTCGCTCGTGGGCATCCTCGATCTGGCCGCCGGTCCGTTGGCCACCAACCTGGCGTCGCTGCTGGTCGCGATTGCTCTCCTGATCGGACTCGATCGCCTGCTGGCCGGCGAGGGCCTCGGCCGGAGCCGCCGCTGGGCGGTGGCGCTGGTGGCGGCCAACCCGTGGTTCATCATCGCCGCCACCTCCACCGTCGACTACCTCTTCGCCCTTGCCTTCGTGATCTGGGCTGCAGTGGCTCTGCGTCGTGGCCACCCCGTGGTGGCTGGCCTCTTGGCGGCGGCGGCCATGGGCTCACGGGTGACGACCGCGGTGATGGTGCTGGCCCTATTGGTGGCCGAACTCACCGAACCAACACGCGTCGGCACCTCATCGGACCAGCCCGACGCCGAGGATGACCTAGACGACGGTCGACCTGCAGCAGTTCCTCGCCGTCGTTCGACAACCCTTGTCGTGGTCACCGCGGCGGTGGCTTCGGTCGCCACCCTGGTCCTGTTCATCCCGTCGATCGTCGAGGCTGGCGGACTGGCCTTCGCGCAGAACGACTTCTCCACCGCCAGCCCCCTGGTCCACCTCGGACGGGCTGCCGTGAAGGACCTGACGCTCCTCGGACCCATCACCTGGCTGGTGGTGCTGCTGGCCGTGCCCGCTGTCTTCGCGGCCCTGCGGCACTGGCGTACATCGTGGCTGGTCCGCTTCTCGATACCAGCCCTGATTCTCAGCCAGGTGCTGTTCGTCCGCTTCCCCTGGAAGATCTCGCACCTGCTGCCCTGCCTGGTGTTGGGAGCCATCTTGTTGGCGGTGGCATTGCGCGACCGCTCTCAACTGCTCATCGCCCTGGTCGTGCTCCAGGTGATCTTCGGGCTGGTGCAGGTACAGGTGGTCGAACCCAACAGTCCGAACCAGGCCACCGGCGGCCGGGTGGCCTTGGCCGTCGATTGGGGCCCCCTGGTGATCGACTGGCGCTGCCGCCAGGACCATCACGATGCATACCTCGGGCGCCAGAAGGTGGAGGTCGAAGCGGCGTGGACCTGCGCGCAACCCTTCGGGCAGTAGCACCGCCAACCACCCGGGGTGCCGGAGCAGCAGCACCAACGCGCCGATAGCGTCGCCGCCATGACCTCGAGGGCGACCACGATCGGACAGTTGCGGGAATCGGGCTGGGAAACGGTCCCGGTAAAAGAGGAGATCCGCCGCAATGCCGTGGCCCGCATCCGCGCTGGCCAACCACTGGTCGAGGCCGTCCTTGGCTACGAGGACACCGTCCTGCCCCAGTTGGAGAACGCCATCCTGGCCGGCCACGACGTGATCTTCCTGGGCGAAAGAGGGCAGGCCAAGACCCGCATCATCCGGTCGCTCACCGATCTGCTCGACGAGTGGCTGCCCATCGTGGCCGGTAGCGAGATCAACGACGACCCCTATGCCCCCGTCTCCCACCTGGCTCGCTCGTTGGTGGCCGAGCACGGCGACGACACCCCGATCGATTGGATCCACCGCGACACCCGGTACGGCGAGAAGTTGGCCACTCCCGATACCTCCATCGCCGACCTGATCGGCGAGGTCGATCCCATCAAGGTGGCCGAAGGGCGTTACCTGTCCGACGAGCTCACCCTCCACTACGGCCTGGTCCCTCGCACCAACCGGGGCATCTTCGCCATCAACGAGCTACCCGACCTGGCCGAGCGGATCCAGGTCGGCCTCCTGAACGTGTTGGAGGAACGAGATGTGCAGATCCGCGGCTTCAAGGTGCGACTGCCCCTCGACGTGATCCTGTTCGCGTCGGCCAACCCCGAGGACTACACCAACCGGGGTCGGCTCATCACCCCGCTCAAGGACCGCTTCGGCGCTCAGATCCGCACCCACTACCCCCTCGACGTGGCCACCGAGATGACCATCGTCGAACAGGAGGCCGTGCCCCTCACCGGCGACGGTCTCACCGTGGTGATCCCGTCGTTCATGGCCGAGGTGGTGGCCACCATCTCCCATCTGGCCCGCCAGAGCCCCCACATCAACCAGCGTTCCGGCGTGTCGGTGCGACTCACGGTCACCAACTCCGAGACCCTGGTGGCCAACGCGGCCCGCCGGTCCCTGCGAGCCGGCGACGACCAGGTGGTGCCCCGGGTGTCAGACCTGGCCGCGCTGGCCGCGTCCACCTCCGGCAAGGTGGAGCTCGACACCCTCGATGACGACGACGGCGCCGTGGTGGAGCGCCTGGTGAAGGCCGCAGTACTCGAGGTGTTCCGCAGTCGCCTCGATCTGGGTCAGCTGCGAGGCGTGCTCGATGCCTTCGAGGACGGCCGGGTGGTGCATGCCGGGGAGGACGTGACCGCGGCCGACGAGGTCCGGCTGATGGAAGAGATCCCCGCACTACGAGACGCGGTGGTGGCCCTGGCCGACGGCGACGAACGCCCCGGAGTGCTGGCCAGCGCCGTCGAGTTCGTGCTCGAAGGCCTTCACCTCTCCAAGCGGCTCAACAAGGACGAAGATCGCACCGGCACCCGAGCCACCTACCGGTCCCGCTGATCCCGGCAGACCGGTCCGGCTCGGTCACCGAGATGACGGAGTCGGTGCGCCGGGTAGCGTTCGCGACCATGGAACTTGGTTCGTCGTGGGAGGCGATCGTTGCCGACGACGACCTGCGTCGTACGTGGCTGGACGACGACGTCGACCTGGTCGATGGCCCACCAACACCGGTAGACGAATTCGGTGAGGCAGTCGACCCCCCTCGATGGCAACCGATCACCGTGCCCGGACACTGGCAGTCCACACCGGCCTTCGCCGACGAAGACGGAGCCCTGCTGTACCGGAACCGCTTCGA